>NZ_JAEMVD010000021.1 GCF_029215975.1 Sulfurimonas sp. SAG-AH-194-C20
TTGTGTGTTTAAATAGTACTTTACTATTTCCCCGGTTCCACCAGTAAGACCTATAAATTTACCATCCCAAAGAGCTATTAAATTATCACTATTATCAGCAATATAATATCCACAAGCTTCATATTGTAAATCTCTTTGATTTGAATATGATGATATTTTATCTAATGTATTATTCCCATGTAACGGTGTTATTATTATCTCTTGTGCTTGATGTAGTAAATAGTTAAACTCATCAAGCGAATTATTATCAAAGTCCCTAATATATTTATCTTTTGGCATTGGAAGAATAGCAATAAAGGGTATGCTGAGTGATATACCTTCTTTTACGACAAGTCTATCTGCTCCATCTGAAAGTGGTGAACAGATTATTACATCGGTATGTTCTCTTTTTAAGCTACTTAATAAACTATGCACTTGAACTTCATAGTATGATATACACTCTATTGTTAAATCTCTATGGCCAGTTACACCTATTGTAAATATATTTTTCATTCTTTAATATCCAGTTGAAAAAAATCTATAATATCTTCAATATGTTTTTCGACTCCATCAAATCTATGACTTCCATTATTTTCTATAATGGACTTTGCATCTTTAAATTTTATAACTCCATCCATATAATCTAATAACTCATCGCCTTTTTGTGATAGTAAGAAATATAACTTTGGTTTTATACTCTCAATTTCATAACTTTTTAGCATTTCTATATGCTTTTTACTCCACTCAAAATAACTATTATCATAAAAATTAATACTTTGTCCTAGATACTGAGTAAGAGTATCTTTTGAATTTACAGCGGGGTTAATCAGTACAGCAGGGATATTAAAATAATCAGCTAAGTATGTAGCATAATACCCACCTAACGATGAACCGATAAGATAAACCTTTTCATATTTCATATAAGATGCTATCAATTCTTTTAATGTATCAATAGCCAGTTTAGGTATATAAGAAAGTGAAGGAGCAATAAATTTATATTCTTCTAACTCATTTCTAAATACTGTAGCTTTACTACTCGCTCCACATCCACCAAATCCATGTAAATATATAATCATAATTTTCCTTCTTTTAGTTAAATACTGGTGTGCCAAGTAAGATTTTTTCTTTGTTGATATTTTTAATAGTTCTAAAATAATGCACACCATCTGCACTAAGAGTAATGTCTTTGTTAATTATCTGTGCTACTAAATGATTTTTAACTGCATAATCTTTCGCAAATCTCATTACAAATTTTTCAGCTGCTTCTGATAACTCCATCCAACATGTTTTTAAATCTCTTTTAATTAACTTTGTTAATGCATTAACAGCAGTTTTTTTATACTCAACTGCTTTAGATACTGTCATTGCAACTAACTTTAAACCTTTTTTTGCTTTATAGATTGTTACAGCTATAATTTTATTAGCACAGACAATAACTTTCCATTGAGCAGTTGTTTTTAAAAGATTTTCTTTTGAAGTAAAAAATAGACCACCTTTTACATCTTTATAGCCATCTTCTAATAGTTCCCACACTCTATCTATGTGTCTTAGTCTTTCATTGTCTAGTTTTAAAGTAAGTGTTCTAGTAGCAAGTTTCATAATCTTTCCTTCATTTGTTTGATAGGAAAATTATATGAAATTGCTTTTACCGAAGTTTACTTTTTAATATCTATTAGATATTAATTTAGAAAATTAATCTCTCCTTCTATCTCTGTTTTACATTCAAAACATGCAAAGCTTTCTCCTATTCGCTGAACACTTCCTCTTTCATCTTGTGTCATAATCTTTTCCTTTTTTTAAATCAATAAAACTTATATTTCGAGATTATTTATCTTCAAAATAATCATAAACTTGATCAATCTTTTCTGATACATATTCCTCTATCTCACAAATTATCCCACATTCATTGCTATTCTCACTTTCTTCTCTCTCTTGTTCTATTCTGCTAAGTGTTTCTGATGCACTCTCGTTCCAGCTATCTTCATATTGATGAAATGGCATTCTTTTTCCTTTGTATAAATAATTAAGATTATATTTCTCAATTTTAAATTGTTTAAAGACATCGTCTTCTCAATCATATATTCCTGTGACCTAGTTATAATTTATCGATTATCCCTATAAAAGTCTGGATCCACTTCTACATCTAAATCAACTGCATCTGTGTAATCGTTATAATTAGTAAATGGTGTTGTACCATCTTCAACTTCCTGATTAAAATCTTCTTCATCCTGGTAATAATCACTAGGATCTAATTCATTATTCTTTACCATATCTAACTCCTTTGTTTTTGTATCAGTATTGTATAAAATTACTTTTACTTTTTTTTACTTTTTCTATTAAGTTCAATATACACTTACTACCATTAAAATGGAATATCCTCTATGAACTAGACAAAATATAATCAACAAATAAAAATAATAAAATAAATAGCTATATATTATTGTAATATAGCCCGAACCTTACTCCCCTCATCACTCTTAGCATAAGTCTTAGCAGTAAGTGTAATATCAGCATGTCCAAGTAGTTCTGAGATAGTAACAAGGTTAATATTTTTTGCAACAAGTCTTCTAGCAAAAGTATGACGGAGTATATGAACACCTTTTTTATCTATGAGTGCTTTTTTCATTTTATTGCTTATGACACTATAAAGCCCTACTCTACTCATTCTCTTGTTTTGGTTAGTGATGGCTATATAGTTTGTTATATAATCTTTTAGGAAATCTAACTCTTTTTGAATGAGAGCTACTTGTATATATACATATCTCTCTTTAGAACCTTTACCATGAATTTTTATCTTATAGACACTATTCTCCTCAATATGGGAAAAGTCACTTAGTTTCACGTCTAAACACTCACTTGCTCGTATACCTGTAAAGAGTATCAGTTTAATAAGGAGTGCATCTCTCATCTTATTAAATGAAGAAGTTTTTCTGTTGACAAGTGTTAAGAGTCTCTCTACTTCATTCTCATTAAGTGCATCTACTTCTACACTCTCTTTTTTAAGAGTCAGTTTTTTAAACTTTATCTCAAACAGGCCTTTCATACCCTCTTGATCATCTATAAAACTAAAAAAGGCTTTGAGGACAGAGAGATAGAGTATTCTGCTTGATGTTGCACTCTCTTTGTTTTTGTTAATGAATTTGAGGAGTATCTCTTTGGATATCTCATTTATATCTGTAATACTCTCCTCTTCAAGTATAAACTCATAAAAGGACTCTAATACTCTTTGGTATACAGCGATAGTGTTATGAGCCATATTAAGAGATGTTTTTTCTTTGATATATTTTTTTGAGTAGTTATCTAGTTTAGTGAGGAGAGTTTCGTTGCTCATTATGTCCTACTTGGAGATTTATTTAGGTGATTATATCATAATAGTGGTCTTAATAAATACTTATGTATATTAAATAGAAAAGTATATAAACATACTTTAGTTTTATGAAATTTATGTTAAAGTATACTTTATAAAAGGATATTTTATGCTAGATGCACTTAAAGATAGACAAAGAAAATTAATAGCGAATGTTAAAAAAATTAAATATACTCGTCAAGAATATGATTTTATTAATAATAGTGAAAGGCTTATTGCACTTATTGGCTCTCGTGGTGTTGGAAAAACAACATTATTACTACAATATTTACAGCAATTTTCAATAGACGAAGCACTCTATTTTACTGCAGATGATATTAGTATAGCTAACTTCGGTATAGTAGCCATAGTTGAAGAATTTTATGCACTTGGTGGTAGAGTAGTAGTCATTGATGAAGTGCACCTTTTTAAAGAGTGGGCTGGACATATTAAAAATATCTATGACTTTATGCCTGATCTTACTATTCGTGTGAGTGGCTCCTCAATGTTAAATATTTTAATGCAGAGTTATGATTTAAGTAGACGGATGGTTGTTAAAGAGTTAAAAAAACTTAGTTTCAAAGAGTACTTAGAAATTAATAATGGCATTGTATTAGAATCATACATGCTAGAAGATATACTTACGAATGCAAGTGAAATATCATTTAACCTGATTCAAAAATATCCAACTCTTTATAAAGAATTTAAAGACTACCTACAAATAGGATGTTATCCATATTTTTCAAGTTCGAGCAGTGTGGAACTTTATCATAGTAAACTCTTTAACTCATTAGAAAAAATCATATATGAAGACATACCTTCAACTAATAAAATCAAATTTGAAAATCTTTCTATATTTAAACAACTTATGTATAAAGTTCTTGCATCTAAATTGCCTTACCAGGTAAAAATTGATTCACTTGCACGCGAACTAAAAATCAGTGAGCCTACACTTTATACTTATTTAGAAATTTTAAATAAGACAGGAATATTTACAGCTATTCATAAATTTTCTGCGAAACAGACTAAAAAACCTGCAAAACTCTTTTTTAAAAATACAAATATTTTATATGCATTGAGTGAAGATTTACACATACCAACGGAAATTGGCACAGTAAGAGAAACTTTCTTTGTAAACTGTTTTAATGATATTTATTATAGTGATATTGGAGATTTCAAAGTAGATAAGTATATATTTGAGGTTGGCGGTAAAAATAAAACATTTTCACAAATAAAAGATATAAATGATAGTTTTTTAGCTTTAGATATTGATTTTACATCAAATAACAAAAAAATTCCTCTTTGGCTATTTTCATTCATAGAATAGCCATTTATTAAATTTAAATATATTTAATAAATAGCTATTTCAGACTAAAATATGGCTATTTATCATTGAAATTTCATCTAAACTGTACTTAATTAATAATTATGTATACTTTTTAATAGGTATTAGAACACTAAAAAGCAATAACTTTAAGTTTTAGATAAGTGCTATATATTGTTATTTTTATGATTTAGATTAAAATCTATAAAATTGTTAAATTTAAATAAAGTTATTTTATAATTATTCAATATTTTTACTATATATGTAATTTTCTATTTCTAATAATTCACTATCATTTAAATTAAGTGATAATCTTTTTGCTTCTAAATAACTCTCTAGAAATTGTGTTAAATACCTAATGCAGTTCAGTGCAATTTTATTATATAGTGGATTGGGGTTCATTAAATCAATCTCGTATAAATACTCTTCTAATAGTTGCTTGTCCATTTGAATAGTGACTACTGTTTCCTGTAACTCTTCTATTTTACTCAAAGGGATAAGTAGCTCATTTAAGATACTTGGATGCTTATGAATAGCAATTGCTATATCAAACAGATCTCGTGCATTTCCTTTATGAGCCCTATAATATATCTTTTTAGCAATAATCTCTTCTACTGATTCTAATAATATATCCATACCCCAGAGTTTTACAAGTTGATATGGATTTTTTGTTTTATCTGCTGTACTTAAAAATTGCATTTTGAAATTATCTTTAAGCACAAACTCTGTATATATAGGATGTATTTTACTTCCTGTATGCCCTAATTCATTCATAATTTTTTTAAAATTTTTATCCCATTTTGCAGGTCTAAATAAAAGAGTAATATCAACTTCAGAGTGAGTAAATATATCTATATCTGCAGAGTATCTATGATTCCAGTAATATGCAGCTAAGGCTGTGCCTCCTCCTAGTGCAGATACATCTGAGAGACCATGCTTCTTTAATAGATAATTAGCAGCTATCATCATCTCTTTTTGGACACTAAAATCATACATTAGCAGTTCTTTTATTCAAAATGTGTACTAATGCAGTAGGTATTGAGTTGTTAGATGGGGTAAAACTTCCATCATCAAAATTAACTCTAAATCTTTTATCCCAGATATTTCGTACACCTCTGAGTTTTCTAAGTGGTGAACTTAGGTATATCTGTTTGACATTTCTTACTGATATATTTAATAACGACTGTAAACTTGAGAGATCTTCCGTGTCGCACTCTTTAAAAAATTTACTATAAATAACCTGCTCTCTTTGTGATCCACTTGCATACTCACATCTGGAAAATGCATTTTCTATCTCTTTAATTGAGTAAGCATTTTTTTTATCAATATTTCTGTTAAGTATATGGAGTAATCTATGATTTTTCTGCTGAGTGGTAATATCTGTTGCATCTTTCATATTTGAGGCATGTAAAAATTGATAGAGCTTGTATCTATTACTATCTTGCTTCTGCCAATCATTGATTGTACTAAGAGGAATTTCGAATAATTTACTTATCTCTTTATTTGTCATGACAGATCCTTTAATTGCTTCATTATATACGAATATCGTTGTTTTGTCAAAAGTTTACTTTTATTATTTGATTGTTTTATTTATTTAACTATAATATCTTTAATAATTATAAATAAAGGATAAATATGCAAGAAAATGATGTAATTGGAAAAAGAGTTAATTTAGATACGAAAAATATAAAAAGAATAAAGATAATGGCAACTTTACTTGAAAGTGAAGTTGAAAATCTAAATGAGAAGAAAAAGCTTGATTACATTATCAATAAGGCAATTGAGTCATATTATAGTTCTGACGAGATTAAAGAGTTGCTAGAGCTCTAATGATTATACTAGACTTTGAAACTAACTCTGCAAATATACATGATGTAATAGAAGTAGCAGCCTTTCGTGTTAGAGTTGAAAATGGTGCTTATAGAGTCACTGATACTTTTCATCGTTATTACTTCTCAGAGTATGAAGTCAATCCTCATGCTCTTGCAGTTCATAAACTTTCTCCAGATAGATTAGCGAGGCTTCGGAAAGATGTGACATATGAAGAGTACTTTGAGGAAGATAGTAACTTTGTAAAGTTTTGTGAAGGAGCTACAACTCTTGTTGCTCATAACATTTCGTTTGAGTTACGACACATTGGTAATCTGCTCTCATTTGAGAAACACTTCTGCACTATGAAAGAGAATAAGAAAATTGTTAAAGCTACAAATGCAAAAGGCAATATCAAAAATCCTAAATTAATTGAGACCTGCAAGTTTTATAATATAGAGTTTGATGATGAACAGTATCATAGTGCTATTTATGATGTTGCTAAAACCTTAGATATTTTAAATATGATGCTTGCCCACAGAACAGATATTATTTGATAAATACATTACAGTTAAATAAATAGACTAATCATTAACTCCTTACAAGCTTTTAATTACAAATTGACATTTAGGCGATATTCGCCTATAATATTCAAAAAAGGATATTCATGACACAACAAGAGATAAGTAGATTATTGGATATTCCAGATAGAACACTTAGAGATTGGAAAAAGAGTAGATCTAGACTTTACAATTTATTAGAATCACTTAGTTATGATGAAACTAAAGAGAACCAATCCTTTTATGATGTTAATGATGTCGTGCAGTTTATTCCTGAACAATATACAACTAACTGTTTTTGGCAGACGAATGAAACAAGTTCACAAACAGTATATGCTATTATTTATAACTATCTTTCTCTTATGAATCCGCAAGATATTAAGCAGCTATGTAAAGAGTATGGAAAATCTCTTGTACGCTATGTACTCAACGATAAGTATCGAAAAATGTATGAGAAGGGTCATATAAGTACCAGTGGTATAGATATTGAACTACAAGGTAGTTATAACCACAATCCTATGTATAAAGAACTCTCACGGACTATCAATGACTGCTAATGTAATTAACACACTAAAAAAGGTTCAAGACTTAGAACTGTTTTATGATGATTTGTATTTTATCGGTGGGACTGCATTGTCATATTATATTAACCATAGAATTTCTGAAGACATAGATCTTGCAAGTTCTTCTGCTCTTAAGCATAAGACAATAATATCATCGATGCTTGAAATAAATGCACAAAGAGTAAAAGATGAAAATGAATTTTCCCTAAGATTGGCAGGTTTGTTTCCTGATGAGCATATTTTAAAATTTAATTTAGATGGTGTAAAGATAGAGTTTTTTAAAGCAAGTAGAACACTGCAACTTGAAATATTAGAAGAGTCAAAATATACTCCGTTTGAAGACTCAAACCTTAAAATTCTAGATCTAAAATCAATTGCTAAACTAAAAATTGTAGCACTATTTTCACGAGAAAAGTCTAGAGATCTGTTTGATTTTGGAGCAATACTTGATAATGATGTTTTGAGTATAGATGAAGTTTTAGAGATAGCAAAAAAGTTAACTATAATTGATTCTAAAGAATCTCTCATAAAGTACATAAGTTCTAAAAAAGAAGCTCTTCATGATGAACGGGTTTATTTAGATGAAAAAACACAAGCCAATTTATCATTTAGGGATATTCAATCTCAAGTACTCAACTCTATTTCTAGGTTAGAAAGATAAGTGATAGTAGATATATTAAGTGATTTACATCTCGATTTTTACTTCAAAAAGCACTTATCAACAAGTGAAAATGTAATCCCACTGTTTAAAGAAATATTTACAGATAATGGAACAAGATCTCTTGGTGATATCTTAATTATAGCAGGCGACATTGGACACTTTAATGCACAAAACATAGAAGTCCTTAAAATATTTCAACAAGAGTTTTACAAACATATTATCTGTGTACTTGGTAATCATGATTATTATCTTGTAAATAGCGAAGCAAAATATAGTTTTGATAGTAACTCTTTTAAGCGTGCGCAAGATATGAGAAAACTGATAAATCAAGAGAAAAATATCTACTGTTTAAATGGTGAAGTTATTGAGATAGATGGAATTAAATTTGGTGGGTGCGATAGCTGGTATGATGATAGCTATATTCAAAAATATTTCAAACAATATGACAATAACTACACAAACATACTATGGAAGCAGTATATCAATGACAGTCGACTCATTTATGGAATTCGTAGATTTGATGATATTAGTAAACTAGAAATCCCAAAGCTTGAAAAAATCTACCAAAAATGCGATGTAATGATTACACATGTAAACCCATCATTTAATGAAGAGCATATCAGCAAAAAATATCATAATAGTACCACGAATACATTTTTTACATTTGATGGTAGTAAGTTTTACAAAGATGGGTCTATGAAATATTGGGTCTTTGGTCACACTCATGATCCTGTAGAGTATGAGATAAACAATATAGAGTTCCTATGTAATCCGCTTGGGTATCCAAATGAAAGTCAATATGGAGAAAATATAAAAATGAAAAGTTTTGAGATAGAGATTAATCTTGATAATTAAGCCTATATATTTGTAATAAACTTATATATAATGATATAATTACAAATATATATATAAATTAAAGGTTTTTTATGTCAGAATCAGAAAAAGTTAGTCTGTATCTTTTTAATGAGCATATAGCAGATGTCTATCAAATAGATGATAGAGTCTATCTTCGCCAATTTAATGCATCTGCATACAAAGCTACTCCACTCTCTCTTGCTAAAGATATAAATGAGATAGAGACAACATCCTTAGTTTTCCAAGAGAGAGTCGCTGGTTTTATTAGTGATTCTCTTCCTGGCAGTTTTGGTAATGAAATCTTAGATAACTTTTTTGAGATGAACAGTGGTAAAAAACCGACTATTATAGAGAAGCTACTCTTCATTGGTAATCGAGGGCTTGGAGCATTAGAGTTTAGACCAGCGCAAGAGTTTGAAAATAGTGTTAGTGAGACTATGGCACTCAAAGAGATTTATGAAGAGGCTAAAAAACTTAAACGGGGAGATGAGTATAAATCTATTCACTCCGCTTTTTTGGTCTCGGCACACTCCTTTGTGGGTGGGGCTAGAAGTAAAGCAGTAGTTTCCATTAACCTTGATAGCAATGAAATCTATTTAGGAGATCGTTCAAAACCTACACCTGAAGGTTTTATTCCTGCTATTGTTAAGTATGATGATACTCATAATGGAGATGAGAACAAATCAACTTACTCTAAGTTAGAGTACATCTACTTCCTACTTGCAAGAGATGCAGGTATAGAGATGATGGAGTGCTATCTTATAGAGTCAAACAACAAATTTCACTTTGTTACAAAAAGATTTGATGTAGAAAATAACAAAAGATACCATGTTCACTCATTAGCAGGACTTTTACATGTGGACTATAACATTCCAAGAACACTTGGTTATGAAGAGCTACTTAGAACTGCTGTGAAACTTGGAGCGACTACAAGTCTCAAACAACTCTTTTTACAGATGTTGTTTAACTACATGTTTGTCAACCAAGATGATCATGCTCGTAACTTCTCTTTTATGTGTGGAGATGATTACAAGTGGAAAGCTACTCCCGCTTATGATATAACATTTGCAAAAGGTGTAAAGCAGACTAAAGAGCATCAACTTTCTATGTACAACAAAGCACTCTCAACTATAACACTTAAAGATGTAGTAGATCTTGCTACAGAGTTTTCAATAGAGTTAGAGTTTGTGAGTGTCTCTCTAATGAAGATGAAAACCTTGCGAGAAAAAGAGTTACCATCTTTAATGCAAAAATATAACGTGAGTGCAAAAAAACAGACTCAAGTTTTACAAGCTCTAAATGAAAGAAACTTTCAAGGAGAATTAGATGGCTAATAACACTTTACTATCAAAGTTAGAATCATTTGCTAAAGATGCTAAAAAAACTCAAAGAGAGAGTGTCTCCACTGAAGCAAACTTTTCTCTATTAACCGATGAAGAGATTGCTTTAGTTCTTGCTCATCGTGCAAAAAAAATACGAATAGCTAATAATCAAAAACAGAAAGAGTTTTCAACAAGTGCTAATCTCTCTTCTCCTACAACTTACTCCAATTTTGAACAAACAGGAAAAATATCACTTCTTAATTTTATAAAAGTTTTACGTGCTTTTGGAAGAGAAGCGGAAATTGACAAGCTACTTAAGACTACAATTGCAGCTAAAATAGAGAGCATTGGTAATCCTCAAAAAGAGAAAAAAAGAATACGCTAACCGAATTCTTATTTTATAAAGAAAATGTTGAAATAAAAATAAAAGCCTGCAAATAAAAGAGATGATTTCTTGACTATATATAGTTAAAATTAGTATTTTAAAGTACCATGTTATCAAAAAAAACAGTTTCTAGTACCTAACCTGCCTTACTGAATTTTAAAGTGCTGGAGAGCCTTATTTAGATCTCTGTCCAAAATTTGGAAATTTGTTAAAAAAGTAGATCAAAACCATTGAAATAATAGTTCCAACCACAAAGATAACTGTGAACACGAGGTCTAATTTATCCATATTTTCTCCTTACATGAAAAATATCGCTTTATATTATGTACAAATGATATAACATATAAATATCTATATATATATGATAAGATACCCTTAAAAACTTAATCCAATATTAATAAATAGAATTTTTCTCTAGTAATACTATTGATGTCATTACAAAGTCATCCTCTTCAACCATAAAATATATTCTCTTTAAACCTTCACCTTTGTCTCTCCTAAGCTCCCAAAACTTCTCTACCACCTTCGCATGAAAAGCAATTTGAGTACATTGATTAGAATTGAAATACTTATTGTTTTTATAAATATTTTCGTTATAATAATCAAATTTATAAGTAGAAATTCCTGCCATTCTATAATCATAATAGTCATTTTTATACTCATTAACTTGATTATTATATGGATATTTATCGACATTTGTAACATAAGAACTTGTTTCTCTCTTGTCTCTTGCTATCGAAAGTTCCAATGTTTCAGATAGAAAAAAAGCAAAACCAACCCTATTTTTTTCCATAACTTCATTACGGATAACACCTTCATATATCCCATAATCTTGCAATACTTTGAGTGTTTTTGACTTATCATCAGTCCATTTAGCAACCCACTTACCAACAATAAATATGAAATAATTATAGTCCATTTGATACTGATGTGCTCTTGCTTCAAGTTGAATAGGAAAAGGTTTATTGCTGCCATCATCCTCAATCATCTTAGAAAATACAATAGCTTCATCAAACATAAATTCGATAAATTTCCCAATCATTTCCCTATCGTGAAAGAAGCTATATATGTCTAAAGAACTTCTATAATAATATTCTCTCATTGCATTTTCTCACTATTTATATCATCATTGAGAGTAGTAGTTTCTGCTTTTTTAATAGCTTTTAAAGTCTCATTATATGTTCTACTTATCTCACTATTCTCTAGTAATTTTTCAACATATAAGTTTATAGATACATCATTATTTTTACAAATAAAATCAATTTTTGACTTCAATTCTGAGTCTATTTGAACACTTAATTTAACTTTTTTTCTAGAACTTTCACTCTTTATTTTTTGTAATATTGTTGACATTATAACTCCAATTTTTGTTTAAATTATTCTCTTATTTCTTTACTTTTATACCTTGTATTGACCATTTTTTACAACTAGTTAACGGAAAAATATCTTTCCCATTTAGTGATTAATCCAGTGATGCTAGTGGAAGAAAAATGTACGATAGAGATGATGCATCTCATGGTGAAGCACTACAAGCAATGGCTTCTTTACAGTCATCAGTTCAGACTGGAATTGCAGCTGATAAGAAAACAGGTGAAATCAATGGAGATGGTGATTTTGTTGCAGGTGCAGGTGCTCAAGCTAGAAAAGCAGCCAACACCAATATAGGTATGGGTGAAACTTTTGGTGCAATGACAGATAATCAGCAAATAGGATTAATGGCAAAAGAAAAGAAAAATGCTTCAACTGGGTTTGTTGGTGGTATTGAGTCGCAATACGCTGAAATAATGGAACACAATGATGGTAAAGATGCGATTAAAGACATGGTTACTGCTGCTCAAAACAAGGGTATTCAAAGTTCAGGTGATGCTAAAATGCTTAGAGAGAAATACGATACAGATCACGATGGAAATATTGATGATGCATCTGCCCTCTATTCAGATACTCAAAAAGCTAAAGCAAAAGCATCTGCTGTAAAAGATCAAGCTGAATTAGATATGTTAGAAAACGGTGGTGACGACCTTTCGAAAGAACAAAAAGCTAGAGTTGCAGATTTAAAACAATCAATTCAAGCAGATGAAGCAATTGCTAACAATACTCAATCAATGGGATTGAAAGAACAGGCAGAACTTCTTTCAAAACAAAAATTAGACTCTCAATTAGGTCAAGCATTGGGTGTTAAGGAAAACATAAATAATGCAGGAGTAAACTATGCTCAAAATGCAATGTATGGAGATGAGTCACAGCAACAAAGTACTAAGGCTAAACTAGATGCTCAGGGTGGGGTTGAAGGTGCTGTTAAAGTTGATACTACAGATGCACAGATAAAAGCTAAGACTCAACAAGACGTACTCGATGCACAACTTAAAGAGGGTGGCGCTAAAGATGGACTGCTTACAAAGAGTGCAGACGACCTCTCAAGAGCAGCTGATAAGTTAGCTCAGACTGCGGGGACTATGGCTGGTGGTAAGACTGCTAGTGATATAAAAACTGTTGATACTGCGAATGAAAAGTTTAATAACGGTGGCTATATTGGAATGCAGAGAGACAGAGCAGAGATTTCGACTTCTGGGGATGTAAAAAAACTAGAGCTTTCAGAAGATCAGAATATGGCACAAGACAGAGCAGAGGCATATATAAAAGGTAAGGTGGGGGAGCTTCGGGAAAAGAAGCAGAGAAGTTAAGACAAGATGCAGTTGAGAATTTATTTAATGCAGGGTTGACAGACAAAAATGGTGTTGCAAAGTCTGGAGTAGATGCAGCAGTTGCAGCAGAAGAGGCGACAGCTGGTACAATGAACAGGGATATGCGAATGATGATAGGTTCTGACCGTGTTAACTTTAATCAAAATGCAAGTACAGGCGAAACAGTTGCCAACATTGACGGTTCTACCCTGAACTCTCAAGGTGATAAGAGTGTAACGGAAAATACAAAAACAACTAAAACAGGAGAAATATATGAAAATAATATGGATGCTAAACAAAAAGCAATTGCATTTAATGCAGAACAGAAACTACATGGTGGGAAAGAGATAGGATTTGATGATGCAGGACATATAATAATACCAGACAAGAAGACAGGGCAAGCATTTTTAAAATCGGTTGGAGGAACAGATTTGGCAGAGAAAACAATGCAGCATGCAAAAGGTGAAACCATATCTGCTATAGCCGATGTTTTAGGATTGTCTCCTGAAGCTGTAGTTTATGGTGTGGGAGCAACTGTGGCTGGTGGAGCTGGATTGGCACTAGGTTCCAAGGCTAGTAGTCTGTTAAAGAAAAATAAACCCAACAATAAAAGCAATGACAAAGACCCCAATAACAAAGATACCAAGCATAATGTAACTCCTGAAGAAATAAAATCTCAAAGCTCACAAAATCTCAAAGAGGGACAAGCTTCTTACAATGAGTATAACGAAGAAAGACAAAACTTGCAAGGGGATGCAAAAAAAGAAAGTGCAAAACGACAAGACCTTGAAGCAAAAAGGAGAGATTTAGTTGAAAATGGAAAGAGTACCAAGAGTATAGATAATGAGATTGAGCAAAGCAAATCGAGAAGTGCTGTAATTGACGATGGCATTCACACTAAAGAATCTCAGCTAAAAGCTCAAAAGAGTTTGAATACTAAAGAAATGGACAAGATTGCGAAAGCTGATGCAGATATAACAAGTTCCAATAAAGCTAAAACAAGAATGAAAATAGCCAAAGGTGGAGGAGCACTGGCGATGCTTGCAACAGCAGGAGACTTGATAGCAACAGGACATTTTAGCGAGGCAGCTGAAATGGTATGGGATGGCACAAAAGACACTGCATCTAAAGTAATGCAAGGAAATATTACAGGCAAAGATGGAGCAGCAGCTAACTTAAGTAGCGTTTTAATTGGAAACAAGGCAACAAAAAGTCTTGCGGACGGGAACTATTCAGTTGCGGCAATGCAAGCAATCACTAACACAGCAGATGGATTTGGTAGTATGTTGGACATGGGTGCAAGTGCAATAGTTGCCCCATTTAGCGATAAGTCATATGCAGAGTTAAGAAACAATGACTTTTCTCTCACCCAAAGCGGTGCTAATATGGTAAATAGTGCATCTGATTGGGTGACGAGCTCGCATGGTCCTTCTGGCGGTTCTGGTCAAGTACCAGGGAGTTCAGGTTTTGTGAATCCTAATTATAATAATAGTGGCTCAGTCTCTCAGGCGTGGGGAAATGCTCAAAATAGTGGTAATTCAGCTAGAGAATTCTTTTCAAACTCTCCTGTTCAAGCATCCGTGCCTCTTTATGCCCAAAACGCATTCTCCACACCTCCTATGTCCAATACAGCAGCGGCAATAGCAGATGCAGGATACAACCCTGCAACAAGTAAAAATGCTTATGGTGACACTACTAATGTTGCCAACACTGGCGCTGTTTCATATAGAGAAGACAAATCACAATCATCGTTAGATAGACTTGATGATATATCTCTAGGTGCAGAGTATACACAAGAGGAGACAGGTAGATGAGTTAAATAAGAGTGTTGGTTTAAGTGGTCTTGACAAGTGGGGACGTTATAAACATTCCAATTGATCTTTTAATAACTCCTCTATATCTTCTTTAGAACACCTAACAACTTCTCCAAATTTACCTATTCTCTCTTCAATTATCTTACTAATATCAAGAGTATCTCGCCCTTTAAATAGCTCTTTTGCTTGTTCATATTCTGCAAGTCGCATAACAATTAGCATAAGTTTATCCTCATAAATAATCGCTACTTTATCTATTTTATTAGCCCTCAACTTATTCAATATATATGCACTATTATGTTTAAAAGTTTGCAAACTTACTATCTCATTACTTTGATATTTTGCTATATTTACTTCATTAATATAGAGTTCATATTGATCAATTGGTAGTAAAACTGTATGCTCATTTGTTAGATAAATAGCTTCTATCTCTCCACTCTTTATAAGCTCGATTTGTTCTTCAAAACTATCCTCTAACTCTTCTATTGTAAGCTTTTTGTTAGTTCTTTGCATAGCTATACCCCTGTCTTATCTTCTCTTGTATCTTCTTAGTTCTAGCTATTAAAGCTGAACTAAGTGTTTTAAAGTAATCTCTTTTTACACCTGTTGGTGCTTTGTTTTTGATGTTTCCATACTCCCTCTCTAGAACATATTCTTCAAATAATGTCTTATATACTTTTAAAGAGTAATACCTAACATGAGCATTTACCTCCCTATATAGTTTATTGATATAGGGAGTTGTATTATTAAGTGTCTGCATCATTTTTTTCTAAAAGATGTTGATGTGTTTTTACATAAGCTTGGAGTGCTTCTTCAACTACCTCACTAAGTAGTAAGTCTTTCTCATAGGCATATTTCATTAAGTTCCTCTCCATTTCACTGCTTAGTTCAACTTGTGCAGCACATCGCTCCTCTACTTCTTGTTTCTTCTTCTCTTCATCCTTTCTTTTCATAAATGTAGCTATTCTAAGTATTAGTGACATACATATTGTGAGTAGCCATAAAGTAATAATCTGTTTTACCACTAAGTAACCTTCTATTGGTTCAAATAGATATGCAACTGTTATAGTTACAAACAACCATATGTGTAAATCAGCTATGTATCTAGGCATACTCTCGTAACTCCAATCTATTTTCGTATTCTCTGACATCTTATTCTCCTGGTATATAAATTAATGAAGTAGACTCTTTAGTCTCAACTCCATACTCTATAAGTTTGATACTAAAGTAATTCTCTAGCTCTTGTGCTAAATCACTACTAACCTCTTTTAAACGCCCACAAGTTGCCCTATACATCTCTCCCAGAACATAATCACAGGCAACTAGCACCTTTAAAGCTTCATCAACTTTAATATAGAGTTGATACCTATCACTTTTATATGCTGTATCTACTAATTTACTCTCCTGATCTCTCTCGCACATTTTAGAACTCCTCACATTTGTCGCAACGGATAAGTAGAGAGTCCTTAGTGAAGTAATTAGCTCTGAGACTCCATCCTTCCTCTTTACTCACTACATAATCAAACTCATCAATAAAACACTTGAGAGTAACATCGTGTTTAAACTTCGATATAGACTCTTTAGCATCTTGCATCGAACAAGAAGCGCTTATAAATGGCATAGCTATAATTACTAGATACATTAGTCCTAAGCTATGTTTCTTATTCTTACTAGAGTCTTTCTTCCCTCCTTGATTTGCTAGGTCTAATAGCCCATATACAAACAAGAACATCACAGTTGCAATTATTAACTTTTGATCCATGAATTCAAACATCTCAATCTCCTTTACAAAAATCTATATCAAGTAATATTTCATCATTACTCAAGGTCCTCTCATTCACTAACGACCAGCCTTTTTCTTGTGAGACAAGGTATGTCGTTGTAAAGGAAGAGCATTGAAGTGTTTTATTACTTTTAAAGTCTTTAGTGTTTGCAGTGATACGCTCTTCTCTTTGATAGGCATCACTAAATACAATTGTTAAGATTATGCCTATTGCAACAAACATCAAATATGGAAAGCCTATCTTCTCACCTTCCTTTTGGGCCTTACCAGATCTAAGTATCTGAGCAAAAAGTGCTGTAAATATTACAAGACCTCCTAAAAATAAAAATCCTGGGTGCATATATTCATACATATTTTTCTCCTTTAATATAATTCATTTAATAACTCTTTTAATCTATGTTTGAGTGCTTTATATCTTTTGTTGTTCAAGACAATAATATAAAATGCACTCAGTAAAATTCCTATGAGTAAAACCCCATAGAATTTGTAATAGATAAGCAGTAGTGTTATAAAGAGTAGTTGCAACTTAATAAATCTCTTCATATACCTCTTAAACTTCTCCTCTGTAAGTGTTGAGATGTACTTTTGTACTTGCACCATGCCAAGATATAGACCTACTAAGAGCAGTAGAAAGGGTACTAAAAGATTATTAGCATGGATGTACTCTCTTAGTGTAAAGAGTTCTAGTGGTATCATCGGTGGTTCTAACATTACTCAACCTCCTCGTAATACTCTTGAAGATCTCTTTGAAGAGGACTTCGTGATTTAGGTTTAGCTGTAGTACTTCTATCTCTAACACTTTTTTTCTTCCGTTTAGTGGTATGGTTCTTTTTACTATCAAGGACAGTAACTATCACACCATCAACTACCTTTGCACTAAAGTCTCCCTCACAGCTGTAAGTTCCATTCCCAAGCTCTTGTACTTTAATAAATAACTCTTTAGAAGCTATCTCTATTTCTATTTTAGAAAGGTCTAGTTTATAGACTCTCTCTAAGTAACGCAGTAGTGCATGCTCACTTACTATTAGAGTAGTACTTGAAGCACTAACTTCAACTAATGCTTCTTCATAACGTTTGAGCAGATTGTTAGTCTTATCCATCTTACTCTGAAGTGTTCTGTACTCTTGTGAAAGCTGTTCTCTCTCTAATTTAGCTTTACTAATGAGAGTGTTGTAGTGCTTTATCTTTGCACCGCTAAGCTGTTTCATAATTGTCTCCTTATATTAGTTTATCTACAGTTGTAGTGTAGATAGTCATACTATGAGAGGTAATTTCAAGGCAACTAATTGCAACAACAAATATCTCTTTTCTTATAAAGTGTACTAATTTCATCTGTTTCTCCTTTTTATATAGTTTCTTCATACAGAGAACTTAGTCTCTCTATGTAGTGTTTCTGTCTAGATATACTCTTCATACCCATTACTCCAAAGAGTAAAAGGGATGAGAAAACTACACTAGCACTTATAAATACCAGTAGATCAAGTTTCCCAACATAAAAGTACAGACATATCAGGTAGTAAAGAAATCCTCCAAAGAAGATAACCATCACTAGACTATTACTTATAAGAAAGAGATTAGAATCTAAAACAAACTCTTTTATCTCTAACTTCTCTTTATCTATAGTTATCATCTCCTTTGCTCTAGTAGTCATCATAATATCCATAGCGATTTGGTGCGAATGCTGCTAACATCCCGAGTGCTAAGATAATTGATATTACAGATATCCCTATATATAAAACTAACTGTATTGCACTAAAGAAGAGTCCTATAAGAAGATTAGTCTTTTTAACATTCTCATAAATGACATATATAATAAGTAATAGCCCTAGAGCGAATAACACTTGTCCATTAAGTAGGTCCTGCTGGTGTTGTAGTGCCTTTTCATGCCACTTGTATCCAAAGAACAAAGCTAAATATCCCATAGTGGTCACAATAAGATTCTTCATATTAAAAAAATCATACTGATAATACATATATGTGTACTTGTTGATTAATTGTATAAATAGATAAATTCCATATATTCCAATCAATAAAGCTAAGATTGTTAAAACTGTCATAATCGACTCCTTTTAGTTTGTGACTATTTAAATATATATTTGTAGTCATATAGTAAAGAGTTTAACAAAATCGGATGAAAGTGTCAAATTTTTTAAGCATAAGTATATGACTACAAGTATATAATTGAGTAGACAAAGGATTTTTATTGGAAGTTAACGAGTTTAGAGAAATGTTAGTAAATAGTTTTGAAAGTGCTAAGTGCATAATAACACTTGGGGACCTAACTAAAAAGATTGCTGCCATCTCAAAAGTAAGAGTTGGGAAAAAAGAGTCTCGTACAGTTACAAACTATGCAGAGGTCTCTTTAAAAAATGTTGATAACCTTGGATATATTACTATACCTGATGACTACAAAGTTCCTGCACCAGCAAATAAAACTTCTATTGAAAAACAGTCTTTAAATTATCATGACTTAATTATTCCATTTAGAAGCTCATACTACAGTATGGGCCTTATTAAGCGAAGTTATGACAACTACTCTTCTGTAGTAGGTAATAACAGTATGATGCGCATAGAGTTTGAAGATGATAGAAATAAAGATACACCTATATATATAATGCACTATTTAAAACTAGAGTTTGTCAAAGAGTTTATAGACTCTCAGCGTTTAATTGAAGAGAGTAGTGATTCTAAATCAGTTGGGAAAAAAACTTTCTTAACAGTCTCTATTTTAGAAGAATTACCCATTCCAATCTTTTATGAGAGTAATGGTGAATATAGGGATTATATACATTCAAGGTTATCGGTTTTAGATACATTTGAGAGTATACGACATAAGATGCTTTTTTTAGAAGACAATTTAAAAAAACTTAATTTTCAAGAAGGAAGTATCTCTTTATCTAAAAGTATTACATTCTCCTTTCAGGCTGAAAGAACTTACCAATTGGCTCAAAAGCTTAATGAGTTTGAAGAGATGCTTGAAGAAATTATTGAACCTGAAACTTTTTATATATACGGGAAAGAACAGGCTAAACTTCCATTTTAGAAGAGGTGATTAGTTCTATACAATTCTAAGATGAGAGAAGCCATCCCCCATCTTACTTACTTTTAGAAAAGTTTAGTCGTTTACAATTTTCTTGATTTCTTCTTTAATACTTGTAATATCTTGCTTACTCAGAGTGGAACCTTCTTGTGAAATTTTATAAGGTATACGTGCTGAGTATTTAACTTTAGAACCTTCTCTATATGGAAAAACTTCTATATGTAGTGGTATATACTGGTCTTTTATAGTTAATTTAAATGTGCTCTGTTTTTTAGACTCACTTACATTTTCACGGTATGAGTAATTACCTAACATTCTTTTAAAATTTGCATATATTGATTTTGTAGGAAAATTACTATTAATTTCACCAATAAGTTTATATTCTTTATCTAATGAGAAGTTCTTTAATTGAGAAAAAATATTTTTAGAATCTGCTTCTAAGTTTTCTAATGAATCCAATAGGGGGTGTACTGGAAAACTTCCCTCTCTAATGTAAGTATAAGATACAGGGTACTTAAAAATCAGTATATTATCGTGTTTCTCATATAAAAAGTCAAAAGTAGCTTTTGATTCGTCACGAGAACTACTTGCAATTAATTCGTTAATATAACTGATTGAAATTATATTTTTATGATCTTCAACCTTTATCCCTTGATAATATCGTAAAGATTTATAACTACTCACATGACGATATCTTTTATACTTACTGAGTTTTTTGATAAAAGTTGTTAGATTAAGATTATTCAAACTTATCTTTTCTTCTGTTATTGGATCTACTTTTGGAAAAGTGATTTTTATTGGTTGAACTTTTATTAATTGTTTCGTTACAGGTTTAGGTACTTCACCACAAGCACTCATCATTATGACTATAGCACTTATACATGTGCTTATTATTATATTTTTTAACATTTTGGTCCTTATATTTTAATTTAAAAAGAGTAGCTGTAGTATGCGCCAATTGTATCTGCATTAATTGCAGTAGCACCCGTCGTAGATGCAGTTACAGATGCACTTCTATATTCTAAATTTACACCGTGATTAGGGGTAATATCATATTTTACATTTATGCCAAACATAAATCCTTGTAAATCAGTAGAATTATTGTTGTTTGTTAGAGATACACCTGATACCCCAGCAGTTGCCCCAAGCCAAATATCTGCACCAACATTATATCTACCACCTAATGCAGCTTTTGTGATATAACCTGTCTCTGTTGAGTCATATCCAAAATCTACATAGACATCCCATCCTTTTTTAGCTCTTTTTTGAGCATTACCTATAAAAGACCATTCAAAGCCTACTCCTCCACCAACTGATGCTGATTCTGAACCAACTGTTGTGTTTGAAGCTCCTACCTTTATACTCATATTATCTATACCTGCAAATACACTACTTGCCAGTAATAGCGAACTTACTAATACTGCTTTTCTAACCTGTTTTTTCATTCTCTAATTCCTTTTATTCTTTTATGTTCTATAGAACATTTATTAAGAATTCTATCTATTATAAACTTATAACAATATTTACCAATAGGACATTATATTAATAATCATGAAGTTAGTGATGAAGAATTAGATTCTTTTTATACATTAGTCGGTAAAAATGTTAAAAGAATACGTAAAGAGCAGAAAGTTACTCAAATGCAATTAGCACTTGCCATTGGCCATAATTCTGTAGGTCATATTGCAAAAGCTGAACTCAATAAGTATGGTAAACACTTCAACCTAGAACAGCTATATCGGATATCTCAAGTTTTAGAAGTCTCTATACAAGATCTTCTACCCCTGTACTAGCGGATTCTTTACTAAAAAGTAGCACAAATAATACTTTTGTATTTCTCTAAATACTCTCAAAACAACATAAACTCAAAAAACTCTTTAAACCCCTATTTTAAGTTATTTAAGGCTCTTTTTTTCTAATTTAGTACTTTACTCATTTTGGAGAAGAATACTACAAGTATTATAGATTTAGGTACCCCAAATAATACTTTTTAGCTCTCATCATCTATAAAATACTCTAACTCTTTAATCTCATCAATTGAGTCTAGAGGGAACTTAAGTTCATGAACTCTTCTAATATTTTTTAAGTTTTATGTTAGTTGATTTACTAATGCTATTTCTGATTTTATTTTTATAAACGAAGTATTTTAACACCCTTTCCTACTATTAAATGACTTCGTTTTTAAAGAGATTATTTACACACTCATCTATCATAGTATAAACTCTCTCAAACCCTTCAAATCCATTAAAATAATATGGATCAGGTACATCTTCTGAGTCATATCCATAACTTCCAAGTTTTACGAGATTGATATCACCCATACTCTTTAAATCACTATAGTTACTATCATCAAGAGCTACCACTAAATCATAAGACCCTATATCTTCTTTAGTAAACTGTGATGCTTGTAGTTTAGAGATGTCTACATTATGGTTGTTACATACTTCTATAGAATTAGGACAAGGTGCTTCACCTGTATGCCAAGAGCCAGTTCCAGCTGAAGACACTAGAATGTCAAGATTAGACTCTTTTACTAATCTCTTTGCACAGCCCTCTGCTATGGGAGAGCGACAGATGTTTCCTAAACATACAAATATAACTGACTTCATATATCCTCCATCTTAAATACTTCATAGGCTACCTCTTCATAAGGGTGTACTTCTTTTAAAGTCTTAACAGCTAATTGAATAAGTTCATCACTACAAATAAACTCAACCTTATACTCATCTAGTATCTCTAATTTATCTATCTCACCAATATTGGGATTAGCACTACCTACAGGCTTAAACTGCCCTACTCCCAAAGTTTCCCATGAACATGACTCATAATTATCAAACATACCTACACCTATATCAAATAGTGCCTGTTTGGTTTTTTCTTTAGCGTCTACTGGGACATAATAGTTTAATTTGTACATTTTATTTCCTTATTGTTCATTGAAATTTGGAGAGCGACTTAATTAATTACTCTCACT
>NZ_JAEMVD010000022.1 GCF_029215975.1 Sulfurimonas sp. SAG-AH-194-C20
CCAGAGGTCAATACCTTTGTTGTCTTGACCGAAAAGCCAGAGAGTAAACCAAAAGTAAAAAAGACAAAAAAGAAGAGAGTGGAATCTGAGGCAAGTAAGATTAGAAAAGCCAAAGAAGAAGCGAAAAGAAGAGCTAAGTCAGAGAGAATGAAAGTATTTTTAGAAAAACAACATCTCAAGAAGAAAGGGGTTGCTTTAACGTTTATGGCTCTGGCTGCAAAGAATGCAATACTAAGAGACTTAGAGTGTTTGTCTTGTGGAGCTGGGTTAAAGGCAACAAGAGATGGAGCTTCAGCATGTTTTGAGTGTGACCGTATTCATTCTGATAGCGAATTGGGATTAAATAAATGCATAGCCTAACGCTGTCAGTATATATTTCTGATATGGATAGGGAAGTTAGGAGGCTTACGAATAGGCCGCTATTCTCGAAGAGAGTCTTGGATTTCACCTTTAGTGAAAACGACTCCAATATTGTTGCAGAAGTATTATTGAAAGCAGGGCATCCATTGGAAGATAAAGCATTTCCTTTTTGTGCAATTTTCGATGGTTCAATTACCGGAAGTAGAACTTGCGAAGGTTGTCCAGTAGCTTCTTTTGATTATCATTGTTTGGATTCTCGCTCATTTATTATGAAAGCAAAATATAATGGAGTGCTACAGAGAAATATGGAGAAGCTTACAGCAAATATGAACAATACTCAAAGACTAATAAGAGAGGAAAAAGATGGATAAAGCAAATATGCTGAGAGAAATATATGTTTTTTATAAAACCCCTATTCAATCAGTTAATCTATTAAACTTCCTAATTATTGAAGTTGGACAAGAGTTAGCCTTTACTGACCTAAGAAAGGTAAGAAAATCAAATAGAACGACAGTAAAACTGTTTAGAGAGTTAATTAAAGAAACGACCAAGGAGTCACACAATGGAAAGAAAAAAAAGTAGACAGCATTTAGGATTTTACAGTACCTCTACACTAAGGAAGAGAGGATGGACGGTTGGCTTAATTAAGAAGCATCTTTCCTCTCCAGATAAAGAGGCAATCAACCCTCATTATCCAAAAGGTGCAAAAATGAAACTGTACTCTGTAACAAAAGTTAAAGAGGTCGAAAGAACTGGTTGCATAAAGCTAAATGAGGAAGAGACGAATGACTTAAATGTAAATTCTGGAGAAGAAATGGATAAAATTGCTAGGTATGTAGGTAACATGACCTTGGCTATTCCAACTATGAGCATGGCTGCACTGGAAGAATTGACGAGAAATCATTATAATGAGAAGTGGAGAGCTGTTGGTTGTGACTCAAAGGTGGTCTCAGTAGGAGATGTTATCCCTGGGCTAAAAAAAGAAACAATTAGGATGCTAATTTATCATCTTAGAGCCTACCATGAAATTCTTAATGATAATTTTGACTTTAAAATCGAAAGCAATATGCATGAGCTACTAGATGAGATTATCACAAGAGCAATCATTAGAAAATATGCTTTCCTAGCAAAATAAAAAGGAAAAATATACTAGTAAGAAGTTGGGAAGAAGAAAGTAAGTATACTTGTACATATCTCTTTTACCATAAAAAGTGGTATATATCAGTGCAGAAAAAACACAAAAATCTGTACTGAAAAGTCCGACCAAGACGTTAAAACTGGCGAAAGATTCAACATGGAATACAATGAACGTAGAAATTTAGGTGTAGAATATGACAAGAAAAATAAAACAACAAACATTAAAGACATTACTCTGTATGCAGGTTTTTATAGAGAGTATCCAAATGGAAAAACAACAACACATAATGGGTTTAATTCATCTGGACAAGAGTACACTATTAGATATTCACTTGGCTTTGACACTAAAGGAATTGGTGCTATCGAGTACATTAAAGAGAAGATTAAATTTGGACTTACTGAGAATGAAAGAATGTACCTCCTAGAAAAATTAGAAGAAGATGGGGACCATGTTTTAAATTCCGATGTAAGAGTTATGGGGAAATATTATGACTTTACTGAATACCTAGAGCCTGTACAAACAGTTACAGGGTACACTTTGAATCCGACCCCTATAATTACCGAGTTTACCCAACTTATCCACAAGACATTAGACGGAGCATATGAATCTCACTTAATATCTTATTTTAGACACCATTACTTAGGTAAGACAAGAGTCGAGATTTTTGAGAGTATTGCTTTTTATGATTGGTCTAGTGAAATAGGTGACGTTGAGGAGGCACATGGAGGGAAGCTTACTGAAACTCAATCGAATGAGGTTAAAAGCTACTTTAATCAATCAGTTCTTGACAGAATTCAATTTTCAATAAAAGGTAAAGAGGTTGCTATAGCTTTTTACAACACTTTGGATGAAATTGAGTTCAACTATGACTAAAGTACACTTTGTTGACAAGAGCTATATTGGACATAAAGATACAATCTCATGTAGCACAGCTTGTAGTACAAGAGTGTCCATGACTTCGGACGAAGAAAAGGTAACTTGCTGTAAATGTCTCAAAATTATAAGAAGTGAAACAGAAGGAAAGATGTATAAGGTTTCTTACCTATGGTATGGATGGGGTGGGGAAACATTGGAGACACATTCTGTAAAAGCTTTGAGTCCAGCGGCCGCCAAATATAAGGTGTTTAAAATTTATTGTTATGATGATGAGCAAATTGCTTCTAGGGATTTCGCCAATTGGATTTCTTGTTCTTGTCCAACTGTTAGACTTGATGCTTCAACAAAGAAAGAGAGTCTGACCCCTAAAGAAGAAATTGTTTTAAAGAGAAAAAAAGTTGAGGACGACTGCTTGTATTGGAAAAATAAACTTCCTGTTGGGGCAAAGGTTCTTTTCCATAGGGATGGTAGCTCTGTTTGCACTATTGAAGAAGTAGAGAGACCCATCTTTGTAGCTAATGAGGTTCGGCTTGGAATTTTCCTTGTTGGGGTGAGTGGATACTACAGCTTTTCAAGTGCCTTTGTTCGACCATATATTGGGAATGAGAAACTACTTGGGAAATCTCTAAAAGACAATTAATCAAAAGTCCGACCATAGACAAAAAACTGGCGAAAGATGAAAAATGAAAAAAGATTCTATAAAATCCAGCATGGATGAGACAAAAGAAAATAGGACAAATACTCCCCTAGAAGAATACTTTCTAGGTATAGTAGGTGATGTATTTAGTGAGGATGCAATGAAAGATGCAATAGTCAAGAAAATAAACAAAGACTTGAAAGAATCAGAAGAGAGAATTTCAGATAAAGTATATAGGATAATGACGAAAGCCATGAGCCTTCCTTTTAACTTGAGTCTTGGTCAAGCAAGACATGAGTTCATGAAAAAGGCTACAGCTCGGTATGATGAAGTATTAAGAGCTTCGTTATCTGAGTCATTTCAGTCCTCTCCCTCATTTGTTAGTAAAACAATAGATATTGACGAGCTTGTTACTGATTGGATTTATTCTAATTACTCTATTGAGTACAATGCGAAAAAATATTTGGAGATAGGAGACTCTTGTTGTGAAGATGAAGGTGATGAGATTTTGTTTGAATATCTTCATGAGTCTGAAAATAAGTACTGGTTAGATAGAGAGGATGACTATACATCTATTACCCTTGAAGATGAAAACGAAGATGAAGTTATCATTATTCTGACTATGGCATCTGAATCTTCTGACAGTAAAAGTGTCTTATGGGAATGTTGCAACATTATTCACAAAGACAAAGAATTTAACATGACCCTACATGAGTCCTCATCTAAAGGTGGAATTTTTCCAATACTGTACGCTTTAAAGAATAAAAATACAAAAATAAAGGAACTATAATGCCTATTGACTTAGCTGAAGTAATTATGAATACATTAAAAGATGAGGTCAACGAGAAGAAAATAAAAGAGGTGATACTAAACTCTTTCGTGAATAAACTAGAATCTGAACTCTCTTGGGGAGAATCAACTCTTGCGAATTCCATTAATGACAAAGCAAAGATAATCGCAAATGAATTATCAAAGGAATACGCTTCAAACAAAGAGCTACTGTTTTCTTTGACAGATGAACAAAGCAAAGGATACTCGCCTTTGGCTTTTGAACGTGACACTGATTTGTCAATTCCTGAATGTATCACATTTAAAGAGTTAATCAAGATGCACATCTTAGACATAACTTTACCAACCTACGGATTAAAGAAGACTCTAAAAGAATCAGGAGCTGACTCTCTGGTAGATATATACCGTGGTGAATTTTATTCCGATAATCTTGTATCTTTTAGACCCTCCACAACGACAAGTAGTACTGATGATGTGTTCATTGAGTTTAGAATGCAAGAAGATGAGAATTTATACTCAGTTGCGATAAATATAAACAGAGTTGAAGACAACATGTACAGTACAAGATTTGTAATTGTTAGAGACAGTATTCATGTAGGTCACGACTTATTACGTGTTCTGTCCATAATTCCAGCTCATGGTTTACTGATAGATATGTCAGGAATAGATATCTCCTTTACCTAGGAATATGGTATATATTAATGCAGAAAAAACACAAAAATCTGTACAAAAAGTCCGACCAAGACGTTAAAAGGGCGAAAGATTTAAAATGTTATTCCATGTAGAAGACTATAAAGATGAAGTAGAAGAGTTTTTTCAGACCTTTGTTGCATCCAATGAGACAGAAGTTAATGACGACAATGTAGATGACGAAATCTGGGCTCTTGCCAGAGAGACAAAAGACCTTCCCCATATAGGCAATATTGTGGTATCAGTTATTTATGGCAGAATCACTTCTGCTCTAGTTGACAAGTTCAATCTACAGAACTTTCCCAATTTTCCAATCAAGGAGTGGATAGATGCCACAGGCTCATCTTATGACATAGCTGGTACCTCTGTGGTGACACAGGAAGAAGCCTTTAGAGTAATGAACGAGTGGATTAAAGAGCAAGGGGTACAAGGATGAGAAAAAGAAATTTTAAAACATTGAAGACTCTTGGGATAGCAAGCTTGTATGATATTACACTAATGGATATCATCACTAAAACCTCAGTTATTAAGACCAAAAATGAGTGGAGAGCTACACCTATAAATTTGGCAGAAAAAGTTGATTTTGTTGCAATCGGAAAAGTTATTGGCTTCAACGGACATATGGAGCGTATCATTGTTCTTCTAAGACAAAATCCAATCTTTCACGATAAATATTCTGGACTTTTTAATAGGGTTGTATATTGTAATGGGAGATGGATATATATGACAGGTCAATGTAAAAAAAATGAGACAGGAATTTTAAAAAAACTATTTAAAAGATTGGAGACCCGTGATGTGTAGATAATCCTCCCACCCTGATGCAAGATTGGCAAAAGGTTTAATTTGAATCAATTGTTAGCCTTAATTTCGATAGAATTCTATAACACCTTATGGAGTGAAAATGTAAAGTGAATTTCAAAGGACTAGAGATGAAGAACATGTGGAAAAAAATATGGGAAAAAGTAACAAGCCTCCTAGAGGATAAACGAATCAATGACAACGTGATTGCATCTGTTTTGTATTTAAATAGAGATGGGGAATCTCATATTCATTTAATGACAACATACAGAGGCATTCCTTTCGTGGAAAAATATTTAGAAATAAACAAGAATTTAGGTTCAGATATTAGGCTAGTTACCCTTATCTTCCCAGATTCAGATGAATGTCTTAGTGAGATTAAGTATGAAGATTTCGTGCTGCGAAACTATACCTTGTCTCCTATTGAAGCTATAGTAGACATAACTCTTTAGTCTACATAACCAAAAGTCCGACCACGACAAAAAACTGGCGAAAGAAATAAAATGAGCAATTTAATTAATATAACAATAGAGTCTAATCCTAAAATAGTTCTTCCTTCTGAAGTTCAAGGAGTATTAACGTTGATTCCATCAGAGAAGTCAATTTGTGGGTATTACAGAGATAACGGTTCTTTTGATTTGCACCACCTAACTAGTTACCTAGAGAAGTCTTCTTTAGATTGTAAAATCACCATTGAGTCTAGTGGGGACTTTCTTCGAGTTATTGATATTGAAAATGGAAAATGTTGTGAAGGTGAAATTATTGCATACTATTCCAAAGAACATGCCGAGCTTACAAAAGATGACATATCTTTCTGGGCGACAGAGCTTTCTGGTATGGATTGGGATGAACATGAACGAGTCTCGTTAGTTTTACTTGAAGTGGGAATTTTGCAAGATGTTGAGAATTATTACAAGTCAAATTAAGCACAACAAAAAGTCCGACCAAGACAAAAATCTGGCGAAAGAAATAATATGTTAAAAGTAATAGACCTTTTTGCAGGAATAGGTGGAATTAGACTTGGCTTTCAAGAAGCATTTGGAAATGAGATAGAGTTTGTATTTGCATCTGAGTGGGACAAGTTCGCACAAAATACTTATTCTCTTAATCATAATGACACTCCACACGGAGATATAACAACAATTAAAGAGGGTGATATACCTAATCATAATATTATTTTAGCAGGTTTTCCATGTCAGTCATTTTCAATTGCAGGGAAAAGGAAAGGATTTGAAGACACAAGAGGAACACTATTTTTTGATGTAATTAGAATTGCTAAATACCATAAGCCTAAAGTTATTTTTCTTGAAAATGTTAAAGGATTAATTGGACATGATAAAGGTAATACTTTTACCGTTATATTGGAGACATTAGAAGAATTGGGATATAAAGTTTTCCATAAAGTACTTAATTCAAAAGACTTTGGAGTACCACAAAATAGAGAGCGAATATACATAGTGTGTTTCCTTGATAAAAATATTGAATTTGAATTCCCTACATGTGTACAGCCCGTGGCAAAGGTTCAAGACTTTATTAAAGACAGAGTCCCTCCTAAGTATGAATACATAGGTAAAACAATCTATCCTAAATTAGAGTTTGAGGTAACTAAACCTAACACATTTTATCAATGGAGACGTAAGTATGTAAGAGAAAACATGGGTGGTGTATGCCCTACACTAACAGCAAATATGGGTACTGGTGGGCATAATGTGCCTATCATCCTAAGTAAGCAAGGCATCCGTAAACTAACACCTATGGAGTGTGTGGGTTTACAAGGATTCCCTAAAAGCTTTACTTACCCTGTAGGTATGTCTGATGCTCAGAAATATAAGCAGATTGGTAACTCAGTTACTGTTCTTGTTATAAAAGAGATTGCACTCGATATAAGAAAATCACTCCTGTCTAAATAAACAAAAAGTCCGACCATGACGTTAAAAGGGCGAAAGATTTTAAATGAAAATAATTACATTAGGAAAAGGGGTTTCTGAGTATCATGATAAATATGGTGCATTGGTTATCTCTTCTAAACTTACAACGATGAATAAGCTTAAGGTTAAAGTTATATATTCTACTGGGTCTACCAGAGGATTATTCAGACTGTTAGATATGAGCTTGTCTCAGATTGCATATCACCAAATATTCTTAAATGGCATTCTTCTTAAGCCTAAGACTGAGGATAAGGGTGCTTTATTATACAACACTAAAAACATATGGAAAATTACCGAAGAGCTTCTCTATACAAAAAGAAAGGTAAAGCCCAAGCGTTGTCAGTGTTGTGATGTTTCTCTCAATAAAAAAGACCTCTACTTTGACAATGACACAAGATATAAGGTCTGTACAAAAGAGTGCTTGACTATAATGATGAATGCTGAAGGAAATACCAGAGATGTAATCATCCTCAATGAAGAAGACAAAGAATATAAGGTATCTAGACCTCTTGGATGGAATGGAGAAAAATACCTTATCTGGATACAGGATAAAGACCATGAGTTTTGTGCCTTTCCTAACGATGTAGTGTTTAAGGATTTCAGATGAAGGAAGTATCTAAGACATATACGTCAGAAGAATATGCAGAGCTACTTGGAACCCTTCATTGTTACATTGTTGCACAAATTAAAGATAGAGTGCTTATCTATGGATATGCAAAAATGTTTAACCTAAAAGAAACAAAAACTGGATTTACTTTTAATAGTTCTCTTATGGTCTATTTGACTGAATATATTTTCCCTACAAAGGTAGATATCTTTGGTCTACCTCCTTGGGAATTTAAGTTTTCCCTTCTCTTGGAGAAGATTAACCATACAGAAGTAACACACCAATTATATTTTAGATATAAAATCAGAGACAATTCAAGGGAAAATCATGAAAAAAGAACAAAGTAAAACCGAACTAGAAGAAAAAGAGAGATTGAGAGCCTTTCCTCAGCTAATGAGTAAAGATACAAAAATGTATTATGCCGAAAGATGGACAAAAGTATGCTATTACTATGAAGATTTTGATGCATATCTTAAAGAAGTACACGACATGTCTCCAGTAGACTATGAATTATTACCAGAATAGGAGGTATATTGTGGCGAAAAGAAAACACAGCAATGAAATTACTAGATGGGCAACAGCTTCAGAAGAAGTAAGAGTATGGACTTCTTCCCATAAAGGAGAATGGGTACTACTAGCAGAAGGAGTGGTTCCTCCATGGAATGAAGATACTAATTTTGTAGTAGATGGTGCTAATCATGAGCTATTTATGTTGTTACATGATGGAGCAGTTATAGAGGTTAAGGTGGTAGAATCAGACAAATGGGAGGTAGTAGATATTGACAATTTGTTTGATATATTTGTTAATGTTTATGCCTATAGAATCCTAAGTAGCCCTATTGTTGGTAGTTATTTTAGATTTAACAACATTGATGAATGGTACGAAATTACTGGTGTGACAAATAATCATATTCACTATGAGAGCAACATTGGTGGAACAAATATTATGACCGTATCAACATATATAAACTCAACTAAGCCATGGACTCCAGAGAAGGGAGAACTAGTATTCTTTTATGAAATGCTAGAAGAGTGGGAAAGCGACCCTATGCCAGTCCTTGGTATATTTGATAAGATGGAGTCTGAAAATGGATATTTTCAAAGTGAAGGTGGTGAAGAATTTCCATGTTGTCGTCCATACCAAGGCACATGCTTTTGGGATAAAAAAAAATACCAATAAGCAAAAAGTCCGACCAAGACAAAAAACTGGCGAAAGATTTAAAATGGCAAACAAGATAAGTAAATTAAGAACGATTTTAGAGACGTATATGAATGAAAAGAACACTCTCATAGAGGAGTCTTATGGGGAAGTTTTAGTTCCAGAGGAGCAAATATGCTTAAGTGGATTTGATTATACCGACTTAATGGTAGTACTCTCTGACTTCAGAGAATATGTTTATACACATAAGCCAAAAGGGTTAGCAGCTCGACTCTCTGCTAAGAACTGCCCTTATTGCTCAAAATACCACTCTTCGGACGAGGCTAATAGTTGTAGAGGATGTCCTATGTACGTGGCAGGCAATGGATGCCTAGGTGATGACAATGATAGTACTTATGCTCGTGTACTGTTTGTTTCGGAGTGGGAACCAAGTTTAGAGGCAACCTTTGATGTAAATAAGGCTCTTCTTATGCTTGTAAAGAAAGCAATCATTGAAATGGATGAAATAAATGGTATATATTAATATTAAAAATGATTTTGGTATTGAAACGATTTCTTCTGGAACATACAAAGAAATGAGTGATGAAATTGTAGAACAACATCTAGTATACAAAGACTATAATTACTCTCCCTATATCTCATCTCGAGCTACAAAAGAGTGGAGGAGAGAAGTTAAAGAAGCTACTAAAAGTAGAGGTCAAAACAAAAAGTCCGACCAAGACAAAAAAACTGGCGAAAGATTTTAAAATGCTAAATAAAAACTCCACAGAAAATCCCAAAGCCTTGACTGATTCATCAGATTCTTCAGTAACCATCTTTAATAGAAAGGGTGAGCAAGAGGTTGTAATTGACATTAATTTGCTTTTAGATAATAAAATTAACTATGGTTTCAAAAAAGTTGTGAGTAAGGGAATGCAATATTTATCTAATCTTAACCCTGCCCTTGTAATTGCTACCTATGATGAAACTGAACTATTGACTTTATCATTGGAAAACGCAAGCGTGTCTCCAACTTCAATCCTAGATACAAACATCTATTTAACAATGAAGTGGGGAGACATGACAGCAATCGTCACCACTACTGATGCAAGAGATACCGTTGATGCTTACCTTGAATTTAAAAGTACTTGCAAGCATCTATTAACTGAAACGTCTCTACAGTACAGAGCAGCAAAGATAGAAGGTCTGAGTGAAATAACAGAAGACTTAATCAATAACATGATTGCTAAAGAGATTACACAACAAAAGAAAAAAATTCTTATTTCATCTGAGTCTCTTTATCCTAAAAGCACCCCAAGTATTCTAAAGGCATTTGCTAGTAGTGAACTGGCAATCCTTTCGTTGAAAAATTTAATCAGTAAAGACCAAGACTTCCTATGTGTTTCTATTGGTGACGAGTGGATTGATGCTTCCCGTGATGAAGCTGAAGTTGAAGAGTTTATTAGAGAAACATATGGAAATACCCCATTGAATAAACTGCTCTTCCCCTGTCGTGAAGATGAAGATGAGAAGATTGTGGGGAGTGATGAGGTTGCAATTGTTTGTCTTGTTCCTTCTGTCTATGCAAAATCAGATTCGATTAAAGATAGCCTATCCAAATGGATTAAGGATACAGGCATTGATGCAGTAACTATCCTGACTGATGAGAAAGAGGCAGCATTAAGAGTAGAAGCTAAAATGGGAAAATTCTTATTTCCATTCTATATCCACTCCAATATCAAGGGAATACTTGATATGACTTATAACTATGATACTAAAGAATTCACGCAGCTTAACTTTATGAGAATGATTATTAAGAAACTTTCAGAATGAATATGCTAAAACAAAACCCTAAAAATATTTCAGGAGAGAGGGTGGATTTTAGAAACACATACCCTTTGTGTAGTAGATGTGTAAATGAAAAAGCTATAGATGGGGGTGGTGCATTCCCTCCTATCCATGTATGTGGGATAGAAGACCATCTGTGCGATGCTTACGATAACGATTGGTATTTCTGTGAGGGAGAGCCATTAGTGAAATGCGAATACTACGAATACGATTCACCGTTTAGAATTGCAAGTAAAAGGTAAACACTTAGTAGTGTCTATCTTGCCATAAAAAGTGGTATATATAAGTGCAGAAAAAACACAAAAATCTGTACTAAAAAGTCCGACCATGACTCAAGACTGGCGAAAGAATAAGAATGTCAAATAAATATACAATACTGTCACTTGTTGACGATATAAACGCTTGTATTGATAAGCCTATCGGAGAGATTGCACTAATAGATATTTTAAATGAGAAGGTAAGACCATTTGGGATGTCATTGAATTTCTCCATAGGTTCATCACACACATATGTTGATACTGCTTTCTTTGAGCTTAGAGGGAAAAGAAAGAAGATAGGCAACATCATGAAGTATGTCAAAGTCATTGTGGAGTTTAATAATGCAGCTGATAAGCTTGCATCTGAAAACTTAGATTTAAATCTACTTGAATGTAGAATACATGACAAGAAAATTGAGCAAGAAAGACAAGAAGAAGACAGAATTAAAATGAATACTTCCAAGTTCAAAGATGAAGCTGCAAGTTTAAACATTTCTCTTGAAGATTTTTTTAAATTAGAAAATCTTTGGAAGATAGTTCACTGGCAAGAGCAGAGAGAAATTATGAAAGCCCTTGATTCTTAAGACATAAAAGTCCGACCACGACAAAAAACTGGCGAAAGATTTTAAATGGCAAACTATACATTGGACATTAGTAATATAGAAGAAGACAATTTAACTTTAAAGTTAATGGAAACAGATGATATGCTTTTGTCATCAGAACAATTCTTAATGTTTAAAGAAGATGCAGAGGCAGATGTAACCCTAGAAGAATTCAGAGAATCCGATGAATTTTATTCCTATGTAGATGGGTATACTTCAGCATGGAACGAGGCATACTTGTTACAGAAACAAAAGATGGAACACTTCGAGTTAAAGCTAATAGAGAAATATTGTTCCGGAATCTCAATCCTTTATTTGGATGACATTAAATCGCATGTCATAGCCCTAAACTCTGCTGGTTCCGACTATTCCCAGTCCATAGAATTGGCATACCTAATCCTAGACTATGAATCACCTTCTACCAAAGAAAGCATTGAAGCAATAGGAATTACAGAAAGAGGACTATCTCTATTGAACTCTATTAAGTCTCTTAATCCATTTGATATCCGTGCAAAAATCTTGAAAATGAAAAAGGAAGTATAATGCAAGAGTACAAATTAATTGGGAGAGGAGAATATACTAAATGCTATCGAAAAGGATTAAGCAAATACGTATATTTGAAAAGTGTATGTCAAGTAAAAGAGTGTATGGCTCTTGGGTGGCACACTGCTAGTCCTATACTCCCAAAAATAACATATTCCTCTGGAGGTAGTGACCCAGAGGAATATGATTACAAGATGAAATACTATCAGAATAGAGGCAGAAACTTCAGAATATCCAGCCTTACTCCCTATTATAGAACAATGTATAGAGAGCTAAGAAAGCTACATAAAGATACCAGGGGTAAAGAATTTTTTGAAAAGATAATGGATATAAAGACAATTAAGCTCAAAGATAGAGAGGCGATATGGGATTTAATGTATACAATGCGTAACTGGGTTGAGTTGTCAGAAGTTTTCTTTGAGATATCCCCTAGAAACGTAGCTGAACATTGTGGCAGGTTAATCCTATTGGATTGTGTTTTTATCAGAGAGAAGAAAAGGAGATAAAGTCTCCTTTGATAGAGTTTTCGCCCTTGTACAATCAAGGGAAAATGTAAAATAAGCATGCTATCTTATATCTCTTTTACCATAAAACGTGGTATATATAAATGCAGAAAAAACACAAAAATCTGTACTCAAAAGTCCGACCAAGACTTAAAAATGGCGAAAGATAAACGATGTGTGCAATGTTAGAAAAAACATACAAAAATGAGTGTTCTGCCTGTAAATTTAAGGGCAGGAGTAACTTGGAGTGCCTAAAGGGAGAAAACATTATTGCCTTGGTCGATGCCAAATCTTGCTTGGAATATGAGCTTGATATTGAAATTGACCCCAATAAGTTGATTGGGGTAAAAATTAAAGCTTTGCTTGTTTCAATCAAGAAGAATGACGGATTTGTAACATACAAAGAAAAGACTGAAGAATTCTCAATCAGAGGAAACAACTTTATTGTCCTTACTGAGGCTGAAAATATTGATTTTCTACGTCAAGTGTATTATGATGGGGTGTATTGCCCCATGATTGATTCTATCTTAAAGATATGGGATGTACCTATTCCATTTGTTGTTCCAGACTTCAACGAGTGCTTCTCTAAATACCTTTCAGAATCTGAACTTGTAGAGGATGTGGTAATTCAATTACCAGACCAAAGTGTAAAATTATACATCACTAAATTATAAAAGGCGTATCAATATGAAAAAAGAAGAACTATTGCGAACATTAGTATCAAGAGCATCTGTGGTCATCCACTCATTTTCTAATCAAATGGAATACTTGCAAGAGATAGATGAAGAAGATAAGTTTACTATACTAGAAGTAGGAAGCCTAAAGATTACATCAAGAGATATGGACAGGGTCACTATCGAAGAGGAATATGGTATTGTTAGATACGTGTGTCTAGGTGGGATTGATTACAAAATGGAGTTGATTGAATTAAAGCCCGTAACAATAAACAAGGAAGGTTAGATATGTCCCAATCACATGACTATCCCAGCATTGTGGAAAATACTAACTCTAAACGAAAGTAAAAGATTTTTTTGTCCGACCAAGACGTTAAAAGGGCGAAAGATTAATATGTTAAAGAAAATATCAAGACGAACGCTAGAAGCTAACCAATTCTTTATTGAAGATGATTATTCAGATGTAGTAAATGTGGCAGCTGTAATTGGGACAAGTACGCATACATTTTCAAGTAATAAAGAAGATTGTTTAGTAGAGGTCTTTGAAGAGATGAAAAACAATATGCTAGAAGAGGACACCATTTTATCTTTCATTGGTGGTGGATGGATGGTTCATATGGAGTTGGACTTGACATACAAGAGCCTAACTTCCAAGTTGAAAATATTAACAGAAGAAGATATTGAGAATCTTAGAAGTAAATTTATGACGAAAGAGATTACCCAGATAAACTACATTAGAAGAAGTCAAATTAAATTATTATCTGTAGACTTATCTGACCCATCCTACAGCTTTGATGTTGACGGTCAAACAGCCTTGCTTACTTATTGTTTTGAAAAGGCAGGAGTAATAATCAGTACATCGGATGATGGTCTTCTTACCGTGTCTAATAACAGTGACTATAGTATTTTTTCAGAAGAGGATATGGACACGGTGGTAGATATTGAATCACTAGATAAAATAGATGCGAGGATATTTACCTATTCTGAATTATCAGGAGGTAGTCATATTCTGGACTCATGGTGGGATGATGAGGATAGTCACAAAGAGTATCTTACTGAGAATGCAGATAAATATGTTGCCTATCATCGAAAAGGGAAAGACTGGTATATATCTCCAGCAGTTACAGAGGTTCAGTTGCAAATATTCACACTAGAGGAATCTGTCGAAGAAGATGAATATTGTATTTCTGATGATTACCTTGAAGTTTGGAGCAGAGAAGTATTAAATAAAGAGGATACAGAATATAAGTTCCTACAAGATTATATTTCTGAATCAGTACTTTCTCTTGAACTTGAAGTAGCTATAGAGGCACTTCTTTCAAACTTAGGGGAAGATGTGTTCTTAAAGTTGTTCGGAACTGAATCAATATCAGAAGTCGCCGAGATGATTCCAGCCGAATCTTATGGTAAATTTTTAAATACTATCCCTTTTGTGTCATATGATTTGTTCGAGACACAACTATTTGAGAGTTTTGCAGTAAGTAAAAATCTAAAGTTTCTTGTAAAACTAAAAAGAATGCTATCTCTTACTCTAAAAAGTAGAGGATATGAACTTATCCTCCATGAGACAGACTATGACGACAACATCTTTGCCGTAAGAGCTATTGAGGGTGAAGATATGTACCATTTGTCAATCCTTAATGATTTAAGAGATGAGGAGATAGACGTAGATAATAAAGAAGATTTTTTACAACTCATTAACTATATTGCCGATGATGCCATCATTGCATTAACTAGACGTAATGCAATCAATCTTAAATACAGTGAAGTTACTCGAGATATAGCAGGACTGTTCGTATCTATGAAAGATAGCACTGACGCTGGAAATTGTGCATATGGAACAAAAAGCCTAGCTAGTAAGATGGGTATAGATATCCGTATCACAGGAGGTGTCCTTGCCTCTGAAATATTAAAGTTCGATAAAACATATCTAGCATTGAATGCTATAAATATGGCAAAAACAAGTAAACAAACTCAATCAATGATGGAGAAAAAGTAATGAAAGAGATAAACAACAGAGACCAAATGTTTTATTCAAAAGAAGCAATAGAGATGCACGAAGGTAAATTAGAGGATAGAGTGAAAGAGATTTCAGACATCAAGACATCTCTACATCAAAAAGAAGAGCTTAAACTACAAGAGCAACTATCACTACTTAACGCAAAGTATCTCCCTCAAAAAGTAGACAACGCATACTTCTCCCACTTTACCATAGAACACGCATCTCTATACGGAACCATAGTAAGACCTATAGTATACAAATACAAAAAAGATGGCACTCTAGGCAAAGTATCCACAAACAGACATAACTTAAGTGTCTATCGCTCAAACTGCTCTGGACTAAAAAAAAGAGTCCACTACAGAAGCTTCGCCATTAACGATAGAGATAAATATCAATATGTAGACCCATTTATCCCCTTCACCTATCTTGAAGAAGACGAAGTTATGGACTCGATGTATTTTGACGTGACTGGCTCTCTGATTAAAGATGAAAAAACTTTTGATGAGGTTAAGCGAAGACTTGGAAAAAGAATGTTTGATTATGATTCAAGTAGTTATACCTATTGGTCAGAACGTACCAAGGAGTCTGACCATTGGTATGTTTGGTCAAGAAGATTCAGTTGTGCCAATGAAGCCTTCGATGACATTAAAGAGATATTAGAAGAATACGGTTTGTATAGAGTCTAACCGTAATTGAGAACAGCCTGTCACTTTGACATAAACTTAGCAAGAAAAATAATGATTTTAAAATCATATCAAAATAACTAATGGAGAATACAATGAAAAAAGAAATTAAAGTAGAGGGTGTTACTGTAACATCAAAAGGTTCTGAAGTAATATTGACTACACCATGTGGTCTTACACTGAATTTAAAGAAAAGCGTATTACTAGATTTATCTAAAGATTTTACTGAAGCATTTGACGTAGAGTTGGTAGCATCGGAGGTATTAAAGTTGTCACTTGACGATTTAGTGGATTATGCTCATGCTAGTACAGCACCATGGACTGAAAAGATAGAGTACCGTATTGGCTTCGGAGGTTATGCTCTTGAAAAATACTATGTAAAAATAAGTAGAGTTGGGGGCAGAACTGTGGAGAAAGATGTCCTACTTGGTTCTATAGGAGCCCATAAATACAAAGCACCTGCACAGAGAAAAGTAATAGATGGCGTATTAGAAGTTGTTAGCCCTGAATTATTTAAGTTAACTACACCTCTAACTACTATAGCAGATTCGGAACTCTATATAGGTAACATGTATATCCCTTGGGAGGCAGTTGCTAAGAAAGACTCAGAAATAGCACGTGCACGTACACTTACATATGCTGAGAGTTATAGTCCTGAGTACTTTATACAGGCTAAGAAATTAGTAGCATCGGAGAAAGGCAGTATTATTTTAAACGCTATTGATGGTGAGCTTATGCCTACTACTAACAGCTACGATAATGAATATAGGCAAGCAATGGTTCGTAGTGCAGAGGGGTTAGTAGAATCAAGACAGGGAATATTAGCTAAGGCTGAAGCATCACTACTCAAGGCTAAAGAAGAGTTGGAAAAGTGTAGAGAAAACCTACTGAAACCTGTATAATAACACATACCCCACACATAGAATTAAATTGTCACCTTTGACAAAAACTGGGAAAGAGATAAAAATGAAGAACGAATCAGAAGCCTCAACTACTAATGGAAATAGCGATGAAAAAAATATTGACCCGAAATTATCCAAGGATAGCAAAAAAAAAGATATCCCAGATATTAAAGACCCATATAATCCTGACGAACTAGATGGGTTTAAAATCGAGGACATTAGCTCTCCAAAATATAGAGATACAATAGCTTTTGGATTACTAGATTATATTGATGAAATAGATAATGACCTAATAAAGGCTAATGTGGAAAATGCAATTGAGGTTATTACAATGCTTGCCGAGTGGGAAGTCGAGAACGGGTCGAACCCATTTGATGGTGAAAATGATATCAAGCATCTAACTGACATTTGGCTTATGGATTCAAATATTAACAAAGATGGAGATTATGTTATTTCTTATAAAGGGGACATGATGCTTCGTATAGACAGTAAGATTTCCGATAGTTTCTGTAGTGAAATTGCACGTATTATAGGGGGAAATAAGTCACCTTCCATAAAAGATAGGGATGCTCCTAGTGAAGTTGAACCTGGGCTACCAACAAAAGAGGAAATTTCTTCTATGACTGATAAAACAAGAGACTTTGTTGGTGAGTTTGAACAAGAAGAGAGAGAGCAACGGAATCGTGATTATAGGAACGTCCATAGTCAAGATGATACAGCTTGTGAGCAATGTGGAGAAAGTTTAGCAGAAAGAGACATTGTAGGAAAATCTGACTACTCTGATGGTATTTTCTGCTCTGCTTCTTGTATTGAAGTGTTTGAAAACTTAGAAAGAAATAGATGTGCATCTGTCCCTAAGGAGCTCATTAATGGTGATATGAAAGACTCTTCTAGTGGTGGTAAAAATCCATATTACAATGTGTTTGATGGTTGTTCTGACTTAGATAGTCTAGTACTTAAATTTCCAGGAATGTCACCATTTATGTTTAATGCGATGAAAGCGATGATTGGTATTTTACAAGAAGACCATGGAAAAGGTTCACGTCATAACGGTACAAATATAATTAGAGACCTGAATAAGATTGAACATTACATAGGAAAAGAAAAAGAAAGAAGAAGTAATCCGTAGGCATCTAAATACAAAGTTTTGTAGATAAAAAAAGTCCGACCACGACAAAAAACTGGCGAAAGAGAGTGATAATGTCAAAATTTAGCGAGATGATTCCAAAGGCACCAGATACTTATGGGATGAGTAGTTATGCATATTGTGCAATTGTGTATTTGTATAAAGGCACAGATAAAGTAGAGGGAATTATTTTCAGTGATAATAAGATTGATACTGACGGTAATGTGGTGATAGACTTTCCCTTTCGTACATGTTTACCAAGGGGAGAAAGAGAACATATAAGTACCGATAGAGATAATCTTCCCGAGCTAAAATTGGAAGATATTAGAGGTGACCTTGAAAGTAAAGGTTGGAGAGTAGAACAAGCAAAAGGAGCTATAAAATGAGTGCAAAAAAAAATACAAGTAAAGATGTGACACCAGAGTTAAGAGACGTGACGACTGAGGTAATCAGTAAATTTGTAATTGGAAGTCCACAGAGCCAAGTAACAGTTGGAGTATACGCTGAGAGTAGAGAAGATTTGAATGCCACTATTGATAGATTTAGAGATAGAGATATTTCGGTATTTATTTCACCTGAGTCATTAGACATGCATGATGAGCCTTTTGTATCTAGAAAATATAATTTGTCTTTGGTGAGTAAGAATTATTTTATTACCAAAAAGATTATAAATGATGTTTTAAGCTTAGGCGATACACATGAGGTGATGTACCTAGGCTATGGACATATTTTCTCTGACAGCATTGAGGACATAATCCACTCAATGGAAGATTCAGAAGATAGAATTATTTTCCCATTGTACATTAAAGAGTACAGACGTATAGAGATGAGTCTAAATGCAAAAGACCATATATCCTCTCTACTTGAAACCTTGGATGAGGATTATGGAGACATAGATGCTGACGGAACATCTCCTTCGGAAGAGCTTCTTAAAGCAACAGAGGTGTTTATTGCTGCAGTAAAGGCAGAGTATCGACCTTCGTATGTACCAGTAGTAGGTATGACCATAACAATTACTGAGGAAGAATATAATCGCAAGTATAGAGGGAGAAGAAATGTTGGATAGATGTTCCACCATTGACTTAATTTTTATTTGTCTATTAATTATCGTGTTATTCTGTCTAGTAATAGGCTTGTACTTACACTGTGAACGCAGTAAGAGTAGATACTCGTATGGTACTTGCCTTGAAGAGCATTCAAGGAAAGATGTTAAAAACGGCAAGATAGAGTTTCTTATACGGAGAGCGAATGAAGGTGGAAAGGTTGTTGATTCTTGGTCTGAGTTTAGTGCTTATGAGCCATTAAATTTCAAGGAATATGGAAATAACAAAAGATATTAGAGGTGATAGATATATTCTTCATTAAAGTAGGATATATCTATGCTAAGTATTACGAAGATACACATTGTCCGACCACAGACAAAAAACTGGCGAAAGATAAAAATGAAACATAGAATAGCATTCAAAAGACTAGAGAAAAACATGACCTTTACAGAGGCAACAACATATATCTCTGAACACAATAAATACAGATTCCTAACAGTAGAAGAATCAAGAGACTATGGAGTGTTTGCAAAAAACTATTTCTTTAGTGATATTGAGTACAAGCAAGTAAAAGGACACCTATACGAGTATCAACTAGACAAAGCAAGAAAGCTCTTGTCCTCTCACTTTAAATTCAATGTCTACGTAACCCATACTAATGAATACCAAACATTCATGGAAGAGATGAGAGTAATAGTAAAAGAAAAAAAAGAGGTAACATTTAAAACCATCTCTAAAATATTAAAAATGATTGGAGAAGAATAAATGGCAGAATATATCAAAGGTGAATACGTCTGTGTCCTTGACCATGTAAATATCAACAAGTACGAAAATAGCGACTTTACCAATGTTTACATTATTGATGAGGTTGAAAAAGAAAATGTGACGCTCCTTAGTCAAAGTGGTCAAAAGATTATGCTTGATGGGGTTGTTGCTCTTTTTGGGGTGGATGAGGTTTGTTCGGCACTTGGAGTTTAGTGATACATCGTCACTTTTATATAAATTTGGAAGACTATAATAAGGAAAAAACAATGAGTGATATATTAACGGAAATAAAAAATGCAGGACCAGACAACTTGTATAAAGAATACATGAGAATAATTACGATGGTGATTGGTGGACGGATTATGGAAAATGAGGGGGAGATGAAAGGTGTTGTAACAGCAGACCTCATGGATGGTGTTGAGATGATTATATTGAAGCCATACCATGATATGGTGTGGATAGCAAGTATCCGAGATGCATACACCAGGAATTCTAAAGCAGGAGTAACAGTTATAGAGCTAGTTGGCAAGGATGTGGAATATGCAAGAGAAATTGATTTGGAAGAAGCAAAGAAGCATGAATATGTAAAACTTGACAATGGATACAATAGGCTAAATAGATTATTTAAATTTGAAGAGCATGAAGAACATGGAGAGCCTTATGGAAGCGTATCATTTAAACTTAAAGATGTATTGGATGAAGATGGAGACCACTATTATGTGGAGATATCTGATAAGCTAGGATTGGTTCTTAATTCTAAAGCCGATTTCAATAATAGAGGCAGGATTACAAAGAAATCTATAAAGAGTCTTACGGGGTATGATTCCGTTAGACTAGATGCCTATATCAAAACATATAAGAGAAGTGATGTATGTCAAAGGATAATTGACAATGCTAGGTAAGAACTAGTTATTGAGCTTTTACAAGACCAATATAAACCTCTCTTTCACTCAAAAAAATGGTATATATTAATGCAGAAAAAACACAAAAATCTGTACTAAAAAGTCCGACCAAGACTTAAAAAGGGCGAAAGATTAAACTCATGTCACCAGAAAAAATAAATCAGTTGGAGAGTATGATGCTAGGCAACATATCACCATTTGATAAAGATAAGAAAGTTGTAAGAAACATAGTTGAAACATATACCAATAAATTCTTCGTCGAATATAATATTGAGCTTAGAAGTGGAGCTAAAAAAACAGTCACCAGTGTTTCTATTCCAAATGACCCAAAGGTTCTGAATAGACTTAGCTTGTTGAAAATGTTATTTGATGAGCTAGACTTGGATACGTCAAATATAAACTACATTGCAGTTACTTTGCATCAAGTGTATGATATAGAAGAAAGCAACTCTATCACGATGGAAGTCATGAAGTCATCATCTAGTGTAGTAATAGCACACAATATGTCCATTGCATTTTATCCTCAAATGACAATTGAAGACTATGAAGAGTTGGAACTCATTGATGAACACAGCTCTGTAGACTTTACTGATGAAGACGGTCGATTTGAAACATACAGTACTGACAGAAAAACAGTAGAAGAGTATATCTCTGAACATGGAGAAGAATACGTGTGGACTTTCTTGTCTGACCCAAGCAAAGGGGAAGATGTTTATATCTGTGGCTATCATCCAGACAGAGAACCAACATATTATGAACTCCACAAGGAGAAAGGTATGTATGAACAAAAAGTATTTCTAACTGCCCAAGGCAAAGAGATTAATGAAAAGCTAAAGGAGAAATAGCAATGGTAGAAATATTAAGAGAACCCCTATTTGGGAAAAATGTTGAGATTAAAAGAGCTGGTGATAGAGTTGAGATTGAGTCAGATGCTGAGTACAAATCTGACTGTTTCATTACCCCATTTTACAACAGAGTCTACAAATACGAATTTACAATAGATGGGAACACATTTGAGACTGAGGTGCTAGGCGAAATCTATCGAATGGGAATAGTTGAAACAGTAGATTTAAAAAGCTACGCAAGAAAGAAGTTTCTTACTGATAGTCCAAATATAGCACAACTAGCAAAAGCTAGAAGCCAATACATCCCAGCATTTAAAGTATTTGCTCAGACAGAAAAAGGCAAAGTTGTTCATTGGATAACATATGCTGATAGACGTAGAAGCGTCACAAGCGTATACAGAGGCAAACCAAAGCTTCCAAAAAATAAAGACGCTGCAAAAATGGTAGAAATGGTTAGAGAGAGATATAATAAAAATAATTACTATGTTGCCTTACTAATAGACAGCCGACTTAACTATGACACAATGGGGCATATAGATAAAAAAGCAATAGAACAAGTTTCTGATGAAATCTACCAGATGTGTTCATACAAAGGTAAATCTACTGCTCTAATTGAAGAGGTGTCCAATATTGGAGCAACTGTCGAAGAGATGTTCGGCTCACTCTTAGGTTATGAAAAGTACAAAGATGATTTAGTTAAAATGTGGAATGTGTATGGAGATATCTGGAAAGAAGAGCAAGACAAAGATATAGAGTATCGTGAAAGATAAAAGCACACGTCTAGCACGTCTAACACGTCTAAACACATTACAAATAGAATACGCTAAATTATCTTATTGTAGCAAGATGCTTGCTTGTTTTACTTTGTAAAAGCCTAGCAAAAAACATCTCTTTTACCTGAAAACGTGGTATATATTAGTGCAGAAAAAACACAAAATTCTGTACTCTAAGTCCGACTATGACTATAAAATTTGCGAAAGATTTATTATGACAAAACCAATTTTTAACCCAACATTCAACAGTACAGCTGCTGATAGTAAATATGTAGACTTTACAATGAAGAATATCTTTGGGTTTTTCTCAACGATAAGAGTGACCTCGTTAGATGTTGGGCACTACAATGAAGAGCTAGTTTTAACTACAGCAAAGATTGAAGAAAAAGATGAAATCATTGCGATGTTTAAAGAGGGGAAATATAAAGAAATTGAGGATACATTGAACTACTATAGTACACATAGTGTAGTTAGATTTAATGTATTCAACTAATTCTCTACTCTCTAC
>NZ_JAEMVD010000023.1 GCF_029215975.1 Sulfurimonas sp. SAG-AH-194-C20
GAATTATAGGAGTTTTAACCTTTAATGTCAATAGCATGAGTAAAGAATATATAAATTCTTTTTCAGCTGTTTATTTTTAGCTCTTGAAATCATTTATAATCTCAATATTTAGTAATGTTGCTGTCCATTAACTCTTTAGATATAGACTTTTACATACAAAAACGTATCTATATATAGAAGATACATTATAAGGAATTTATTATGGGATTATATGATCGTGATTATGCAAGAGGTAATACTGCCTCTTATGAAACACAAAGCCGTGGTGAAACACAAATAATCTCTTTTGTTAAAGAGACTTATAAACTATTTGCTGCTTCAATGATGGCTGGTGCTGTTGGCGCTTATGTAGGTGTTCCATTAGCAGCAACTATCGCTGCTAATTTTTGGCCACTTTTTATTTTAGAGATTGGGCTTCTAATAGGTTTACAGTTTGTTAAAACAAAGCCTGTGATTAATCTAGTGGTTATGTTTAGCTTTGTCTTTATGACTGGTCTTATGCTAGCTCCACTACTTGCTCATACACTTGGAATGAATGGTGGTGGTACTATTATAGGGAATGCCTTTGCAATGACATCGGTTGTTTTTGGTGCTATGAGTTTTTATGCTATCAAAACTACTAAAGATTTTACATCGTATGGCAAGCCACTCATGATTGCTCTTTTTGTAATTATAGGCTTTTCTATACTTAACATCTTTCTTGGTAACCCTATACTACATGTTGTTATCGCTGGTGGAGTAGTTGTTCTTTTTAGTATCCTCGTTATATATGATACTCAAAACATTATGCGCGGTGCTTATGAAACGCCAATCGATGGAGCTATTGCACTTTACTTAGACTTTTTAAATATCTTTACAGCATTACTACAGCTTTTTGGCATCTTCGGTGGAGATGACTAAGAAGTTATAAACACGACTTCAAACTCTAGATAGTCTATAGGATACTCTCGCATAAGCTTTTTAGTTTGTGTGTATGAGAGTATATTTCTCGACCCACTAACCCCCGAACTTTTTATATAACGAAACATCTCTCTTACACTTTTAAACTCTAACTTATACTTTACTACCTCAAACGCAGCATTAAAGTACTTCTTCTGAAGTCTATTTATCTCTTCTTTATCACGAAGTAGTGGTGCTATACCTGCCTCTGTATGTAGTGTTTTAAAAGTACCAGAAGTGAATATGGCTAAGGATATTTTTGTCTTTAGCTTTGCAATATCTGAGAAAAGAGTCTCTAAATCTTTTGACCACTGAAGAGCTGAGGCTGAAAATATATGTTCAAACTCATACGACTCTAAAACTTTGAAGAGTGTGCTATCGTTAAAGTCGCCATACATTACTTCTATATTAGCTGCATTTGGATGAAGTTCTAGCATGGCAGAGGCAAAATCTACACCTACAAACTGTTCAAACTCCCAGCTGATATTTTTACATAAACTTCCATTGCCGCATCCCAAATCTAATATATACTTAGGTCTACTCTTCATCTCTTTTAAAAGTTTGTTTATCACTTTATTTTGAATAATATTGTGTGCTTCATACTCTAGTGCATGTTTTGAGAACTCTTCGCTTATTTTCATTTTTTATTTGCGATGAGTGAAAGTATAAAAAGTGAGATAACTGTTAGAACTATTGTCGCACCGGAGGGTAGAGAGAAGTAAAAAGAGAGACTCATACCAAAGACAACACTAATGAGTGCAAAGAACAGAGATATTAGTATCGTGTTTTTAAAACCAACTCGGTACTGAAGAGCTGCAGAAGTCGGGATAACCATAAGTGCACCGATAAGTAGACTTCCTACTACACGAATAGAGAGGGCTATGATGATGGCTACCACAGTTACGAGCAAAAAGTTGAGTAGTTTTACTTTTATACCACTTGTTTTTGCCACCTCTTCATCATATGTTATAAAATACAGCTCTTTTGAAAAAAGAAGGAGTAAAACTAAGGCAGGTGTTCCAAAAAGAGCTATGGTCACAACATCTTCATAACTTACAGAGAGGATAGAACCAAAAAGGTAAGAGAAAAGTGAGTTGTTAAAAGCCCCTCCTAAAGAAACTATGATAACTGCTAAGGCAAGAGAACCTGAGAGAATGATAGAGAGAATCGCATCTGAGTAGAGTGTAAAATGGCTTCTAAGGTACTCGATGAGCCAAGCAAAAAGAACTGCAACTATAACTGCAGCCCAAAGAGGGTTATATCCAGCGACAAGACCAACAGCTACACCAACAAGTGCAGAGTGTGCAAGTGTCTCACTCATAAGAGAGTAGCGTTTAAGGACTATGAATGTTCCGCTTATAGAAGCTAAAATAGCTATAAATATACCCGCAACAAAAGCTCTTTGCATAAACTCATACTCGAACATCTCTAACATGAGCCATCCTTTGAGTGCTCGTGCTTATGGTTTGATATAACATGTGCTTCGATTCCATAGAGAGTGGACATCTCTTCGCATGAAAGTGTCTCTTTGGGATTGTTGCAGATAGTTGCTTTTTGGTTGATGGTAAAAAGTCTTCCAATGTCATCTGCTATGACACCGATGTCGTGTGTTATAAAGACTATAGTAATATTCTCTTCTTTGTTTAGCTTTGCTAGGAGTTTATAAAAACGCTGTTGAGAGACCATGTCTACCCCAGTGTTTGGTTCATCAAGAATAAGTATTTCTGGAGAAGAGGCTAAAGCTCGTGCTATCATCACGCGCTGGCGTTGTCCCCCTGAGAGTGTTCCTACCATCTTCTTTTTTAAGTCTAAAATATCCATCTTTTTCATGGCATCTTCAACTTTGAGAGTATCTTCTTTAGAAAAACCAGCAAAGATACCACGTTTAGCTACTCTTCCCATTTTTACAATGTCTTCTACCGTTGCAGGAAAGTTTGCATCTACTAAAGAGGCTCGCTGAGGAACAAAACCTATCTTGTGCCACTCTTTAAAGTTTTTGAGTTTTTTTCCAAAAAGTCTTACTTCACCAGAACTTGGCTTTTCTAAACCTAAAAGCATACGAATCAGAGTAGTTTTACCACCACCATTTGGACCGATAATAGCTATGTACTCACCGTTAAAAATCTCCAAAGAAATATTTGAGAGGATATTTGCACCGCGAACCCTAAAACTAAGGTTTTTGACATCAAAAATAGGAACTTTAAACTTTAGTGACATAACATTCCCGCCTTGAGTTTTACTAAATTCTCTAGCATCAAAGATTCGTAAGTAGCATTTGTGCTCGCTTCATCAGCTGTAATGTTGCCAAGCGGCTGTAATACATCTATGCGGACAGCACTATCTATAGATATACTTTGTATCACTTTGGCATTTACAAAACTTTCATAAAAAATCGTGTCTATCCCACTTTTCTTTATCTCTTGTAAAATTCGCTTAATATCCTTGGGTGTTGGCTGGGCATCAGGGGAGAGTCCACTTAGTGAGTCCACATCAAAACCATACCTTGAGGCTAAATAACCCAAAGAATTATGATTTAAAATAAGATGTTCTATCTTACAAGACTTTAGCTGCGTCAAATACTCAGTATCTAATCTTTTTAACATCTCTATATAAGCATCTCTATTTTTTTCATACATGCTTTTATTTTGAGGTAAAATTCTTATAAGTTCATCGTTTATCACTCTCACCATTTTTTGCATATTTTCAAAATCTAACCAGTAGTGAGGGTCAAGTTCGCCATGCACACAATGATCATCATGGTGCTCGTGTTCATCATGTTCTTCGTGTTCATCATTAGCAAGTTTTCTCAGACTTACATATTTACTTATGTCAATTGGTTCTAAAGAAAAAGAAATCTTATCAATCCACGGCTCAAGCCCTGCCCCACTGTAAAACACCAGGCTACTTTTTTCTATCTTAGCCATAATCTTTGGCGTTAACTCGAAACTATGAGGATCAACTCCAAAAGGGAGTATATTTACAATCTCTACACTCTCCCCTGCGATGTGTTTTGTAATGTCGTATAAAGAAAATGTGCTAACAGATACTAGTGGTTTTGTACTCTCCCTGCCTGTATCTTCGTTAAAGATAATAAATTCTAAAAAGAGAGATAAGACAAGCAAAAGGACAGCTACGATTTTAAAGATTTTCATTCAACACCATTTATAAAATTTATATTTTTGCAATTATACCCTTTTTAACATAATATTGATTATAGAAGTTTATTTAGATATAATTCGCCACTTTAAATATAATAGGAATCTATTAATGACAACTAGTCTTTTACTCATAGTTCAAATCGTTTTAGTGATACTCATCGTTATCGCTGTACTTCTTCAAAAAAGCTCAAGCATCGGTCTTGGTGCATACAGTGGTTCTAATGACTCTGTATTTGGTGCAAAAGGTCCAAGTGGTTTTTTAGCAAAAGCTACTTTTACTATTGGTTTTTTATTTGTTGTAAATACAATCACTTTAGGTTACATGTACTCACAAGCACCAAACAAATCAGTTGTAGATTCTATGGTTGAGAACACAAATGTTGTAGCTCCTGTAGCTGTTGAGACAAACACAAGCAAATAAAGCAGAGGAAAATAAAATGTTAAATGAAATTTTTGATGACTGTTCTAGTAAAATGCAAGGTAGTGTTGACCACATGCACCGTGATTTTAAAACACTAAGAACAGGAAAAGTTCTTATCTCTGTTTTAGATAATGTTAAGATAGATTACTACGGTACACCAACACCACTTGACCAAATCGGTTCAGTTATAGCAACTGATGCAACTACTATAGTTGTAAATCCTTGGGAAAAAAATCTTTTACCTGATGTAGAGTCTGCAATATTTGCAGCAAACATCGGTGTAAACCCAAATAATGATGGTGATGTCATCAAACTTTTTTTCCCTCCTATGACTGTTGATCAACGAAAAGAGTCTGTAAAACATATGAAAGGTATGGGTGAGAATGCTAAAGTAAGTATCAGAAATGATAGACGTGATGCTAACGATAGAGTAAAAAAACTTGAAAAAGACAAAGAAATCACTACTGATGAGTCTAAATCTGCACAAGATACTATTCAAAAAACTACTGATAAGTTTATCACTTTAATCGAATCAACGCTTAAAGATAAAGAGCAAGAGATTTTAAAGGTCTAATGATGGATGTTAAAAAGATTTATATGGATGCTGATGCTCTTTTAGAGGGTCACTTCAAGTTAAGCTCGGGAAATCACTCACAGTTTTACCTGCAATCTGCAAAAGTTCTTGAAGATCCTAAAACTGCAAAACTTTTAGCTGAAGCACTTGCAACTCAAATCAAAGAATCAGGTTTGAAGATAGATACCGTTTGTGCACCTGCACTTGGTGGCCTTATAGCTGGTTTTGCTCTTGCTACTGCATTAAATGTTCGCTTTATCTTTGCTGAGCGTGTTGAGGGTGTTATGACTATTAGACGTGGTTTTGAAGTGAGTAAGGGTGAGAGAGTTTTAATGTGTGAAGATATCATTACAACTGGTGGTTCTGCTATGGAAGCTGCATCTGCTGTTGAAGCTCTTGGTGGTACTATCGTCGGTGCGGCTGCTCTTGCTAACCGTGGTTTTTGTAAACGTAAAAACTCAGACATCACAAGAAAGCCTAACTGTAAACTACCTTTAGACATTCCATTTTTTGCTTTAGCTGATTTTACATTTGAGATGTATGCACCTGATGCATGTCCCCTTTGTAAAGATGGAAGCGAAGCTATAAAACCAGGATCAAGAGGGAATTAAAATTACCCTAGCAAACTCGTTATGTTCGAGTTCCTGCTATTTGCTTGAGCTTGAGCAAATGCCCCCGTTTGTGCTAAAATATTTTGTCTTGAAAAGTTTGCACTCTCTTGTGCGAAATCAACATCTCTTAACTGCGAAGCAGCTGCTGCTGCGTTTATCTGAGTTACACTTGTGTTTCTAACATTTGAAATGAGAGAATTTTGAGCAGCTCCTATGGTTGACCTAGTATTACTTATAGCATTCAGACCACTATCAATATCGGCTAACGCGGCATCACGACCTGCTTGAGTTGTAACATCAACAGTAGGGATAGAAGAACGTATATCTGATATGCTTGTACTTTGTGTCTCGCCACTGTTGGCTCCAGTTTGTGTTACAAAAGTACCATTACCATCACTTCCACCTGTTCCATCAAGAAGATTAATTCCATTAAAACTTGTTGAATTTGCTATGTCTAAAGATGATTCAGAGAGTCCATCTATCTCTTTTTGTATATTTGCTCTGTCATCAGCACTTAGAGTATCATTTGCTGCTTGTAGAGTAAGCACTCTTATTCTTTGAGTATTATCTTCTATACCAGAGAGTCCTCCATCTGCCACTTGAAAAAGCCCTACTGATTCATTTGAATTTTGTATGGCTTGACCTGAACCTGCCACTAAAGCTAAAAGCTTATCTGAAATGGCAAGACTTGCTGCATCATTTGCTGCTTGTGTAAGCTTAGTGCCTGAGGAGAGAGCATCTAGGCTCTTGTTAATGTTTAGGGAATTTTGGTTTGAGTATAAATTTGATTGCTGTGAAGCAATTCCTGTGTTAAGTCTGAAGCTCATAAGATATCCTTTAGAGTTTATATACAATAATTATACTCTTTTTTAAAACAATTGTCTACTTAACGATAATGAAGCTGACAACTTATCATGCGCTCTACTAGAACTCTTGCTACCTCTAGTTTTCCATCAACTATGGTTGTTATGTCTAAGTCTGAAAGCTTTTGTTTTTCTTCAAGAGAGACCACTTTGACGATAAGGTTCGCATTTTTGGAGTGTTGAAGGATTGCCTCGCAAATAACTCTTTTTTTATCAGCATTATCTAAAGTAACTATAATAGCAGCAGCTTTTTCTACATTGAGTGCACGAAGTATCTGACTTTTAGAAACATCCCCTAAGTAGGCCTCAATATTATCATTCAGGGCCTCTTTTACATGTTTATTTGAGTTATCTACCACCACAAAAGGAGCATCCAATTCTTCTAAGTGCTTAGTGACAAATTTTCCAACGACACTATATCCACAAACAATCACATGATCTTCTCTTGAGGCCATGGGTGTCATATCTGTTATAACACTTGTTGTTTTGATGAGCTTTTCAACAAAATCATTTACTTTATTGATAAAAAATGGAGTGACTATCATAGAGAATATAACAATTAAAATTAACATTCCCTCTAAGGAATCTTCTAAAATATTACCAGAAGATGCTACTGCAAAAATAACAAAAGAAAATTCCCCAACCTGAGAGAGCACTAGAGAGGTTTTAAGAGAAGTTGCTTTACTAGTAGACAAACGAAGCAAAACAAACATAATAAAAGCTTTTAATATAAAGACAAGAGCAAAAATGCTCACAATAGTACCAATGTTATTCACAAAAAGAGTCACATCGATTTTCATGCCTACGACAACAAAAAAAGTTCCTAGTAAAATGTCTTTAAAAGGTGCTATATCTGATTCTACTTTATGGTGATACTTTGTTTCTGCTATAATCATACCAGCTACAAATGCACCTAGTGAATATGTAAAACCCATATATGCAGCAAACAAAGAAGCACCTACTACTATAAACAAAACCGACCCCATAAAGAGCTCATCAAGTTCTGAAGAAGCAGAAAAATGAAGTAGATAACTCACAACTCTTTTTCCTACAACAAACAGGAGTCCAACAACTATAATTGCACTTAGTACAGTATGTCCTAAAATTACATAGATGCTCTCATCTGCCTCGCTTGTTAAAAATCCAATAAAAATAAGAATAGGGATTACAGCTATATCTTGAAAGATTAAGATACCTGTTGCTTTTTGTCCATAAGGAGTGTATATTTCTTTTGAAGTCTTTAAATAGCTTAAAACTACTGCCGTAGAAGAGAGTGAAAAAGCCAGTCCAACAATAATAGATGCTGTAGCATCTAAGCTCAAAAGGTGGTAGGAAACCATATATATTAGTAAAGTAGTAATCCCAACTTGCAATAAGCCGTTGCCAAATATTTCTTTACGCATATGACCCATTTTTGCTAGTGATATTTCTAATCCTATGGTAAACATTAAAAAAACAATCCCAAATTCACCTATTAACTCTAGTGCATGAGATTGACCAAGGTTAAAAGCATAGACAATTACGGTACCTGTGAGAATATAGCCTATAATTTGACTTATTCCTAGCTTTTTTAAAACAATATTAACAACAATTGATATTCCTAAGGCGATTACAATATAAAGAAGTATGTTATTCATAAATCAGATTATAGCACATAACTATATATAGATAATATTTATACTGGTTTTACACTTCTTAGATATATTCTCAGCTCACTTAAAAGGAAAATAAATGAAAAAAATCATCTTAATACCTACTTTCTTAATCCTATATGCCATTTGTGCCACCTTTTATGCTCAACAAATACTTGAAGAGAAAAAAGAAGCATCATATTTAAAATTATCTAATCAATTAAAAAATGAGCTCAATAATGAAAAACGATTTTCTAAAGATATTGGTATCATAAATGCAATTTCTATTGCGGAAAATCCGTTAATAGTTAAAGCACTTCTTACCAACAACAGAGATATTGCGATTAAAGCTTTAAAAAAAATTGAGAATGATTATGCAGAAAAAACGAGTATTAAACACCTTAAGGTACATATTCATACAAAAGATACACGAGCATTTGTTAGAAGTTGGAAACTTAACAAATTTGGTGATGATCTGAGTGGTTTTAGAAAAGCCATTGTTGAAGTTAGAATTACACATGAGCCATTTTTTGGTTTTGAGGTTGGACGAATGGGTTTAACTCTGCGTTCAATTATTCCCGTTTTAAACGACAACAAGTTTATTGGATCTTTAGAGTTTATACAGAATTTTGATAAAATTGTTCAAAGATTTAAAAGAAAAGATTACAATTATCTTTTACTAATAGACAAATCTCTACTAAAAATAGCAAAATACCTTAAAGATGCCCCAAAAGTTGGACCGTATGTCCTCTCTTCAAAACAGTATGACAAAAACTTTTTAACAGAAGCTCAAGGTGTTGATTTTACTCTTTTACATAGAGATGGATATTTTCTGTCAGACAAATATTTTTACACATATGAAGATATTAAAGACACTAAAAACACCGTTGACGGTATGCATCTTTTAGCTATGCCAATTAAAAACTATACACAAGAGATCAGCACTGACAAAGAAGCCATCATCAAAAGTATAGCGATGAAAACTCTCTTTTTGCTCTTAATTATAGGTATTCTTAGTATTTTGTCCATTTTAATCTCTTCGAGTCGTCTTTCTAAATAAGAGATTAAACAAGTTTATAATATAATCGCATCTATAATTTAAATACTATATGGAGCACTTATATGACTAAATACATCTTTGTAACCGGTGGCGTTTTATCTTCTCTTGGAAAAGGGATTACTGCTGCGAGTGTTGGAACACTTCTAAAGCACTCTAGTTTTGATGTAGGTATGCTCAAAATCGATCCGTACATAAATGTCGATCCGGGAACAATGTCTCCGCTTGAGCATGGTGAAGTTTTTGTCACAAAAGATGGTGCTGAAACTGACCTTGACATCGGAAACTATGAGCGTTTTTTAGATGCTTCATTTTTAAAATCTGCTAACTTTACAACAGGTCAAGTTTACTCTTCTGTTATCGAGAGAGAACGTGCGGGTGGTTACTTAGGACAGACTATTCAGGTTATTCCTCATATCGTTGGTGAAATTGTTAAGCGTATAAAAGAAGCTGGAGAAGGTCACGACATCTTAGTGGTGGAGCTTGGTGGAACAGTCGGCGACATCGAGGGTCTGCCTTTTATGGAAGCAATTCGTCAGATGAAACATGATGATGAAGTCGAGGGTACTTTTTTTATCCATGTTACACTCATTCCTTACATCAAAGCAGCTGGTGAATTAAAGTCTAAACCTACACAGCACTCCGTTCAAGAACTGCGTCGTATTGGTATCACTCCACAAATGATTATCGCTAGAAGTGAGAACTCTCTTCCAAAGACTTTTAAGAAAAAACTTGCGATGAGTTGTGATGTTCATCCTGATTGTGTTATTGAAGCACTTGATGCGAAGTCAATCTATAGTATTCCTGTTACTTTTTTAAGTCAAAATATACTTAAACCTATCGCTAAAGAGTTAGAACTTGATGAACTTAACCCTGATATGGAAAAATGGGACACACTTGTTAAACGCATAGTACAGCCACAGAGAAAGACTATAGTAGGTTTTGTAGGGAAATACCTTGAACTTAAAGAGGCTTATAAGTCACTTACCGAGTCACTTATCCACTGTGGTGCACACCTTGATACTCGTGTAGAGATTAACTGGGTAGACAGTGAAGAGATAGAAGAAAAAGGGGCTGAAGCTCTTTTAGCCGACTGTGATAGTGTTCTTGTTGCTGGTGGCTTTGGCTCACGTGGCGTTGAGGGAAAAATCCAAGCCATCCAATATGCAAGAGAAAATAAAGTACCTTATCTTGGTATCTGTCTTGGAATGCAACTCACACTTGTTGAGTATGCGAGAAATGTCCTCGGTTTAGAGGGTGCAAACTCTATAGAGTTTGATGAAAATACTCCACATCCAATGGTTTATCTTATCGATAACTTTTTAGATCAAAGTGGTGGTATGCAACTGCGTACTCACGAATCCCCAATGGGAGGAACTATGCGTTTAGGCGAATATCCTTGTGATACTAAAGCCGGTTCAATTCTTCGTAGTGCTTACTCTGGTGCTAAAACGATCCATGAACGCCACCGTCACCGTTATGAAGCAAACCCTGCATACCGTGAAGCATTAGAAAAAGCGGGTATGATTGTTACGGGTGAGTCTAATGGTCTGATTGAGACAGTTGAGATAAAAGGTCATCCTTGGTTCTTAGGTGTTCAGTTTCACCCTGAATTTACTTCTCGTCTTCAAACACCAAACGCAGCGATACTCGCGTTTGTTGAAGCTTCTTTAAACGCAGAGTAGATTTTCACACCGACTGAACTCACTCTTACAAAAAGCATGACATTGCGTCATCTTTTTGTATTCTCTTCTCTTTTTACTCTATAATACTTTTATGAATTCACTAAACCTAACAAAACAATCACTCTATGAACTTTTATCTGCTCGCTTTACACAAGATGAAAAAAGACTCTCAGATATTCCTAACCCTGCTTTACTTTTAAATGCTCCCGAGGCTGCACAAAAAATTGCACAAGCTATTAAAGCTAAAAAAAAGATATGTTTAGTGGGGGACTATGATGTTGATGGTGTTAGCTCCACTGCAATAGTAGTAGACTTTTTTAGACAAATTCCTTATCCTCTTGAAGCCATTATCCCAAATCGTTTTCGTGATGGTTATGGCGTTAGTCCTAATGTACTCGAACGAATAGATGCTGACTTAGTTATCACTGTAGATAACGGAATTTCTGCTGTTGGGGCTGCGGTTATATGTAAAGAGAGAGGCATTGAGCTTATCATTACCGATCATCATACACCTGGAGATATTTTACCCGATGCTACACTTATAGTTGACCCTAAACTGCCAGAGTGCAGCTATCCATTTTCTGAGATATGTGGGGCACAAGTTGCTTGGCTTTTAATGGGACTTATAAAAAAAGAGTTAGGCTTACAAATAGACATGCGACAGTTTTTGGATATCTTAGCTATCGCCGTTATAGCTGACATCATGCCACTCATCGACATAAATAGAGCCATTGTAAAAGAGGGTTTAAAACTTATAAATACTTCTATGAGACCCTCTTCTATCATCATCAGAGATTTTTTAAACAAAAAAGTTATCACTAGTGAAGATATAGCATTTAGTATCGCTCCTCGAATAAACTCTGCTGGACGCCTTGAAGATGCAAGTATTGCATTAGAATTCTACACTGCATTAGACACAAACGCAGCCTATAAACAGTTTGAACTTTTAGGACAACTCAACGAACTTCGTAAAGAGACAGAAGCACAAACTACAAAAAAAGCTATCCTTGAAGTAAACGCAGAAGACTTAGTTATTGTTGTTAGTGGAGAGGGCTGGCATGAAGGTGTTGTTGGTATTATCGCCTCTCGTTTAGTAGATAAGTTTGGTAAACCCGCCATAGTTCTCAATGTAGAAAATGGTATTGCTAAAGGGAGTGCTAGAAGTATAGGAGATGTAAGCATATATGATCTTATAAAAGCTAATGACTCTTACTTAGAAAAGTTTGGTGGGCATAAAATGGCTGCTGGAATGGGACTCAAAGAAGAAAATATAGCTGCGTTTAGAGTAGCCATAAATGAGAGTGCAAAAAAGGTAAATCCTAAAGACTTTGAACCAAAAGAGATGATAAGTGGGATACTAGATACTGACGACATAGACTTAGAACTACTTTCACTACTAGAGGGGTTTGAACCTTACGGTGAAGCAAATCTTCGTCCCTCATTTTTACTTCAAGACGCAGAGGTTGTAAACATAAAACTTATGGGTGCAGACAAGTCACACTCTCGCATTGAGGTAAGACAGTATCCTCATCAGAGAAATACTGTAGAAATCATTGCATTTCGGACTGTTTTCGAGATGCCAGAGAATAGAAAAATCACTTGTTCTTATAAAGTAGCAAAAAATGAGTTTAATGGCAAAGTGAGTGTACAACTCTTGTGTAATAAGATTTATTAAGCAAATCCAGTGTAAAATAATCTTAGCAATTATAAAAGGTTATTTATGAATCAAAATTACTTATCACGTCGTGATGCTATAAAGCTTATGGGTATCTCTCCTATTGCTGCTGGTGTTCTTGCATCTACTAGTGGGAGTTCCATCGCTGAGGCTAGTGCTAATGTCACTGGAAAAATAGTTATAGTTGGTGGTGGAGCTGGTGCTATAATGGCACTCTCGCGTTTAAGCCGTGCTATCAAAAATCCTGATATCACTATTATCGCTCCAAACGAAGTTCACCTTTACCAACCAGGACAAGTCTTTGTTGGTGCGGGTGAGATGGAGTTTGATGACCTCGTCTTAGATAACAATGACTACATAGATAAAACTAAAGTTACCTGGATAAAAGATGAAGTAATGACTTTTGATGCTGATAATAACCGTGTTGTTACTCGCAATGCAAAAGAAATAGAATATGATATTCTTGTAGTTGCAGTGGGCATACAGTACCACTATGAAGCGATTAAAGGTCTGACAAAAGAAGACATCGGTACCAATGGAATTACAAGTGTTTATCTTAATGACTTAGAAAAAGGAACAGCTGTTGGAGCAACTGCAACATGGGACTGGTTTAAGGAGCTTAAAGAAGCCGCTAAAACATCTAAACAAAAAGTAATCTATACACAACCCAACTCTCCTATTAAATGTGGTGGTGCTCCTCAAAAGATGCTTCACCTAAGTGCTGATTATCTCAGACAAGATGGTTTGAGTGCTGATTATCAATTTGTAACGAGTAAGGCGAAACTTTTTTCACTTCCTGCAATCGATAAAGCACTTCATGAAGTCCAAGCAACATACGACACTATCACAAACAAGTTTCAACACCACCTTCAGTCCATAGATGTAAAAGCTAAAAAAGCTACTTTTGTTCATGCTTATGATGTAGAAGAGATTGATGAAGATTTTGGAACTAAAGAAATAGTCAGTAAATCTGATAAAGTTGTTATGGACTATGACTTTATCCATGTTGTGCCACCAATGAGTCCTGTTGATGCAGTGATGAAGTCTACTCTTTTAGGAAATAGTGGTTGGTTAGATGTAGATAAACACACACTCCAACATAAAAAGTATAAAAATGTATTTGGCATCGGTGATGTTTGTGGAATACCTATGGGTAAAACGGGTGGTTCTGCTCGTCACCATGGTCCTATCCTTACACAAAATATCATCGACTTTATGGGTGATAAAGAATTAAGTGAGAGTTTTGATGGTTATACTGTTTGTCCTATCAAAACGCAATATGGAAAAATCATAATGGCTGAGTTTAACTACAAGGGTCCTGCTCCAACCCTGCCTTTAGCCTTTGAAAAGCCAAGATGGTTCTGGTGGGCATTTGACCTTTATATGTTAAAGCCTATGTATCAGCACTTAATGCTTAGTGGTAGGTTCTAGCAGATAATGCTCATACAAAAAGAGTGCTATAAAGCACGTTCTAATATCACAGCTTTTACCCTGCTCGATGATGATACCATCGCATTTAGTACTGCTATACACGGAGCTAAGATATTTTCTCATCAAAAATGTGCTGCCCTTAAAAATCTTTCAATAGAATTTCTTGGACAGAATACAACAGCAGTCTGTTTTAGTAAAGATTCTAGTCTTTTAGCTTTTGCTAATGGCAGTATTATTCATGTAGTAAGTACTCAAAACAAACTGCTTATACAAAAAATTCGAACTTTTGAAGGAGATATTCAACTTATAGAATTTGCTCCAAATTCTAAGTATATTATAACGGGAACAAAAGATGGTCGTGTTATGAAGTATCGCTACGATGGTCGTTCAGGGCTTTCACGACTATGCTCTTTTGGACAACTCGCACAAAGAATAGAAGGAACAATAAGAAATAACTATGTAAGTTCCTTCGCTTTTTATGGTGACTTGTTTGCAGCTAGTGGGTATGGTGGTAGTATCACCATACTTAAAATGCGTTCGCTTGCTTCAAAGTACACACTATCAACTTCTTCTTTACGTGTTAATACATTGTGTTTTTTCAATAAAGACACATTAATTAGCGGGAATGCCGATGGGACACTACACATACACTCTCTTAAACAAAAAAATACATTTACAAGTCTTAGTACTCCTTTTCATAGCATAACTAACATCCTTATTATGCCTAATCCACAATATATTATGCTTAGCGCTCCTTGTGAACAACTTTGCATAGTTGATGTAGCCAAAGCCAAAGTTATAAGCACTTCGTATCTTTTATTTAAACATAATGTCCTACATATTGAACTAACAAAAAAAGATAATTTATTGGTAGTGCTTGAATCAAAAGAAATTTTAAAAGTTGAACTCCCTACAGTAGAACATCTTAAAAATTTTATACTTAATGGGGATTTAGATAAAGCTTATAAGCTTATAGACATGGATCCAATGTTGCAAGGGACACGTGAACATAAACGTGTAGAAGTTATGTATGAAAAACTATATGCGCAAGCAATAGACTCACTCATTAACTCAAATACTAAAGAAGCTCGAGCATTAATGCGTAAGTTTAATAATGTAAAAAGTAAAAAAGAAGACATAAACTCTATTTTTAAAGCCTTTGAGTTTTATCCTCGGTTTAATACTTTATTCTTAGAAAAAAAATATTCTTTAGCATATTCCCTTGCTGATAAGTATCCTGCCCTTCAACATACACATCAGTACAAAAAGATGGAAGAAGTATTTAAAGAAGCCTATGCCTTTGCACAAAAGCAAGTACTAATTGGTCGTCAAGATATTGCACGAGAAATACTTAGTGTATATATTACAGTACTCTCAAAAAAGAAAATGCTTCAACTCATTTTAAATCAAAATGAAGATTTTATAGAATTTTTAAAAGCAATCAGTGAAAAGAATTTCACTTCCATAGAAAAACTGATCAAAAAAAATGAGATATTTTCACAGATTCCCACCTATATTACACTAAAAAAATCAATTCAAACTGCACTTGATACAATACAAGATAAAATTAATAGAGGCGATATACCAAGTGCTATTGAGATTATTAAAGTACATCTTCAAACCCCAAGCATCAAAGAAGAGTTACAAAATTTATATAAGGATGCCAAACTTGTAAAAAAATTACAAGAATCTTATAGAGATAATGATTTTAAATCATGTTATGAGATTATAGATTCCTCTGCTAGTCTTTATTCTTTAGAGCTAAGCAAACTACTTGAAATACACTGGTCCAAACTTGTCTCTGAATGTGAAGAGTACGCTTTTAAAGGAAATTTAGCTAGTATAAAAAAGAGCTTTGGTGAGCTTATAGCTGTAAAAACACGATTAGACAAAATAGGTGATTTATTGCGTTTAAGCTTTCATACAAAAATAAAAATACTTTTATCCAAAAAAAGTTTCAAGAATGCCGAACATATCATCTACTCATACATAGATATATTTGGTAAAGACAGTGAAATGCTGCTTATAATGAAAACATATGAAAAAGCTTCCACTAAAAAACTGGCATTTACACAAAATCAAGATAGCAGAAAAGATAGAGATAGCTGGCTAAACTCTCCTATAATTATGAGTTAATGTTCATTAGCTTAATTAGTGTACTGCTACTTGTCTCAAAATCTTCTTGATACATTGCCCCTTGAGAAATAAACTCTTCCATCGTAGCTTTTTTATCTATTGCTTCATCTAGTTCTTCATCACTTCCTTTTGTATATGCTCCAATTCTTATAAGTGTTTCATTCTCTTTAAGAAGAGTGTAGAGCCTTCTAAACTTTAAAACTGCTTTGAAATGCTCTTCACTTATGATGTCGTTCATAACCCGTGAAGCCGAGTTAAGAATATGCACAGGAGGGTAAATACCAAAGTCTGTCATCTCTCGCGAAAGTACTATATGCCCATCTAAAATAGAACGCGACTGATCGGCGATGGGGTCACTCATGTCATCACCCTCAATAAGTACCGTAAAAAATGCTGTTATGCTCCCTTTACCCTCTTCCTTTCCTGCTCTTTCCATTAGTTGGGGTAAAAGAGTTAGGGAAGATGGAGGATAGCCTTTTGAGGTTGGTGGTTCGCCTAAAGCTAGACCAATTTCACGTTGTGCCATAGCAAAACGTGTCACACTATCCATAATAAACAAAACATCAAGACCTTGATCTTTAAAAAATTCTGCAACACTCATCGCAGCAAAAGCACCATATTTTCTCATTAAAGGAGAGTCATCACTTGTTGCAACAACTATAACTGTATTTGTCAGGTCACCACCAAGGTTTTTTTCTATAAATTCAGGCACCTCACGACCACGCTCACCAATGAGTGCAACAACTTTTATGGGAGTATCAGCACCACGAACAATCATTCCCATAAGAGTAGACTTCCCTACTCCACTTCCTGCAAAGATACCTAGTTTTTGACCTTTCCCACAAGTAAGTAGTCCATCTATACTTTTTACACCAACACTAAATACTTCATCTATCATTCCTCGTTTCATTGCTTTTATAGGAGCTTTTATAATAGGACTAAGTTTCGAGTCTTTTATTCTGCCTTTATCATCTATTGGGCGCATAAAAGGATCAACAACACGACCTAAAAGTGAATTTCCAACGGGGATGTTCATGCCTGTTGAATCTAAAAATACTTTATCTCCTGAAGCAAAACCCTCGACAAAAGAGAAGGGTGTTATAAAAAAAGTACTACCATCTATCTCTGTAACCATACCAACAATATCTTGATTTGTCTCATTTGAAACAATTTTTACCATATCACTAATACTTACACTTAATCCACGAGCAGTTATTACGGTTGCGTTTATTTTCACAATTTCACCAAAAGGCACTGAAAAGTTTATTCCAGCAAGTTTATCTTTTAGTGAGTCAAATAGCATTTAGTAACGAGAGCCTGTTGGGGAGTTAATAAGAGAGAAAAATTCAGCTCTTGTTTTTTCATCTTTTTTAAAAAGTCCACGAAGTGCTGAAGAAGTTGTTGTAGAGTTTATCTTCTCAACCCCACGCATCTCCATACACATATGACGTGCTTGGATTACAACTGCGACACCCTTAGGCGCGATAGTATCCATAATAGCATCTGCAATCTGTTCTGTGAGTTGTTCTTGAATCTGCATACGACGGGCAAAAACATTTACAACACGCGGAATTTTAGAGAGCCCGACTACCTTTCCATCGGGAATATATGCAACATGAACACGACCAATAATAGGGAGTAAATGGTGCTCACAAGTAGAGTAAAATTCAATATCTTTTATAAGAACCATCTCTTGATTACTTGTAGTAAATAGTGCTTTTGAGAGAATCTCTTGTGGATCTTCTTTGTAACCACCATACATAAACTCATAAGCTTTTCTTACCCTTGCAGGAGTCTCAAGAAGACCTTCTCTCGTAGGGTCCTCTCCAACATGAAGCATCATGGATTTTACTGCATTTTCAAATTCGTTTGTTTGATTATCTGACAATTTTTTGCCTTCATAGATTTTTTACAATTATAGCATAAGGATATTAGGATTAGTTTGTTTAAAGAGGAAAGAAACTCTCCTAAAAGGAGAGTCAATAGTTCTTAATGAACTAACATATGTGGAACAATAAGTGGATACTTCTTCATCTTTCTAAAAATATGCTTACGAACAACTTGACGAACATCATTTTCTAATGCACGAGAGTTCTCTATAAGCCCTGGTTTGATGTTTGTTAAGAAGATTTCTAGTACATCTTCTATCTCTTTAGCAAATGCTTTATCCAGTCTATCTGGAACAATACCAAATGTAGTAACTCTTGGCTTAGAAAGCATTTTAGAGTTTTGCTCACTTACTTCAGATACGATCATAACAACACCATCAGATGCTAGTTTTTGTCTATCTAAGATAATGTCATCATCTATTTTATGATTGTTTTGGTTGTCTATGTAAGTTTTACCTGTTTTAACAGTTTTTACTTTTCTCATATACTTAGGTGCAATTTCAATCTGCTCGCCATCTGTCATAAGTAAAATATTTCTCTCAGGAACTCCACACATCATACCTGTTTCACGGTGACGCATAACATGGTTATACTCACCATGGATAGGTAAAAAGAATTTAGGGTTAACTAAACGCAGCATAAGTTTTTGCTCTTCCATAGAAGCATGACCTGACACGTGAATGTCTTTACTCATAGCAACACTAGCTCCAGCTCTTTGAATGTTGTTAAGCATAGCAGAGATAGAACCTTCGTTACCGGGAATAGCACGAGAAGATAGCACGATTAAGTCTGATGGCTTAATCTTAATGTGTCTATGTTCTCCAATACTCATTCTAAAAAGTGCTGAATTTGTCTCACCCTGAGAACCAGTCGTTACGATAAGCACTTCTTTATCTTCAAGGTTTGCAACTTCATCTGGATCAACAAAAATATTTTTAGCAAAGCGTACATAATCATACTGCATTGCAAGTTCAATATTTCTCTCCATCGAGCGACCGATAACACATATCTTACGTCCATACTTAATACCATACTGAATAGCTTGCTGAACACGGTGAATATTTGAGCTAAAAGTAGAAAGAAGAATACGACCTTCTGCTTTGCTAAAGATTCTGTCTAATGCAGGAGCAACGCTTAACTCTGAACCTGTTGCAGTAGGGTTGTGTGAGTTAGTTGAATCAGAAAGAAGACAAAGAACACCTTTATCTCCATAATAAGCTAAACGGTGTAAGTCAGCAGTATAACCATCAACAGGAGTATAATCTATTTTGAAGTCACCCGTGTGAATTAATGTTCCAGCATCAGTAGTAACTGCGATAGTAGAAGAGTCAATAATAGAGTGAGTCATGTGCATCCACTCAATCTTAAAGTCATTTCCTATCTCGTAAACTTGACGTTTAACAATAGGGTTAAAGTACTTTCTATGCTCTTTAATATGGTGCTCATCAAACTTGTTACCAATCATAGCAAGTGGAAGTGGTGTACCATATATAGGGAATTGCATCTCTTTATAAAGATACGGCATTGCACCGATATGATCTTCGTGAGCGTGAGTGATAATAACAGCAACGATTTTATCTTTAATCTCTCTTAGGTAAGAAAAATCAGGGATTAAAATATCAACACCGTGCATAGTTTCATCTGGGAAACTCATACCGATATCAATAAGTATAGCTTCGTTATCCGTCTCCATAACCATGATATTTCCACCGATTTCACCTAGTCCACCTAGTGGAGTGATACGGATTTTTGCCTTAGAGTTAAGGTCAAGTTTATAGTGAGGGTTCAAACGCTGCTTATGTGCTTCTTGATTTTTAACAACAAATGATTTTAAGTTTTCATCAACTGGAGTCGGTGCTCTACGGTGACGATTTTTATTTTTGTTACGGTTATTGTTTGGTTTATTGCTAGTTGATCTCTCACCATTTCTATTTTGATTAGGATTAGGTTTACGATTATTGTTATTTGGTCTTCTGTTATTATTTCTATTTTGTGTAGGTTTCGCTTCTGTGCTATCTTGTGTTTTCACTTCAGGCTTTGACTCTGTTGGTTTTGATTCTGTTTTTGCTTGCATATTTGCTTGCATATTTGGTTGTGCTTGTGTTTTAGGTGCTGTAGTATTTTCTACTGACCCTCTGTTTTCTTCTTGCATCCAAACTCCTTTGTATATTTTATATTATTTTATAGAGTTGGTGATAGTCCTGAGTGTTAACCTGATGAGGACGAATCGTATGGATAAGATTCAGTTTCTCAAAAGCTTCAATTAGAGTTGGCTTATCATACTTTTGCGAGAGATTTTTCATAAGAGTTTTGCGAGGTTGCGTAAATGCAATTCTAAGCATATCCTCGAACTCTTTATCAGATCTATCAGCATTTTTTTGTATGAGAAAAACAGCGGAGTCTACTTTTGGCTGTGGGTCAAACGCAGTTGGAGGAACTTTTGTGACTATTGTCGCAGTTGCTACACTTTGAGCGATGATGCTCAAAGATCCAAATACTTTCTCACCAGCAGTCGCACAAAACTTCTCTGCAACTTCTAACTGAACCATTACTAGTATATTTTTACACATTGGATCTGCGAGTGCTTTTAGTATGATGTTCGTAGCTATATAATAGGGCAGGTTAGCCACTAAGTCATACGCTTCATCTACTAAAGTACTCTTCCAAGCTTGTAGAACATCCCCACAATTTATGTGGAGTCGCTTGGTATCGATCTCTTCTTTAAATGTACTTTGTAATAGTTTACACAAATCGGTATCTACCTCAAAAGCTTCTACACTTCTGACATCAACTAAAAATTTAGTTAAATCACCTAAGCCAGGTCCAATTTCAACGAGTTTATTCTCATTTTTGGGCATCGCTTCGACGATCTTTCTTAAAACGGACTGATCTTTTAAAAAATTTTGTCCGAATTTCTTCTTTGCTACTACGCTTTTGGTATTCATAAGAGCTATACTATACTAATTATACTTATAAAAAGGTAATAATTATAAAAAATACCTATATTTACTGTCTTTTTACTTGATCTTTAGACTAAAGCTTCTATTTTTTGATCAGATATAGCAATTAAACGTCTCTCTAGTCTATTTATTTCATCAAGAAGCTCACGGGATATAACTTCCATTTTTTCATAATAACCCTCTGCTAGGGTATGTTCAGCATCACTAATTGTTTTCTTATTAAATCCAAATATCTTTGCAAAAAAACCAGATTTTTTGTTTTCTGCGAAATAAACATTAAAAATATTAAGATACATGTCATGTAAATCAAAATGCAAATCTTCTATTCTTTTCATGCATTCTAATGGATTGTTTGACAATGCATTTAACATCTGTCCATCGCTATAAAACCATTTTCCAAATTTGCATTCAGTTGAATCAATCGGGATAGAGCTTTCTTCTATATCTAAACCATTTATCAATAGCTTTGCTTTTTGCACCCATTTTATATGTGCTGCTTTAGCTGCTCGTAAATGACCTAATACATCT
>NZ_JAEMVD010000024.1 GCF_029215975.1 Sulfurimonas sp. SAG-AH-194-C20
AAATATGAACAAAGAAAAGATGAAGTATATTTTGAAGTTGAACTTTCAATCAGCCCTAAAGTACATACTGATGTGGATTATAAAGAAATAACACCTGTTTTTGATAAACCAGTTGCATCGCCTGAGGAAATAGAGAAGAAACTCACTGAGTTTACTATTAAACAAGCTCCTTTTACTCCTATTAAAACTCCTAAAGCGGCTGAAAACAATGACATATTAGTAATCGACTTTGAAGGTTTTATTGATGGAAAAGCTTTTGAAGGTGGTAGTGCTAAAAAGTTTAATCTGAAAATTGGTTCTGATTCATTTATCCCTGGATTTGAAGAGCAATTAATTGGTATGGAATATGGCCAAACTAAAGATGTTATCTTAAACTTTCCGGATGATTACCAAGCTGCTGATTTAGCAGGAAAAGAAGCTAAGTTTGTTGTTACTCTTCATGAGATTCAAGAACAACATCCTATCACTCCTGATGATGCTTTTGCAAAAAAAATATTAAGTGATGAAAATGCAACACTTGCAACACTCAAGGAAAAATTTGCTGATCAAATCACATCAGAAGAACTCTCTCGCGTTTATATGAATGAGATCAAACCTAAGATGATTGATGCATTACTTTCCAAGTATGACTTTACTCTTCCTAACAATATCATAGAACAAGAGATAGATGCCAAGGTACGTGAAAAAACTAGAGGCTATACTCAAGAACAACATAAAGAGTTTATGGAAGATAAGGGTAAGTTTATGGCATTACGTGAGTCTGTTCGTCAAGCTGCACGTGATAGCATCAAGATAGCTCTCATTGTTGAAGCACTAGCAGAAAAAGAAGGAGTAGAAGTTCTAGAGAATGAAGTACATGCTGCCCTTGGTTACCAAGCGATGATGTCAGGTCAAGATGCACAAGAACTACTTAAGTACTACCAAGAAAACAACTTAATGACTTCTGCAAAAATGGGACTTATCGAAGACAAACTATTTGGAATTATGCTTGGATTTCATAAGTAAAGATACACTAATAGAGTGGGCAGATAAGCATAATATTTCAGACCTTGAATGGATTGAACATGACTCATACTTAAATGCAGGATACTTTAGAGGTTTACCAAGAAATAAAGAAAAGTTAGAAAACTTAGTGGAGTTAAATCTTTTAGGTTCTCAACTAAGTTCCTTACCAAAAGAGATAGGACAACTTAAAAAACTAAAGAAGCTCTATCTCTTAGGAAATCAACTTACACACCTACCCTTAGAGATAGGTGAACTAAGTAACTTAGAAGAACTTTATGTTGCAGGTAATAAGCTAAATTCCTTACCAAAAGAGATAGGTAAGCTTAAAAAGTTAAGACTTCTTTTACTTCAAGAGAACCTCCTTCCTTCCATACCAGAGGAAATAAGTAGCCTAAATAATCTTGAAACATTAGAACTAGGAAAGAACCATCTAACAGCTTTACCTAAAGGTATAGGAAAACTAACGAGTTTAACGAGACTGACAATTTGGAAGAATGAACTTACACAACTTCCAGATGATATTACAGAGCTTCAAAACTTAAAAGTATTTGACTGTATGTATAACAAGATAGCATTACAACAAAATCATCTTAAATGGTTAAATGACTTAATACTCAGAGAGTGTGATGTTTCTATATAAAATAAATAATAGGCGGTGAAGAAGATGAGTGATACACAACAGATTCCATACGATGTAGTCAATAGAGAGACTATACACCACTTAGTTCATGAGTTTTACGGTGCTATCCTTAAAGACAATGTATTAGGTCCCTACTTCACGAATGCTTTAGGGAGTGACTTAGAAAATGGAAAATGGCATGAACATTTACATACACTCGATGACTTCTGGTTACTTATGATGATTGGTAAACCAGGATATAAAGGTGATCCTTTTCCTCCTCATGCATTTCTAGGACCAATTTATATCGAAACTTTTGAGCAGTGGTTAAAACTGTTTAATGAAAAAACGAGAGAGTATTTTATACCAAGCATCGCTGATAAATTTTATAAAAAAGCAGAGATAATGGCCGAACAGTTTATTGAAAACCTAGGTTTAAATGACGATGATGACGATGATTAACACATAATTAAAAGGAAAACAATGAAAGAAATAGACACACTACTAGAAAAATACAACAACTTTAAAGGTACACAGATTCGTTCTGTTATAAATATAACTGAAGACTCAAAGGTTATCACTCTTACAGAGCAAGATGAAGATGAACAAGACATATATGTAGTAAAGATTACATTTACAGGTATAGAGTCTTCTAAGATACTCAATAGAGACACACTAGCTTATCTTGATACATTTAGTGGTATAACACTTATAGAAGAGAATGGTCGCTATGGTTTTGCTGTAGGAAGTTGTACAGCAATGTCAAACATCCAAAACTCACCTATGTATATGGTTGCATCAGGTATTAAAATCGACTAAAAAAAAGAATTTAGCTAAAAAGTAATATGCTCTATACTTTTTAAGCTTTTTCTAACTTTTTACTGTTATAATTTCGCCATCTAATAAGTTACACTTTTTAGACAGAAAGTTCAAATATCGCGGAATAGAGCAGTTCGGTAGCTCGTCGGGCTCATAACCCGAAGGTCGCAAGTTCAAATCTTGCTTCCGCAACCACACTTAATTACTACAACAAATGATGGGGTATCGCCAAGCGGTAAGGCACTAGTTTTTGGTACTGGTATTCGGGGGTTCGAATCCCTCTACCCCATCCATCCCTATTTTACGATCCTAAATCACTTAATATTACCAATTAAGATAGCTACTTAGAATTATTAAAAAATATATGAATTTAAGTTACCACACCAAATGCTCCTGATTTATTTTATCAGAATTATTCCCTTTTTAGTAGTCTGGTTTTTGGGGAGACTTATCCTATCTTTCAACTTACTTCAAAAAAACTGCACTTGATATTGGAATTGCTGTTAGAATTGGCGAATTTTATCTTAATTTGTGTAAAATAAAGAAAAAAAGATATTTTAATGAACATACCTATAAATTTACTTCAAAACAGAGAAATACTCCTAGGTGTTACAGGCTCTATCGCCTGTTATAAGTCACTTGAGTTAGTACGTCTTTTTGTAAAAGCAGGAGCAGAGGTTAAAGTTGTGATGAGTGAGAGTGCGAAAAAATTTGTAACACCATTAACCTTTGAAACACTTACATCAAACAGAGTTTTAGATGACACAAACGAATCATGGGTCGATGACTTCAACCACATAAAAATGACAGAGTGGGCTGAGTGTTTTGTTATAGCTCCAGCTACTGCGAACACTATGGCAAAACTCGCTCACGGTATAGCCGATACGATGCTGCTTCAATGTGCTCTTGCGTTTAGTGGGAAAATAGTTCTCGCCCCTTCAGCAAACACAAATATGATTCATAACAAGCTTACTCAAAAAAATATAAATATACTCCAAGAAACTAACTATACTTTTGTAAGTACTCAAGTAAAAGAACTCGCTTGTAAAACTATTGGTGATGGTGCTATGGCTGAACCAATTGACATCTTTTGGGCTACGGCGAGAGAGCTTTTAAAAGATGAGTTTTGGAGTGATAGAGAGGTTCTTGTAACAGGTGGTGGAACGATAGAAAAGATAGACGATGTACGTTTTATATCTAACTTTTCAAGTGGAAAAATGGCCTCAGCAATGGCTACTGCTCTCTACTGTAAGGGTGCCAATGTAGAGCTTATCGCTACAAAACTCGACACTGACTTACCAAGTGAACTCAACATCACAAGTGTTATGGGAACTCAAGAGATGTACACAGCTTTAGAAGAGTCTCTAAAAATAGCAAAAGAAAAAGGCTCAAAAAAGCCTTACCTTTTTATGGCTGCAGCTGTAAGTGACTATGTTCCAAACACTCAAAAGAGTGGAAAACTCAAAAAAGACAAGATTGGCTCAGAGTGGAAACTTAAACTCACAAAAAATAGAGACATACTTGCTAGCGTTGATAAAGAAGGTGTCATAGTTGTTGGATTTAAAGCAGAGATGGATGCAGATAATGCCAAAAAGAATGCTACAAACATGCTAGAGAAAAAAAGTATAAACGCAGTCTGTTTAAATGTTTTACAAGACTCTAGTAGTTTTGGATTAGATACAAACGAGATAGAGTTTATCACTAGAGATAGCTCTGTTTTAATCCCAAGTGCACAGAAATTAGAGATAGCATTTAAAATTTTAGATAATGCTAAAAGGATATAGGAACTTTTATGAATAAAGCAAAACACATAGCCATCATAATGGACGGAAATGGTCGCTGGGCAGAGCTTCAAGGTAAAAAGAGAGTTAAAGGACATGAGGCTGGTGCTGGTGTTGTTCGAGCTATCACGGAGTATTGTGCTGCACAAGAGGAGATAGAGAGGCTTACTCTTTATGCTTTTTCTACAGAAAATTGGAAACGTCCACGTTTAGAAGTAGAGTTTTTAATGAAACTACTTGACAAGTATCTTAACCAAGAACTAGAAACTTTGATGAAAAACAATATTCGTTTTGAGACAGTAGGTGACTTAGGAGCTTTTTCTAAAAAACTCCAAAAAACAATCCAAACTGTAAAAGAAAAAACATCTCACTGTGATGGGCTTGTTCAATCTTTAGCTTTAAACTATGGGGCACAAGATGAAATGTTACGAGCAATTAACAGCTTAAAAAAGTCACAAGATGATATTACACTTGAGATGATGAGTCAGGAACTAGACTGTAAGCATGATGTTGATTTACTCATTCGTACAGGGGGAGATCATAGACTCTCAAACTTTTTACTCTGGCAGTCAGCTTATGCAGAACTTTTCTTCACTGACACACTATGGCCGGACTTTACAGATAAAGAACTAGATAAGATAATTAAAAAATTTACAAAAGTTGAACGTCGGTTTGGAGGTCTCAAATGATAGAACTAAGTATCGCCTTTGTTTTTGGTCTTCTTTTTGGCTCTTTTTTAAATGTCGTAATTTTACGTATTCCTAAAGAAGAGAGTGTAGTTTACGAGGGGTCGTACTGCTACTCATGTAACTCCAAACTCAAACCTTGGCACAACATACCACTTTTCTCGTGGCTTTTTCTTGGTGGTAAATGCTCTTTTTGTAAAAGTGCCATCTCAGTTCAGTACCCACTTATAGAGCTTGTCTCAGGTCTTATATTTACAGTCATCGCATCGCAGTATGGTCTTAGTTTTCCAGCATTTTTAATTGCTATGAGCTTTTTAATGCTACTCGCACTCTCTATGATAGACTTTAAGTATAAAATGGTTCCAGATTCGCTTAACATACTAGCAATTATTTTTGCTATTTTTGGTGCTTGGAATCTCCAAGGGTTAATGCTTAACTTTCAAAATGCCCTACTTTTTGCAGGAGGTTTTACATTGCTGCGTTTCACACTTTCGTACTACCTTACCTCTTCTATTTATAAAGCAGGACTAAAGACAAAAACACCGTGGAACAGACACTATGACAGGACTCCTTTTATAGAAGCTATGGGTGAAGGTGACATCATGGTCGCTGCGACTATGGGAGCACTTTTAGGTGTAAAGCTCACCCTTGTTGCCATTTTTCTCTCAGCACTTTTAGCACTTCCTATTATGCTTTTAGTCATGACAAGGTCTAAAGAGGAGCAGAAAGTTCCATTTGTGCCATTTTTAGCACTTGCAACTTTTATAGTCTTTATTTATGAGTCTCCTATACTTGCATATATTGAGGCTAACTACTAGGTATGAATAGACTCAGATACTACATCACAGCAAATCTTTCTACACTTTTTATATCTATATTTTTACCTCTTTTTGCTATTGCATCGGTAATCTTATTTATAAAACTAGCTACTTATACTGCTGTTATTCAACTGAGTGTTTGGGAGATGACAAAGCTTTATATCTTCCGTTTGCCTGAGATTCTTTTTTACACTCTACCTGTAACATTTTTTATAGCCGCAGCACTCTCTTTGCTGAAACTATCAAATGATAATGAGATAGTCGTTATCTTTGCTCTTGGTATAAAACCCTCGTACATCATAAAAACACTACTTAAACCTGCTCTACTCTTGAGCATGGTGCTTATGCTAGACTTTTTCATACTCTTTCCTCATGCAACAGTTCTCTCCTCTAACTTTGTCTCTTACAAAAAAAGTGAAGCGAAGTTTAACCTCGCCGCGAGTGAGTTTGGAAATAGTTTTGGCGACTGGCTTTTGTATCTTGGAAAAAAAGAGAGTGATGGTAGTTTTTCAAAAGTATTCTTGTTTAACAAAAAAGAAAAAGAAGAGATACTTATAGCTGCAAAAAGAGCAAAACTGCTCAATGACTCTGGTATATTAAGACTCAAACTCTTTCAAGGAGAGGGATATAGCTACTCAAAAGAAAAATTCACGCAGATTAACTTTGAGACTATGCTTATAAACGATACTATGAAAACGAACATGAGAACATATAAAAAACCCTTAGATTTTTGGCTTTCCAACAACAGAGCAAAAGAGAAAAAGCAGATGCTTATTACAGATTTTCTTCTGAGTATCTTTCCTATTATAAACCTTTTTCTTGTTGTCTCACTTGGAATTGTACATGCTAGACATGGAAAATCTCAAATTTACTTCTATCTGTTTGTAAGTATTGTTTTGTACTATGGTGCAACTATTGGTCTTCAAAGTTTACTTGGGTTTTACACTATTCCTACTGTAATTTTTTCATGGCTGATTGTTACTTACACCATATATAGAAAAACTATTCTTAGCAGGTTTTAAAATGCGTGTTAAAGTTACTCTTGTCTACAATGGAACTCACTATCTAGGTTCTCAGATACAAACGCAGACTACAAACACCATCATGGGGCAGATACAAAAAGTTTTAACACAACTAGGCATCGACTCTAAAATCATCGCTAGTGGTCGAACAGACAAGGCTGTCCATGCTTTAGGACAAGTGTGTCATTTTGACACTCCTGCCTTTTGGGATGACACAAAAAAACTCAAACGAGTTCTCAACTCCATGTTACCCTCAAGTATCTCTATCAAACATATCTCTAAAGTGAGTGATGACTTTCATGCTAGATACTGCGCAAAAGTACGTACATATAGATACATTATAAAACAAGGCGAGTCAAATCCCTTTGAAGCAGATCTTGTGACTTTTATAAAGAGAGTAGATATAGATAGTCTAAGAAAAAACATCGAACTCTTTGTAGGTGAGCATGATTTTTCTTCATTTATGAAAACAGGAAGTGATATAAACAGCAGTGTCAGAGAAGTTTACAAAGCTTTTGTTTATGAGCATAAAGGCTACATCGTCTTAATCTTTAGTGCAAATGGCTTTTTGAGAAGTCAAATCCGTTTAATGGTTGGAGCACTACTCACCCTAAACGCAGGTGAGATACAAAAAAAACTAGACAACAACTCAAGTAAAAGCCTCAAACCAGCCCCAGCAAATGGACTATACCTTAGTAAAATAAGCTACTAGACCCGCAAGCCTACTCTTAAAGTAGTGATAAAAAATCACTCCTAAGATTATCCCTACTGTATCAGCGATAATGTCTAAGGAAGAAAACTCACTTCGTCCAATAAGTTCTTGAACTATCTCTATTTGCAGACCAAAAACTAATAAATAAATGATTTTTTTTAAGGTTTTTAGCTTAGTATAACTCAGTGATAGTAAAACATAAAGGGTAAAAAAAGCAATAAAGTGATTTGACTTATCCCACATACTCTCAACAACACCAATATGCATGGATGTTGTCGCTAAATACTCTATGCTCACTAAACATACAAAAAACATTACTTTTAACATATTACCTCATTTATTTTTTTTGTCACTCTTTCATTCCAAAGTATTTCTTTATGACTCAGATTTTCTAACTCTTCATAGTAAGTGAGATTTTTCACCTTCTCTTTTAACTCTCTTGCGTTTTGTATGTATGTCACTTCGTCATGTTTTGAAACAAAAAGATATGTAGGAGAGTCCACTTTTTGCATATGCTCCCCTGTTCTAAACTTATAACGAAAAACATTTGCTAAGTTGATGTAAGGAAACTTTCCTCTGTCTACAAACTTTGACTTTGCAAGTGAGGCTATGGAGTCAAAAGCTCCTATGAGAAAAACTCCTTTTACTTTATGGTGTGAAGCTACAAACGCAGCCACACTTGAACCAAGGGAGTAACCAAGCATGTAAAATGAGCCATAGTTTTTCTCTACTAACTGTGCTATTTTAACACCATCACCATATATATTTTTCTCATTAACACTACCAGTACTTTTCCCGTATGAACGATAGTTAAAGATGATAACTCTAGTGTTTACATAAGTATCTGCTAACTTGTTAATAATGCCGACTCCATCATGAGAACGCCCTGCAAAAAACAGTAGTGTATTGTTCGCGTTTAAAGGCTCATAAATAGCCCCCTCAAGTTCAACACCATCATCGGTAGTCATACTCAAAAGAGAACATTTAGCACAAAGGCTACCTTCTCTCTTGTATGTAGGAGTAAAGACCATATAAAACTGCCACTGGTAAAAGCTAAGTGCTAAGATGCAAAAAATAAAAAGTAAAAATGCTATATAAATCATAGTCAAGATTATAGTATACTTCCAGTAATTATTATAGGAAAAAGCAGGAAAAGCAATGCAAATATTTGGAAAATTTACTACTAACTTTGATATGGACTTTATAAACGGTCACTATATCTACTTAAACGAATCGGATGAAGACACAATCACTTCAGAGGATTTAGAAAATATGCTCAAAAAAAAGCGTAAACATGTATGTGGGACTATTATTCTTTACAACCCTGAACTTAGCCCTGTCGGCTACACACTCAGTCCTTTTTTACAAGAAGATGGGTTTGACAAATATGATGAGTATGTTCCTCTTAACGAAGACCCTATGGCATACATTGTAAACGCAGGACTTAAAAAAGTATACCCTGGTAAACTCGTAGAAATTAAGTACCTTTTCTCTTATAACCGTTCAAACATAGCTCCTACTCCTATCATCGAAGAGTTTGATGCTGACCTTGACAAACTAAACTCAACTCAGCTTACACGTTACGACAAAGAGTTAAACTACATAGATGTTCCTAACATTCGTCTTAGTGGAAAGTTTGTTTTTCTTGGTATGGGTCACAAGTACGACAGACATCATAAAGCCATCATCGCCTATGCTCGTTCTTTAGCAGAACAAGTTCAAAAACTAGGTAAAGAAGTACTCTTTTTACACGATAACAACTACGATGCACAAGAGTCACTAGAGGTAGCATACTTTTTAACACCTCGTGCAACGGGGAAAATGAAAGAGATTCGTGCAAATGCTTTTAAAGCTGTCTTTGCACAGACTCCTCACAAAGTGGTAAAGATTAGACTCTAATGACACAAGAGAGAGAAGGCGAGTTTCTTATGCTCGGTCTAGCAGTCATAGAGAGTTGGTTTCCAATCCTCTCTATACTGTCCATGGCATATATCGGTGCCTTACATACTTACACCTACTCTCTTATAATCGCCCTTTTTTTCTTTTTGATTCTGATGTTTAAACGCAAGCGTTTTGGCGAGTTAAAAAACAGAGCGGCTTACAAAGACTTACTTCTAACAAGTTTTTTCATCACTACACTTTTTACCTTTGTTTTTATAGGTATGAGATATACAAGTGCTGGGAATATGGCAGTCATCGTCTTTTTACAACTTCTTTTTGCCTTTTTTTATTTTAATATTTTAGGAAAAGAGAAGATGGATAGACTGCATCTCATTGGTTCGCTAATCATGGGAGTTGGGGCTATAATAGTACTTATACCCGAAGAACTCATTTTTAACAAAGGTGACCTTTTTATCCTAGCAGGTGCAGCCATAGCTCCTTTTGCAAACCTATACCAAAAAAGAGCCAGACAATTCTGCTCCAGTGAAACTATACTCACTTTTAGAACAGTTGTAGGTTTGCCCTTTATAGCAACTCTTGCTTATTTTTTAGAACCAGCCGTTTCCTACCCTGCGTTTAAACAAGCATTACCTTATCTTCTCATCATAGGCATAGCAGTATATGTAGTCTCAAAGATCATGTGGATAGAAGCCCTTCATAGAATATCTATCACTAAAGTCAGTGCGATGATGGGTATAGTCCCTTTGATGACAGTACTCTTTGCATTTTTGTTTTTAAACGAAACGCCGTACCTAAAACAAGTACTCGGTCTCATCCCTATTTTAATTGGTGGTTATATTTTAACTCGACCTGTAAGTATGGATAAATCTAATTAAATGCTACATATAGACTTTACTCTTACATATGTTGAACTATATTTTCTTCTTATAAGTACTTTTTCTTTTATTCTTTATGCTTATGACAAACTGCAAGCTTTAAAAAACACTCAAAATGTATCTCGTGTATCTGAGAAAAATTTACTTTTCTCGAGTTTTACAGGAGGAACTATAGGTTCACTTTTATCTATGTTTATGTTTCGACATAAGATTAGAAAAACCTCTTTTGTCATCAAGTTCTCCATAGTAGTCATAATACAGTTGATACTTATATATTTGTATCTATATCAAAGTGCCAAGATATAAAGCTTTTGCTATATTCCTAATAATCTTTTTAAATGCTCTAAAACAACTAACTTACTCTCATTTGTCTCAGAACTAATTCGCTCATCAAGCATTAGCCCTACTTTTCTTGCAGCTACTACACACTCTTCGTATAACTTCAACACTTCACTCTTAGACAAATCACAACTTTCAATGCCAAATCGTAAAAGATACTTTTTCTCCCACCACTTTTTACTTCCTAAAAGATGCAAAGCTGGTATGTCATTTTTTATATATGCAGTTGTCGAGACTACATCATAAGCAGGAGCTAGTTTTATGTTTTGTATATCACTATAGAGTAGTCCATAGTTCTTTAAATGTGCATCTCCGTTTTGCAATAAGTTGTTAATAACCATCATTTTAAAAAACTGTTTCAATGACTCTCTTTTATGTTTAGGACTTACGAAAGTTTTTATAGTTTTTACTACCTGCTCATAACTCCCCTCATACTTATCATCTCTGTGTTTAGCTTGAAGCACACACATATCTTCAAAACCAAGTTTGACTCCATCATCTTGTATATCAAATCTCTTCATTATAAAAAGTTTGTCATCACTAGAGAGATAGAACTCTGGAACTTCTACACCGGCATACTTAACAACTAGCATGGAGTAGTACTCATTTATGGCAAGCTCTGGGTACTCTTCGCCCCATGACTTAACTATATAGTCTTCTAACTGGAGTGTCGCTTTATTTTCTATGGTTGCAAGTACCTTTGGTTGTACACCACTCAGTGCTGAACTCAGTGCATACTTTGAAACCAACTCTTCAAATAAGTCACTTGATGCAGGGTTTATCAACTCATCTAGTGAAAGTACTTTTTTAGTGCTTTGTCTCTTTGTCTCATAAGTCACTCGACCATTAATATTTCCAGACATCAGTTTTAACAGTCCAAAGTCATCTGTTTTAGTGATTTTAGAGAAGTACTTTTTTATGATAGCTAAGAGGTAACCCTCAGGAAGATGCATCTCAAATATTGGGTGGAGTCTATCGTTAAAATACTGCTCTATTCTTGGCTGCATTGTCAGGGATATAAATTTTGTATTATCTTTATCATATGAAAATATATACTGATTGTTTTCCTGAGTTAGTTCGCCAACAACTCCGTTATCTACTTTTACAACTAAACTACTGAGCATCTCTTAACTCCTCAAATGAAGGAAAAATAGTGTTAGGATTTAAATCAAACTTATACCCTAGGTAATCTACAATACATAGTACCTTTCTGAGTCCTATATCAACCCCTCTACCATTTTCAAAAGAACTGAGTGTTGCTCGTGATATCCCAATATCTTCACAGAGTTGTTTCTGAGAGATATCTTGTTCTTTACGAAGTTTTGTTATAGCCTGACCTATCTCTTGAAAATCCATTTTAAACCCTACAATGTAAAATATACTAATCATTTTATCATTATATTTTAATAAAGTCAAATATATTATACACAATAATATTGTAAAATGAAATTAATTAGTATACTACCCCTGGATTGTCAAGCTACTATAAAGAAATAAGAAAATTATGCTAAACTACATATATCAATATATAAGGGAATATAAAAAATGATAGAAAACGAAACTTTAGCGGAAAAAATAAGTAATGAAACTGAAAACCTTTCAGAATCTTTTATGAAAATGTATTCAGATGACATTGGTTATATAAAAATTCTTGGAATCGCTGGAAGTGTATTACCTATTATATTAGTATTCCTTGATGGTAGTCCTAGTTTAATAGTGCTAGCTTTATCTTTTATTTTCGTCTTATTGGCTATGAAAAAAGTTGATAGTCTTAGTAAAGATACAAAATCATTTGAATATATGAAGCAGAGTTTTATTGTTTTTATAGCAAGTGCTTTCATTTATTTAGGCTTAATATCCGTAGGCTTGATGTCTAAATATCACTCAATTGGAGGATTATTATCAAGCTACTTACTTTCATTTCTAGTTATTTTGTCAATGGCTTTATTAAGTACATATTTGTATTATAAAAGTTATATCGAATTAGCAAAAGCAACAGGTCTCAAAATTTTTCAACTTGCTGCTATTCTGATGATTGTAAGTATTTTTATGAACTTGATTAGTGAAACACTTTCATCAATGTTAATAATAATTAGTGCTATTTTTATTATTATCGGATGGTTTGGTATTAAAACTATCTTTTCAGATAATGTAGAAGAGCCAGATGACTAAATATTTACTCGTTACCAAGTTCTGAGACTATGCACTCTGATTCAGTATACCAATTAATGTCTTTTTCATTTTTATATCATCCTTATTTTTTGATTATTAACTTAATTTATTTACTAAAACTTCTTAGCCCACCGAGCAAAAAACCGTGCAGGTTGTAGACCCTTAGGTATCTCTTTAGCTAAGAATATATTCTCAGTAAGTATCTTCGCTAAGTAAGGTGCAAGGACAAATCCATATCCCCCACTTCCATTTATTATACTAAGACTTGGATAGTAAGTGTACTCATCAAAGTTTGGCTTTTTAGTCTGAAAATGAATGTTTTTATTTTCTAAAGTCTCACTAGAGAGAACTAAAGAGCCTATAAGTGGAAGGTAGTCAAAAGAACCTGAACGCAGTCCAGTATAATCTTTGAGTACTTTTACATTTTCTAGTTTTATACTCCTAGAGGCTTTTTCTAAAAGCTCTTCTCTACCCTCTTCTACATCATATACTTCTGTAGATGTGTCAGGATGATAGTGAACATTATGTGTAGCACCTATGGCTAACTGACCCTCTTTACTCGGTGAAATAGATACTTCCTGATGAATAGAGTTAGCATTTCTAGTTGTAGTCTCTACATCTATTCTATGCCCCCAAATCCCTCTGAGTTGTATGTATGGCTCTGCTAGTATCTGTTTGTATGCACCAGTTGCTAGTATGACCTCTTTTGCTGTGTAAGATTCATTTATTATCCAAACGCCATTGTCATACTCTAAACTACTTACCTCTTCTTTGATGTTTTTTGCACTTTTTGCCATCGCATTGCACAGAGCTTTTGCGCTTACTAAGCCTGCGTTTATCACTAAACTCTCTCGTTCATTAGCAGGAGTGTCAAATAGTTCTAAGTCAGTATGAGCCTTGTAAACGCGGAGTATTTCATCGTCAGCTTCATCTTTAGCGATATGTAATAGTTTTGATTTTGTAAGAAGTTGGGGAAATTCTTTTTCATAGTAGTTCATGGAGTACTTAAACGCAGTGTGGAGTAGTTCTTTAAGTTCACCTGATTTGCTAAACTTTGGAGAGATGAAAGCACCAGCGGCACCACTGCCACCACTAGCTACTCCTTCTTTATCAAAAAGAGCAACTCTCTTCCCTTCTTTAGTCAACTCATAAGCACAGGCACAACCATTTATACCTGCTCCTATTATCGCTACATCATACATTATCTATTATTCACTTAGAAAAGCTTCTATATCATCTGCTATGATGTCTATGGCATTACTTGCTTTATCGTAGATGACTTTAGAAAAATCCCTCTCAGCTATGGTATTACTTGGTTCAAGGTTGTTAAGGATAGAGTGTTTAGAGTACCTTGCCATGGAGTTTACCTCGATGACATTTCCACTAGTCCCAATGACGACAAAAAATTCACAGTCATGAATCTCTGCGTTTAGCTTCTCGTACATAGGTGCAGCTTCACCAAAAAAGACTATGTTTGGTCGAAGTTTACTAGCACACTCTGGGCACTTTCCATCATTAAAAGTCTCAAGTGCTTCATATCCGATGTCGTACACTTTAGCACACTCTTCATCACGACATCGAACTGTTGGCATAAACCCATGAAGGTGTATAACATCCTCTGCACTCATACCAGCCTTTTCAAAAAGGTTATCAACATTTTGAGTGATGACTGCTATATCATCTGGGTATTTTTCTTTTAACTCTTTGATGACTTTATGTGCATAGTTAGGCTTTTTATCTTCTATCTCAGCCCTGCGTTTATCGTAAAACTCTATAGTGATGTCTTCATTTTTTTCAAGTGAGTCATAGTTACAAACCACGGAAATGTCATACTCTTCCCAAAGCCCACCACTATCACGAAAAGTACTTATGCCAGACTCTGCACTAATGCCTGCACCGCTGAGTATAAGAACTTTAGCCATTACTTTTAAATACTCACTTCTTTAATGTCTGCTATGTTTAAGATGCTTTTATAAACACTTGCTACTAAAGACTTACGGTTGTTTTTTATGTTCTCATCATCTGCGTTTACCATTACATTTGTAAAGAAAATGTCGAGTTCTGGTTTGAGTCCTAAAAGAGCATCTAGCTCTTCTTCATAAGTAGCATAAGTAGCACTTGTAACTTCGCTATAACGACTAAAAAGAGCTTTTTCAGCCTCTTCTTCAAATAGGTCTGCGTTTACATTAAGGTCTGCGTTTAGGTCTAAATCTTTTACGATGTTAGCCACACGGTTAAAAGTAGCACTTACTTCACTAAAACCTTCTGAGTTTACAAGGTTGTTAAGTGCTTCTATCTTTTGACCGAGTGCTAGTAAATCTCTCTCACCGGAAGCTAAAACAGCAGCGATGATAGAAGGGTTTACTTTATAGTAGCGTTTGACACGTTCAAGTATAAAACTTTCTAGCTTTTCTAAGTCTATAGTTTCATATCCAGCAGATAACTCTTTCATCGTTTCGATGATGTCAAAACTAAAACCATACTCATTTACAATTCTAAGTATTCCGTTTACTGCACGACGTAGTGCAAATGGATCACGTGAACCCGTTGGTATCTGATTTACAGAAAAAAGACCAAGTAAAGTGTCTAGTTTTATACTCATCGCAACTACTGCACTTAGAGGAGTAGATGGGAGCTCACTATCTTCACCATCAGGGAGATACTGCTCAGTTATAGCAGTTGCTACTACTTCATTTTCACCCTGCTCTTGTGCATAGTAACCACCCATAAGACCTTGAAGTTCTGTAAACTCATAAACCATTTCACTCATAAGGTCAGCTTTTGCAAGTTTTACTGCACGAGTTAAGTCCTCTTTGTTAGCACTGAAATCATACTTGTCAAAAAGTCTGCTTGCTATTTTCTCTTCTCTATCTATCTTGTCAGTAACAGTTCCTAAACCTTTAAAAAAAGTAATCTTTTCTAAGCCTTGCGTTGAGAGACCGCGTTTAAGGTCGTTGTCCCAAAAGAAAAGTCCATCTGCTAAACGCGGACGAAGTACAACTTCATTTCCAGCGATAACTTCAGTAAAATCATCTGTGAGTGCGTTTGAGACAACAACAAACTTATTTATTAACTTACCATCTTTAAAAACTGGAAAGTAACGCTGATGCTCTTTCATAGAAGTGATGATAACCTCAGGAGGAAGTCTTAAAAATGCCTCATCAAAAGAGCCTAAAAGTGCCGTAGGATTCTCTGTAATAGCTACAACTTCATCAAAAAGTTCTTCGTCCACTTCAATAGTTAAACCACTCTCTTTTTCTATCTTAGTAAAGTCTGCTTTTATTTTCTCAGCACGAAGCTCAGGAAAAAGTGTAACACCACCCTCTTTAAGTACTTCAAAGTACTCTTTAGCACCACCTACATCTAAAGCACCAAACTTTGCTATACGGTGTAAAAAAGTTGACTTTGCTGCATTTACTCCAAAAAGAGTGAAAGGAACAAGTTTGTCATCCATCATTACATTTACCCATCTTATAGGACGGATAAACTTATCAGATGCACTTCCCCAACGCATAGTCTTACCAAACTCTAAAGACTTAATCCATTTCTCTATTATCTCTGCTAAAAGCTCAACTGATGCCTTACCTTTGACATCTTTTTTATAGTAAAGAACTTCTTTACCACCCTTATCAGTAGAGCTTAACTCTTCAAGTGTAACGCCACACTTCTTAGCAAAACCTTTTGCAGCAGGAGTTGGTTCACCATCTTTATAGGCAACTGCTAAAGGTGCTCCAAAGAACTCTTCTACACTATCTTCTTGACTTACTTTAAACTCTCTATGCCAAAGCACTAAACGCCGTGGAGTATAGTAAAACTCAAACTCACCTAAAAGTGCATACTCTTCTAAGATTTTTGCATATTTTGTCTCTATATTTTTTAACTCTTTTAAAAGTGGAACTGCTGGAAGCTCTTCTACACCGATTTCGATAAGTAATGGTTTTAACATAATTTGTCTCTTTTTTATATAGTTGTCGCGATTTTATCTATTTGTTGGTTAAAAACTAGTTAAGGGATGTCAAGTTTTTAACTATTTTGGCAGTGTACCCAGTACTTTTTACTGCATTAAGTAGGTCTTTTTCTACAACTTTTGTATCATCAAAAGTAACAATCGCTTTTTTAGTGTTGTAATACACTTTGGCTTTTAAAACGCCATCAGTATGTTTGAGACTCTTCTTTATCGCAGTTGTGCATAGAAGACAAGTCATACCTTTTATGTTTAAAGTTACCACTTGTGTCGTAGCAAATGCCATGATAGGGAGTAGTGTTAATAACAGTAATTTTTTCATAATCAATCCAGTAAGTAAATAGCCCAATATGGGTAAGTCGTAAGTATAAGAACAAAAAATGTTCCCACACTCAAGTAGAGTTTATAGTTTTTACAAAGTTTAGTAGAACAACTAAGCTGCTTTTTTACATTTGTAAAGTACTTCATCCAGAGATAAATCACTACAACAACAGAGAACACCGAAAAGTAGGTATGAAAAGGAGCAAAAACTTCTAAAAAAGACAAAGAACTAACACTCACACCAAAGAGTAAAAAAAGTAATGGTGTAAGACAACATGTACTTGCTAAAAATGCAGAGACTAAGGAGCCCGCTATGAGTGCATAAAAGGAGTTGTCTTCTTTACTCATTTTATCTCTTTGGATGTGATTTTATATGAAAAATCTTTTGAGGAGTAGTAGTTTAAGACATCTCCATCACTCTCTGCATAAGGGTAACCGAGCATATTTATAGGAAACTGTTCAGGCTGAGGGTAGAGTACAAAGTCTCTTCCCCAGTTAAAACCCATCCAGTTCATTTCCCAAGAATGAAGATATTTCTCTTTTAATTCTTGTACTCTTTTATCTGAGTATTTTAAATTTTCTACTAACTCAAGTTTTGTTATATCTGAAGGATCACTAGGGATCCAACCAGCACCAGCGATAAAGTACTCAACTTTACAATGTTGCCATGAAGAGATGTTTGCAAAACCATTTTCATCTGATGTTCCAAGTGCTTTACTAAATTCAGATGAACCCAAACGGATACCAAAAACTTCACGTGCTGGAATGTTAACAGAACGAAGAAGTGCTACAAACAGAGAGCTTATATCTGTACATTTACCACCAAAGTATCCATTTTTTAGCATTTGGTTTACATCACCTAGCCCACAACCTTTTACTTTTGGATCTCTAAAAGTTGTCTCCGTTACCCAGTTGTATAGAGCTTGTACTTTAAGAAATGCATCAGTCTCACTCTTTATGAGTCTATCTGCAATCTCTTTGACCTTACCAGTCGTTGGTATGTGAGCTGTTGCTTCTAAAAACTGAACTACATCTTGGGGGAGAGGTAGATTCTCTTCACTCGCTTTTTTAATAACCTTTAAACTCACACTTCTATAAGTAGTTTCTATCTCCATCTCAATATGAAGTGTTTTTTTGATAGTACTTTTATTCCACTTTGCATATAAAATCTTTGCATCATAAGGATTATTTGTGTTTATATTATAGTTGTCATAATTACCATAAAATT
>NZ_JAEMVD010000025.1 GCF_029215975.1 Sulfurimonas sp. SAG-AH-194-C20
AAAGCAGGACTCTTAGGTATGATAGCATCTTTTTTTGCGTTAGTCCCAGTTAGAATACATAATATAGTAGGCATGCCTCTGATGGAAGCTAAAGGTAAAAAACTACTATTATTAAAGTTTGTTGAAAGGTTGACATATTTGTTTGCAACAAAACTCTTAACTAACAGTTTTGGACTACAGAAGTATATCGCCAATAATCTTACAAAAAAACAAGTTACAGTTGTAGCTAAGGGTTCTATAAATGGAGTCAATAGTGAGTACTTTAAGAATACATATACAGATGAAGAAAAAAATCATACAAGAAACTCACTAAAAATAGATAAAGATGCTTTTGTGCTTATTTTCGTAGGAAGGATTGTAAGGGATAAGGGGATAAATGAGCTTATTGAAGCTTTTTCTCAACTGAAAATTATATATCCTAAGCTTACGCTACTATTAGTTGGAGATTATGAAGAGGATTTGAATCCTATTAAAAGTGAAAATAAAATCATAATTGATGAGAGTCGGGATATCATAAGTGTAGGATTTCAAGAAGATATAAGAAAATATCTTGGAGTGGCTGATTTATTTGTATTGCCATCGTATAGAGAAGGGTTACCAAACTCACTTATAGAAGCAGGAAGTTTTGGCTTACCTTTATTGGCTACGGATATTAATGGATGCAATGAAATTATCATCGAAAATGAAACAGGAATACTTGTAGAAGTAAAAAGTACTGAAAATTTAAAAAATGGAATGATGAAGTTTTTAGATGATTTTACATTCTATAACAAAATTAAAGAAAATGTACGTCAATCAATACTTTCGCGCTACAATCAAGTTGACTTTTTAAAAGAACTAAGGAGTGAAATTGAAAAGAGCCTTTGATTTTATTTTAGCATTCATATTAATTGTTTTGTTCTTTCCACTGTTTTTTATCGTTGGAATTGTTGTTTATCTAACGATGGGTTATCCAATGTTCTTTAAACAATTACGACCTGGGTATAGAGAAAATATTTTTCTTATCTATAAGTTTAGAACTATGACTGATGAAAAAAATAAAGAAGGCGAGTTGCTTGAAGATAGCTTGCGTCTAAAAGGTGTTGGTAAGTTTATTCGATCTTTAAGTATTGATGAATTACCCCAACTTTTTAATGTTTTAAAAGGAGAGATGAGTTTTGTTGGACCTCGACCATTACTTGTAGAGTATTTGCCATTGTATAATGAGACACAAAGAAAACGCCACAATGTTAAACCTGGTATAACTGGGTGGGCACAAGTTAATGGTCGAAATGCAATTAGTTGGAAGGAAAAGTTTGATTATGATGTTTGGTATGTAGAGAATCAATCTTTTTTTCTTGATATGCAAATACTATGGATGACTTTTTTAAAAGTAATTAAACGCAGCGGTATTAGCTCTTCTAGTAATGTAAGTATGGAAAAGTTCAAAGGGAATCAGTAATGCAAGAAGAAAATCGTTTTAGCAGTTGGAAGTTTCCAGAAATACAAGAAGGAATACCTACTAAGTACAACTGGATTGTACAAAATAAAGATGGATTAGATTTAGGTTACAAAAGCGATATAGGTGCATTTACATATATTAATGCGAAATATGGTGTAGTTGTTGAAGACTTTGTTCAAATAGGTTCACACTGTTCTCTTTACAGTCTCTCTACTATTGATGAAAAACAAGGAAAAATACATATTAAAGAGAATGCAAAAATAGGTTCTCACTCTACAGTTATGCCTAATGTAACAATAGGAAAAAATAGTATAATAGGTGCACATAGTCTTGTCCTGCAAGATATTCCAGATAATGTTGTAGCTTTTGGTGTTCCAGCCAAAGTAGTAAGGGAGCTTTAATGGAGAATAGAATATTTTTATCTGCCCCACACATGAGTGGAAAAGAACTAGAGTATATTGGTAAAGTATTTGAGAGTAATTATATTGCTCCATTAGGTGAATATGTTAATAAGTTTGAAGAAAGCATTAAGAAGTATACTGGAGCAAGTAATGCTTTAGCTGTCAGTAGTGGTACGGCTGCAATTCATCTTGCTTTAAAGGTCTTAGGTGTAGGAGAGGGTGATGATGTGCTTGCATCAACATTTACATTTATAGGCTCTGTTAGTCCTATTCTTTATCAACAAGCAAACCCAGTATTTATAGATAGTGACAAAGAATCATGGAATATATCCCCTAAACTTTTAAATAAGTACTTACTAGAGTGTGATAAAAAACCAAAGGCATTAATTCTAACACATTTATATGGTATGAGTTCTGATATAGAAAAAATAACTCAAATATGTAAAATTCATGGCGTGTATTTGATTGAAGATGCTGCTGAATCTTTAGGTGCAACCTTTAAAGACAAACATACCGGGACCTTTGGTGACCTTGGTGTTTATAGTTTTAATGGAAATAAGATCTTAACAACATCAGGTGGTGGTATGTTAGTTAGTAATAATAAAGAGTATATTGAAAAAGCACTTTTTTATGCGACACAAGCAAGAGATAATGAAATTCACTATGAGCATAATGAGTATGGTTACAACTATCGTATGAGTAATGTTTTAGCTGCAATAGGTGTAGCTCAGATGGAAGTAATTGAAGATAGAGTTATTCAAAAGAGAAAGATATTTGAGTGGTATGAGGAAGAGTTGTCAGACCTTAAAGAAATAGAATTTATGCCAGAGTTAAAAGAGAGTCGAGGAAACAGATGGTTAAGTGCAGCTGTATTTCAAGAAGTAGATTATGTAAAGATAATTGATGCATTAGAAACTATAAATGTGGAATCACGACCTCTTTGGAAACCCATGCACATGCAGCCACTTTTTAAAAATGCCAAAACTTATTTGGATGGTACGAGTGAAAGATTGTTCTTAAAAGGGATTTGTTTTGCAAGTAGTACAACAATGACACAAAAGGATGTAAAATATATATGTAAAACTATTAAAGGTGCATTGTGATCATAGAAATTTCTGAGATAAAGAGAAAGATATTTTTTATTTTTTTTGATGTGCTAATCATTGCTATATCTACATTGATTGCATTTTTCTTACGTTTTGATTTTGAGATTCCTCACACATACATAAAAATTATATATCTGGTTATTATCTTTTTAGTTGTTATTCGTATTAGCTTGTTTCACTATTATAAAGTATATAATATAAGTTGGAGACATTTTGGTTTAAAAGATATGACAGGGCTAGTATCTGTGATGATTTTTTCAACGCTTTTATTAGTGTTTTTCGCATATAGCATACAAAGTACAGTATATATAATCCCTCGTTCAATAATTCCAATAGAGTTCTTTATTTCTCTTTTTTTAATCTTAGCATTAAGAGTATCAAAGCGTTTATACCTTGAAAACTTTTATAAAAACATAGAAGGAAAAAATACAATTATAATCGCTAGTTTGGATAAGGCTAATTCTATTATAAGAACTATAAATACTAAAGAAAGTGATTATTATGCTATTGGAATTATTTACGAAAAGCATCAAAATATCAAAGTAAATGGTATAGACGTTTATACATTCGATGAGTTTATTGACAAAGGTATAGTGTGTGAAGTTGCTATAGTAGATGAGTCTATGGAACTATCACTTATTTATGAACGGCTAAGTGATTTAGGGATTTCAAACATAAAAGTTGCTGGGGATTATGGTGATTATGGTGCTGATATTAAGGATGTCTCAGTTGAAGACCTTCTTGCTCGTCATCCTAAAGATTTAGATAAGGAACTGGTAGAAGTGTTTATAAAAGATAAAACTATTCTTGTTACTGGGGCAGGTGGGAGTATAGGAAGTGAGATATGTCGTCAATGTGAGAAGTTTGGTGCTAGGCGATTACTACTTCTTGATAATAGTGAGTTTAACCTTTACTCTATAACAGAAAAAATTCAGTCTATTGAGACAGTTTCTGTAATGCAAAATGTGGTTAATCGTGATGATTTAGAAGCAACATTTAAAAAGTATAAACCAGACATCGTAATTCATGCTGCTGCTTACAAACATGTACCACTTGTTGAAGCAAATATATATGAAGGAATTGTAAATAATATTCTGGGGACAAAAAATGTAATTGATTTGTCCATAAAATATGGTGTAGAAAAATTTGTAATGATTTCAACAGATAAAGCTGTTCGTCCTACAAATGTAATGGGTACTACAAAGCGTATTTGTGAACTCTATGCTCAGAACTCTAATGGACAAGGGACAGATATTGTAGCTGTGCGTTTTGGAAATGTCCTTGGTAGTAGCGGAAGTGTGATACCAAAATTTAAAGCTCAAATAGCTGCTGGAAAAAATATAACTGTTACACACCCTGATATCACACGATACTTTATGCTTATACCTGAAGCTTGTGAGCTTGTTCTTCAAGCTGGTGCTATTGGAAGTGGAGGAGAGATTTTTATACTAGATATGGGTGAACCTATAAAAATAGTTAATCTTGCTCAAAAGATGATAGAGTTAAGTGCTAAGCCAAATATTAAGATAGAGTTCTCCGGTTTAAGACCTGGAGAAAAACTTTATGAAGAGCTTTTAATTGATGATAGTGATGCTCAAACTGACTATGAGTCTATCACAGTAGCAAGTCCAACCATATATGACATAGAGCAGTTAAATAATGATATTGAAGAGTTACTTAACTCTTCAAATCAGCTAGAAGTATTACAAAAGATAGTTCCGGAGTTCAACCATCAGCTAAACTAATTAATGGTGTGAGGGATAAAACTTTTCTCTTGGCTTACAAAACTAAGTCCGCATGCCTCATATGCAAAAAATACTTTTGCATTTTGTGTATCATCTGTCTCTTCTTGATAAATATTTTTAAAGTTTTTAAACTCTTCACCCTCTCCAAAAACAGTTCTTTCTACTGTATTGTCAAGCTTTTCAAATGAAACATTTAAGAGATAAGGCGAATCTGGATATAACTCTTTTAAAATCTTTAACATACCACGAGATTCAAAAAGTAGGGTGTATGCAGGGTTTATTATAATGGCTTGTTGGTTTTTCATAATATTTGTAAGTATAGTCGCTAACTCACCTTCATCTGTAGCGATGTCTAACCATGAGTAGTTTTTACACCAGTACTCATAGTTTACACCATTTTCATCACTGATACCATCTTCGTTAAACGCAAGCTCATGTAAGTAAGAAAAACTAGTTTCAAAACCAGCTTCACTTGCAAGTTGTTGTAAAAATCTTGATGTAGTTTCTTTTTCTTCATCATCGCTTGGGGATGAAAAAAGTATTTTCCACTTGTCATAACGCTCATCAAAAAGTTCTACTCCATCATCAAGTGTTATAAGTCTTTTAAAGTTTTCACTGACTTTCTCATAAATTTCATTAAAATTATTTTCACCGAGTTGTTCTTGTGAAGTTTGTAGTAGTTTACTAGGTGTATCTGCTTGAAATTCTAAAAGTTTTATAGGTTGCTTGTTTAATCCTCCACTAAAAAGAAATGCACCATAAATATGCCAGTGAACATCACTCTCCCAGCTTTTTTTAATCACATCTATAAGGTTAAATGGAATACCTAAGTCAAAAAAAAGCTCATTCTCTATGACATAATCAGCTGCTTCTATATACATATCATAAAGCGCATTTGCCGCATCATAATAAGCTTGTGCTTGAGTCTCTTTGAGCGAAATATTATCCACCAAAGAATCCACCACTTCTAGCACTTGATGATTTTTTAGACCCACCACCAAAGAAACTTTTTTTACTACTGCCACTTTTACTAGCTTTCCCAGCAGCTGAACGACTATAAGCACTTTTATTTGTTCTAGCACTATTCTTTGAGAAATTTTTGTTACCCATGAGAGCATTTCCAATCATATTTCCCATGAGCGAACCAGCTGCAACTGCAAGGATAGTACCTGCTAGACCCATTCCTGCTCCACCGCCATTATCTCTGAGTGTTTCACTTGAACCATCTTGTACTTTTTTATACTCCTGCTCTGCTAGTGCCTTCATCTCTGCTTCGTTCATAAAACGCTCTACTGTATTACCCTGTGCATCTTTTTCACGGATGATTGCTCGACTTGGGCCATCAGTTGGCATCTCTTCTACAACGATATACTTTCCATTAGTCTGTTGTTCTATGACTAAAAAACGATTTTTTGGTTCCTCTTGTGGTGCTTCACAGCCTGTTAAAACACTCATCATAAGGGCACCTGTAGTTCCTAGCAAAACATTGTTTGTAAATTTGTTCATTTTAATATTCACCTATTATTTTATTTTTATCTAAATGGAGTACTTTTTTAAAAGTATAATCATAAAAAGTAACTGTTTGTCTACCGTCATACAATACATCACCACGGTATGAGTACTTTTTCATCTTTATCTCTACAGCATTTTTCATTAAAAGTGCTTCGCCTAGACTACTTCCAATAGGAGCAATCAATGTTGAAAGTGAAATAATACAGAGAGTACCAATAATAATTAAAGAGAGTTTAGTACTCTTATATATCGTAATATAGCCAAGAATAAGACTAAAGAGAAGAAAGAGGATAAGGCTCTGATGATCTGCGAACAAGATGTTGTAGTAAACATCTATCTCTTTTACTTTTATATAGTTTTGAAATATTCCTAAAAAAAGAAAAAAATCTAAAATAAAAGTAAAAAGCATACCACTTAAAAATGCCTGTACTGCTTTACTCATCGTAACCTCACTTTTTTTGTATTGTTAATTTTATAAAGTTTAGATGACATTCCCTCAAAAAGAGAAGATTTATCTTCAATTATTATATCAGTTTTTTCTTCACAAAATACTCTATTGAAATTTTTGCTGCGTTCATTTGCTGATGTTGAGTAGTTCCATGTTATGTTTCTTAAAAGTTGTGAGTGTAAGGTGTCGTTTGCAACACGAAATGCAATATTTTTTACAATAAATGTCGTCTTTTTAGCACGACGGATGAGCTTCTTTTGTCCAGAAGGTACTCGTATCTTTGTTCGTTTTATTGTTAGAAAGTTTTTATATACTTGTATAAAAGGTTTTGAAGAGGGACGTTCTTTTATAGCTTGAAGTTTTGCCTCATCTTGAGATAAAAAACCGACAGTAGTGTCGGTTTGGATTAGAAGAACTTTTGACTTTATACTAAAAAGTCTTGAAGTGCTGTTGACTTTGTCCATGAACCATCACCCATTTCATCAAGTGCTAATATTAAAGCACGAGCTGCACTTAGAGTTGTAAAGTAAGGAATGCTACGACGTAGTACCTCTTGACGGATAACTATAGCATCTTTCTTAGAAGTATTATTATCAGAAGTATTTATGGCCATTGCAATTTCATCGTTTTTCATACTATCTTCGATGTTTGGACGACCTTCAGAGATTTTAAGTACACGTTCACACTCTATACCGGCTTTTTCAAGAATCTCTTGAGTTCCCTTAGTAGCTACAAGTTTAAAACCATGATTGACTAAACCAGAGCCAATCTCTGCAGCATGAACCTTGTCTGTATCTACAAATGAAAGAAAACATGTTCCACTTGTTGGAATCTTATTACCAGCACTAAGTTGTGCTTTTGCAAAACTTACACCAAAGTTTTTACTGATTCCCATGACTTCACCCGTTGACTTCATCTCAGGGCTTAAAACTAAGTCTGCACCATAAAGTTTATGAAAAGGAAAAACTGCCTCTTTTACAGAAACATGACCTTTGAGTTTTGGACGACGAAGACCATTTGCAATTTCTACTATGTCGTACTTATCATAGTGTGCAAGTGCATCAACAAGCTTTTCACCCATCATAACACGAGTTGCAACTTTTGCAAGAGGCATACCAGTAGCCTTAGATACAAAAGGAACAGTACGGCTGGCTCTAGGATTTACTTCGATAAGATAAATTTCATCTTGATAGATAGCATACTGAACATTCATAAGGCCAACAACACCAAGACCAAGAGCAATAGTTTTAGTCTGTTGTTCAACTTTTTCTATCATCTCTTGCGTTAGGTTTACAGGAGGAAGTGAACACGCACTATCACCAGAGTGAATTCCAGCCTCTTCGATGTGTTGCATAACAGAACCGATATAAACTTCTTTACCATCACTAATACAGTCAACATCAAGCTCAATAGCCTGATCTAAAAACTTATCAATAAGAACTGGTGCTTCGTTTGAAACACTAATAGCAAGATCCATATACTGGTTTAACTCATCTTCGCTATAAACGATTTTCATACCACGACCACCAAGAACAAAAGATGGACGAACCAGAACTGGATAACCAAGACCATTAGCGATAGGTGCAGCTTCTTCTTTTTTACGAGCAAGACCATTTTGGGGTTGTTTAAGACCATGTTTGATAACAAAGTTACTAAAGAGTTCTCTATCTTCAGCTAAGTCAATAACTGCTGAAGTTGTACCTACTATTTTTGCACCTATTTTCGTAAGGGCATCAGCAAGTTTAAGTGGTGTTTGACCACCAAAGTGAACGATGATACCATCTGGTTCTTCGTTCTCTATCACTTCACGAACATGCTCTAAGTCAATTGGCTCAAAGTATAAAACATCAGAAGTATCATAATCAGTAGAAACAGTTTCAGGATTACAGTTATACATGATGCACTCTATATCCATCTCTTTAAGAGCAAACGCAGCATGAACACAACAGTAGTCAAACTCTATACCTTGACCGATACGGTTAGGCCCACCACCAAGAATAAGAACTTTTTTCTTCTCACTCACTCTTGTTTTAATATTTGGTAGTTTTGTGATGTTTGTACTTGAGTAGAGGTAAGGAGTAAGTGCTTTAAACTCAGCAGAACAAGTGTCAACTTCATTAAACTCTACACTAACACCAAGTTTTTTACGTGCATCATACACTTGCATCTCATTTACTTCATGTTCAGAATTTTTAGTGATAAGTTGAGCGATGCGTTTGTCTGAAAAACCATCTACTTTAACATCACGCATAATCTCGCCGTCAAAAAGAATCTTATCTGTGATAGTTTTTTCTTTTTCTATTAGTTCACTAAGTTGGTAAAGGAACCAATGGTCTATCTGACAAGTGTCAAACATCTCTTCTACAGTCATTCCTCTACGAAAACCCTCTGCGACATATAGCATTCTTTCTGCGTTTGGACGACGAATCTCATGTTGGATAAATTCTATATCACCAGGCATTTCATCAAAACCACAAATACCAGTTTCTAAAGAGCAAAGTGCTTTTTGCATAGACTCTTTAAAAGTACGACCAATAGCCATAACTTCACCAACAGACTTCATAGAAGTACTTAAAGTACTAACAGCCTCAGGAAATTTTTCAAATGTAAAACGCGGTATTTTTGTAACAACATAGTCAATTACCGGCTCAAAAGATGCAGGTGTTCCTGTGATGTCATTGGTAATCTCATCAAGAGTAAAGCCAACAGCTAAAAGTGTAGCAACTTTAGCAATAGGGTAACCAGTAGCCTTAGAAGCTAGTGCAGAAGAGCGACTCACACGAGGGTTCATCTCGATGACTATCATACGACCAGTTTTAGGGTCTATACTAAACTGAACATTAGAGCCACCTGTATCAACACCAATCTCACGAAGGATGTCAAAAGAAGCATTTCTCATGCGTTGGTACTCTTTATCTGTAAGTGTTAGGGCAGGGGCAACAGTGATACTGTCACCAGTATGAACACCCATAGGATCAAAGTTCTCAATAGTACAGATGATGATACAGTTGTCTGCTTTGTCACGGATAACTTCCATCTCATACTCTTTCCAACCAAGAAGTGATTCCATAATCTCTATCTCATTTACAGGAGAAGCTGAGAGACCTTCCTCTGCAAGTTTTTTAAACTCTTCCATATTGTAAGCAACACCAGAACCACCACCAGCGAGTGTAAATGAAGCACGGCTGATTACTGGAAAACCTATCTCTTTTACAACTTCAATAGCTTCTTCAACTGTGTAAGCATTCTTACTCTTTGGTAAATCCATCCCTATTTTAATCATCGCTTCATTAAAAGCAGAACGATCCTCACCTTTATGTATAGCTTCTGGACTTGCACCTAAAAACTCAATGCCTTCAAGCATACCTTTTTCGTACATAGATGTTGCAACATTTAAAGCAGTTTGTCCACCCATCGTTGGAAGTATTGCATCTACATTTTCATCTTTGATGATTTGAGCAATTACATCTTCTTTTATCGGTTCGATGTAAGTTCTATCTGCGAACTCAGGGTCAGTCATAATAGTTGCAGGATTAGAGTTGATGAGGATTACACGGTAGCCTAACTCTTTAAGAGTTTTAACAGCCTGTGTACCAGAGTAGTCAAATTCACAAGCCTGACCGATAACAATCGGACCAGAACCTATAAGTAAAATAGTATTAATGTCGGTGCGTTTTGGCATTTTTACCCTTCAAATATGTTTATAAAAATTTAATTATTATAGCTAAAAGGCACTTAAAATTTGATGAGTTTTGGAGAAGTTTCCTAATACTCAAAGGTATATATGAGAGAAACTAATCCTGAGTAGATAAAACTTTCATCTACTAAAGGACTATTAATAGCACTTGTTGGAAGCCTGTCTACTCTTAAGTTTACAAGTCCTGAGAGCTTGTCCGTAAAAGGATACTCTATGTAAGTTTGAGCACCTAATTGCCATCCTTCACCTGGTGTGAAAAGTGTTCTGCCTATACTTGTATCGACTTCATTTTCTTTCACACCATAGTAGTAGTTTACGAAATCAGCAGACTCATACACGATAATAATACTTGGATAAAGAACAAAATTACCTAAGTGAAATTCATCTCCAATTTCTGTTTTAAATAACCAAGATTCGTATCTTACAAGCATATCGGTGATAAGCATAGCTTCTATATAAGTGTCGTTGTATGTAGCACTAAATGCTAGACCACCTTCAAAAGTATTCTCTCTATCATCCATACCTGCTAGATATTTAGAATCTTCTGCTTTGTAGCCATATGTCCGTGGTTGAACTGTTAGAGAAAAACCCCATGAAAACTCCTCCCCTTTGTTTCCTAAAAAGTAAACACCTGCTCGACTCCACCTTACATAAAAAAGACCATTATCAAAAAAGATAACAGGGGAGGGCACTAAGAGTGCATCAACATCTTTATATGGTTGTGTTTGAAAATATGGTCCAAGCCCAAGTGTAAGTTTTTGTTTTTTTTGTGTTGTTAATGTCTCTTGTGCAAAGAGTGAAAGAGCCAAAAGGCTTAGTAGTAATATGTATTTCATCGAATACTCCTTATCATGTGAAAGTAACTAGGTTCATTACTTTTATAATAGGGTTCAATGATGGCATTTTGATAGCCTTGTGAAGAGGTTACTGAAATAACACGACCAACTTTAAGCCCTTTTATAAAAATATTGTCAAGTCCAGAAGTGATAACTTCATCACCTTTATTTATCTTAGACCATGCAGGAATAAAGTTGACAATGAGTAAATCATCATTGTTGCCATGTACTATTCCTGGAGCACTATCATGCCCGATATAAACTGCATAAGCACTTTTTATATCTTGATTTAGTAATGCTAAAGCTTTGCCGTTTTTTGAAATTATAATACCTGCAGCTAATTCTTTATAGGTTAATCCATATATCTTAGAACTATTATAATCAGGAACTTCCATCCATAAGCGGTTGAAATTTCCAAATTTTTGGTACGAGATGGTACGAACAAGTTCTACTTTTGTATTTAACTTTAAAGGGGAGTGATTCTCATTGTATAGATCATGAATTTCTCCTGCTAACTCTTGCATAACAAGATGATTTTTCTCATACTTTGCAAGGTTTTCGCGTAAATTTTGGATTGTATCTGCTTGAAAAAAATGTTCATTAAAAGTCTGTTTAATGGATTGGTTTAGATTATGATAGGATGTTTTGACTGCATTAAGAGAGGAAATAATAGGTGACTGTATAGTGTTGTTGTAATATAGAGCACCCACTAGGAGTGCAATAATTACGAAAAGATAGGAAAATAACTCTTTATTCATTCTCAAATAGTTCTTGTAGTAAATCTATCTCTTCAAGTGCTCGACCTGTTCCACGAGCAACGGCGAGGAGTGGTTCATCTGCAACGAAAACTGGAATTTTTACAATATTGGAAAGATATTTATCTAGTTGACGAATAAGTGCTCCTCCACCTGTTAAAATGATACCATGATTGACAATATCACCTGCTAAATCAGGTGGCATTTGTTCTAGTACATTACGAAGTGCTTCTGCTATTTCTTTGAGTGGTTCTTTCATCGCTTCTCTTGCATCTTCAGAAGTAAGCTCAACTGAACTTAAAAGTCCCTCAACTTGGTCACGACCATTTACGGTCATTACAAGTTCTTCATCAAGAGTTACAGCAGTTCCTATATTTATTTTAATATCTTCAGCAACACGTTCACCTATGAGAAGGTTGTATTTTTTTCTTACAAAGTTGATGATTCCTTGGTCTATCTTATCACCAGCAGTTCTAATAGACTTTGAGAGTACAAGTCCCCCTAAAGATACAACACCAATTTCAGTAGTTCCACCACCGATGTCAACTACTAAGTTCCCTTGTGGCTCACGAATATCAACACCAGCACCAATTGCAGCTGCCATTGGCTCTTCTATAAGAAAAACTTCACGTGCACCAGCAGAGAGTGCAGATTCACGAACAGCTTTTCGCTCAACTTGAGTAAGACCATAAGGTACACAGATGATAATACGAGGAGAAATTAAAGAGCTACGACCATGTGCTTTTTCTATAAACTTTCTAATCATCTTTTCAGTCATATCAAAGTCAGCGATTACACCATCACGCATAGGACGAATAGCTTTTATATTCCCTGGAGTTTTTCCAACCATATCCTTAGCCTCATGTCCAACAGCAAGTACTCGTGTTTGACCATATTTTTCAGTCTTTACAGCTACAACAGAAGGCTCATTTATAATGATTCCACGCCCTTTAGCTATAACAATAGTGTTAGCCGTTCCTAAGTCGATGGATAGATCATTTGAAAAAAGTCCAATTAATTTATTAAAAATCATAGTTATTTACCTTATGCTATTTTTTGTGTTGTTTTTTTGATATATACTGGCTGTGCACCATCATCTATAACTTCTTTTGTAATGAGAACTTCATATCCTGCATACTCTGGGAGTTCATACATAATGTCTATCATGTTCTCTTCTAAAATTGCACGAAGTCCACGAGCCCCAGTCTTACGTTTAATAGACTTTTTAGCAATAGCTAAAAGTGCCTCTTCTTCAAAGTTTAATTCCACTTCATCAATAGCAAAAAGTTTTTGGTACTGTCTGATAAGAGAGTTTTTAGGTTCAGTTAAAATGCGAACCATATCATCTTCACTGATTTCACTCAGAGATGCGATAATAGGAAGCCGTCCAACAAGCTCAGGTATAAGACCAAAATGAACTAAATCATCAGGTTCAACCATATCAAATGTAGGTTTTTTCTCATCTTTTGTTTTTTTCTCATGTCCAAAACCTAAAATATTTGCACCTTGCTTGCGTTTGAGTATCTCTTCAAGACCATCAAATGCACCACCACAGATAAATAATATGTTAGTAGTGTCAATAGAAGTAAACTCTTGGTTAGGATGTTTACGTCCACCTTTTGGTGGAATGTTTACATGAGAACCTTCTATGATTTTAAGAAGTGCTTGTTGAACACCTTCACCACTTACATCTCTAGTGATAGAACGGTTTTCACTCATTCGTGCTACTTTATCTACTTCATCTAAGAAGATGATACCTTTTTGTGCACGCTCAACATCACCATCAGCAGCTTGGATTAGTTTAGTAAGAATGTTTTCAACATCTTCACCAACATAACCAGCTTCAGTTAGACTTGTAGCATCAGCAATAGCGATAGGAACATTTAAAACTCTTGCAATTGTTTGAGCCATAAGAGTTTTACCCGAACCCGTTGGACCAATTAAAAGTACATTTGATTTTGCTATTTCTGTATCGTCATCTTTAACCTGCGTTGTTTTAAATATACGTTTGTAGTGGTTGTATACGGCTACACTTAAAAGTTTTCTAGCACGCTCTTGACCGATGATATACTCACCTAAAAAGTTGTTCAGCTCTTTTGGAGTCATAAGGTTATTTACCGCTTCGAGAAGCTCTTCATTTTCTTGTATCTGCGTTTGGCTCTCATCACCAAACATAATTTTATATGCTGAAGTTACACAGTTTTTACAGATATACACACCGTTTCCAGCTATGAGAGGATTTACTTCACTCTCAGTTGCATCACAAAAACTACAGTTTCTATTTATCATTATTTTTTCTCTCAAATGGGATTCCACGTTTTGTTTTTAAAACAAAGTCACATAAATCATTAACATAGTGGTTTTTAGTCTCTTCTAGTAGTCTACTCGCTGTCTCTTTAAGTGGTTGTCCCGACTCAAAAAGTTCACGGTAAGCAGACTTTAGTGTATTTATATCATCGCGCTCTAGGTGACGACGAAGACCTGTGAGGTTTAAGCCTCTAAGGTTAGCACGGTTACCCTCTGCCATACAAAATGGAGGTACATCTTGGGCCAGAGCAGAAGCTCCACCAATCATAGCATAGTCACCAATGTGAATAAACTGATGAATAGGAGTCATCCCACCAACAACAACATAATCACCTAGTTCAACATGACCCGCAAGGGTTGCTGCATTTGCTAAAATACAGTGGTTCCCGATGATAACATCGTGACCAAGGTGAACATAACCCATAAAAAGGTTATGGTTTCCAACGATAGTTTTACTACCTCCACCTTTAGTTCCAGGGTTAAAAAGTGTGAACTCACGAATAGTATTATCATCACCGATGATAAGTTCAACATCCTCACCATTAAACTTTAAGTCTTGGGGAATAGAACCGATAACAGCATGAGAAAATATTTTATTATTTTTTCCAATAGTCGTTTTACCATAGATGCAAGTGTTCGCAGCGATAGTAGTGCCTTCTCCAATAATTGTTTTACTTGAGATAAAACAAAAAGGACCTATCTCGACATTTTCACCAATTACTGCACCGTCTTCGATGATGGCTAGTTTAGATATATTTGACATTTTAAGGCTTACTTATCAACTATCATGGCTTTTAGCTCAGCTTCACTTGTTAACTTGCCATCAACATAAGCTTCGCCTTTAAGTACCCAGATAGGACCTTTATTTTTAAGTACAGTTATCTTGTACTCTAGTTTATCACCTGGTTTTACAGGAGCACGAAATTTTGCTTTATCTATACTCATGAAGTAAACTACTTTATTCGCCATATCTTCTGGAGATAAATCCATACTTTTAAATGCTAAGATTCCACCAGCTTGTGCCATTCCTTCTAAAATCATAACACCAGGGTAGATTGGGTGACCTGGGAAGTGCCCTTGAAAAACAGGCTCTGAGATAGAAACATTTTTGTAAGAGTAGATAACCTCACCTTTTGTGAGGTCTGTAACACGGTCGACAAGTAAAAAAGGGTATCTGTGAGGAAGTATCTCTTGTATCTCTGTAACATCCATAATCATAAGTAAAAGCCTTCTATAGTAATATTTTGAGTTATTTTACCCAAATAAAGATTATAAAAGGATTAGTTTTTCTTTTGTGTCTTCATAAGTTTTAGAATCAAGAGTGATAGTGAGTTTACCCTCAGGAATCTCTTGCATCACTATAATAGGACTTAAATCATAGTTTGTATCATTTATTTGTGCTCTAAAGTTCAGTTCTTTTTCTTGTGTTAAAGGGTTGAAAATTAATTCTTTTATAGTTTTGTATTGTGTTTGGTTTTGCTCATTAAAAAACTCTAAAGTGATAAATTTTATCTCTTCACGATTAAAGTAGTGGATATTTTGTGCACTATATTCAACTCTTCCCTGTGCACGTTTGCGTGGAAGTGTAGAGTAGGAGAGGGCATAAGCATCAAGAACATTAGTCTTTCCTTTGATGACTTTGAAGTTAAACTCTCTATAGTTAAGAAATTTTTGTTTGATTATTTTGTACTCTTTATTTTCATCTTCAAGTTGGTTACGGAGTGTATACATTGCGATTCTTTCTTCTATAGATGCTGGAAGAATAGAACCCGAAATTGGGCTAAACATCTCATCCATTAACTTCTCTTGTTGCTCTCTTTGCATAGTTAAACCAAAAATACAGCCACAGTAGTCTTGACGGTAGAGTTGTTCTTCTTTTGTTACACGAGACTGGTCTTGACTTCCACCACCACTTCTATAGTCAACAGCAATAAACTCAACACCATTTTTTTCATAAAAAGCATCACCCACACGTTTGAGTTGTTCTTGAGACTTTAAAGGGCTTACAAGTAGGGTAGTCGTGATTTTTTTCTCACCAAGTTCTAGGGCTTTCTCTGCACTAACTGAAAAACGCTTATCAAAACAGACTTCACAACGAGCCCCTTTTTCGGGTTCATTTTCAAGTCCACGGACGGCTTGAAGCCAGTTTTCATAATCGTATTTTCCCTCAATAAGTTCAATTCCTAACTTTTTACATGAACGTTCAACATCGAGTAAACGCAGCTGGTATTCTGAATAGGGATGGATGTTTGGATCGTAGAAGAAACCCGTAAGTTTCTCCTGTGGATAATCTGCTTGTAGCTTTTCTAAAAAGAAGTGGGAGTCAACACTACAGCAAATATGTACTAACATTTAGTCTCTTGACTCAACAACAGAAATAGAATTGATAGCATCTTGACCTTGAACTTGTGCAAGTACTTCAAATGAAGCAGCATCTTCTTTTTCAATCGCACCAAAAACTGTGTGAATGCCATCTAGATGAGGAGTATCAACAAAAGTGATGAAGAACTGGCTTCCACCTGTGTTTGGTCCTGCATGAGCCATTGAAAGTGTACCTGGTGTGTGTACTGAAGTGTTTGAAGAAGTTTCACACTCTATAGCCCATCCTGGTCCACCTGTTCCACTACCTTGTGGACAGCCACCTTGAGCCATAAATCCAGGGATAACACGGTGAAAGTTTAAGTTGTCATAGTAACCAGTTTCACATAAATGAGCAAAGTTTGCTACTGTGTTAGGCGCTTCCTCTGGAACAAGTTTAATCCAGATAACACCTCTAGCTGTATCTACTTTTGCGTATTGTTGTTTAAGTGAGTCTTCTGCACTAATTTCGTATTTTTTTAATTCTTTTTGTCCAAACATTTGTATTACCTTAGTTTTAATTTTTGGAATTATAGTGGAATTTTTTAAATAAAGTAAAAATAATCTGGATATAATCTTATACTTTAAATAAAATGTAAAATTTAACTATGGGATTGAAGATGAAAAAAGAGTTTGTAGAGATCATCATAAATGATGAAAATTATCAAAAATTAGTGAAAAAAAGAACTTCATTCGCATTGAAATTAACACTCTCAATGTTAATCGTGTATTTTACTTTCATATTAACCATAGCTTTTAAGCCCTCTATCTTAGCTATTCCTCTTTTTGAAGGTTCTACCACTACCATCGGTATTCCTCTTGGAATTTTTATAATTATTTTTGCATTTGCTTTAACGGGCATTTATACATTTAGAGCAAATGGTGAGTTTGATGAACTAGCACAAAAAATATCAAAAAATTTAGAGGAAAAACTATAATGGGAAAAATTTTAACATTTTTACTACTTTCATCCGTTTTTATCTTTGCATCAGGAACGATAGAAGGAGAGGTGACAAAGCAAGCCTTAAACATCCCTGCCATAGTAATGTTTGTGATTTTTGTAGGTGCAACCTTAGGTATAACTTACTGGGCAGCTTCGCACACAAAAAGTCCTAAAGATTTCTACACAGCAGGCGGTGGAATTACAGGTCTACAAAATGGTATGGCAATAGCAGGGGATTATATGTCTGCTGCTTCGTTTTTAGGTATATCTGGACTTGTCTATCTTAAAGGATACGACGGACTTATCTACTCCATAGGTTTTTTAGTGGGCTGGCCGATAATCCTTTTTATGATAGCAGAACCCCTTCGTAACTTAGGAAAGTACTCTTTTGCAGATGTTGCTTCTTACAGACTTCGTCAAACTCCTATCCGTATTCTCGCTGCGTTTGGCTCTATCGCTACTGTTATTTTATACCTTATCGCACAGATGGTTGGAAGTGGAAAGTTAATTCAACTACTTTTTGGACTGCAGTATGAAGTGGCAGTTATACTAGTTGGTGTTTTGATGATTCTTTATGTAACATTTGGTGGTATGCTTACGACTACTTGGGTGCAAATCATTAAAGCCTTTTTACTACTATCTGGTGCTACTTTTATGGCTGTGATGGTTATGAGTCATTATGACT
>NZ_JAEMVD010000026.1 GCF_029215975.1 Sulfurimonas sp. SAG-AH-194-C20
GTTCTATACAGTGAACTTTATCTTTTATCTGAAACAGATGATAAAGGAATAGTTACTTATGCGAGTGACTCATTTCTAAAAGTAGCAAATATGAAATCTGATGACCTTATTGGTCAACCACATAATGTTGTAAGACATCCAGAAATGCCAAGAGCTGCATTTAAGTCTTTGTGGGATGATGTTCAGAGCAAAGGTTTTTGGACTGGTTATGTTAAGAACCAAAGAAAAGGGGGCGGGTACTACTGGGTTTATGCAACAGTACTTCGTTCAACAGATAAAAGTGGAAATATTAAATATGTTTCTATTAGAGTTAAGCCTTCACGCGAAGATATTCAAAAAGCTTCAGAGCTTTATGCAACACTAGATTAAGATAAGGAAAACAATATGGCACTAATGAAAAAAAGTAATTCGGGTTCACCTTCTGCAGTAGTCTCTTCAGGTGGAGTAGATAAACGCAAACAAAGAACATTAGCAAAACAGCAACAGATAAGTGAAAGTCTTGCAGGTGTTTCTATAAGTATACTAGAAAATGCGCAGGAGAGTGTTAGTGCTATTGAAGAGTTGAAATCTTCAATGGAACAAATCGCTACAGCAGCAGAAGAAAATAGTGGAGCAAGTGAACAAGCCCTCTCAAATGTTAAAAACATTAGTAACAATATAGGAAGAATGACAACAACTATTAATGCTGTTGAAATCTCAACTATTGCAGCAGGGGATAACATTATGGCTGCTGTTGGTAAAATAAACACTTCAGTCACTAGAATGGACGATGCCGTTACTGTTGCAAAAGAATCATCAACAAAAAGTGAAGAGTTAAAAGAGTCTTCTCAAAACATTGGTAATGCAGTTGGTTTTATCGCAAAAATTGCAGATCAGACTAATCTTCTCGCACTAAACGCAGCTATTGAAGCATCTCGTGCTAAAGAGCATGGTAAAGGTTTTGCAGTTGTGGCTGATGAAACACGTGCATTAGCAGGTGAGAGTGAAAAAAATGCAGAGTTTATTTCTGAACTTGTAAATAAAATTCAATCAAGTATAGATGGTATTATTAAAAGTATCGGTTCAACAACAACTATTATTTCTCTAAATGGTACAAAAGGTACTGCCCTTTCTTTAAAGATGGAAGAACTTACAAAAATTGCAGTTTATTCTGTTGAAGCGGCAAAAAGTATCGGTTCATATACGATACAACTTGGTGACTTTATTGAAAAAATCAATGAAGGTTCAGGTGAAATAGCTCAAGCTTCTAGTGAAATCGCACTCTCAGTTGAAAAAACACTCAACAGTATTGAAATCCAATCAACTGCACTATCTCAAACTGAAGATGACATTAAAGAGTTGTCTACTCAAGCAGAAGAGTTGAAATTTTCAACTGATACCATGAAGTCAGCTGAAGATATTGCTATGAGTGCAGATACGATTAGTGCTTCAATGGATGAAATTCAAAATGCACTTGAAGATGTTACAGGTTCTTTAAACCAAATGGAAGAGTCTTCTCAAAGCACAAACCAGAGTGCATTAAATAATAAAGAACTTATAGAGTCAGGTCTTATAGTAGCAAAAGATATTGATAAACTCATAGAAATAGCAAGAAGAAACTTTGACCTCTTAAAAATCTCTTTTAATGAAGTAAAAGCCTCAGTTGTTGAAATCAAGTCCTCATTTGGTGATTCTATTAACGAAGGAAACACTGCAGCAACAGAGTTAAATATAATTGTAAAAGAGACAAAAAGTGTTGATAAAACAGTTGGAAATATCTCTAACTCAATTGTACAGTTAAATATGCTTGCTATTAGTGGGTCTATTGAAGCTGCTCGTGCGGGTGATTTTGGAAAAGGTTTTGCTGTTGTTTCATCTGACATTCGAAATCTTGCTAAAGACTCTGAAAGTAATACTGAGAAGATTAATGATATCGTTGAGTCAATGAATTCTGAGATAGATACTGTTAAAACTGATTGGGGTAACTTACTGCGCTCACAAGCATCTGAAGAGGGAAGTATTTCATCTTTGGTGAACGATATTATTGTTATTACAGATATGTTGGTAGATTTACTCGATAAGTACACAGGACTCAAAGCTGCGAATGATCAAAATCTAGAAGGTATGAATCAGGTTATGATTGGTATTAACGAGATTCAAAAAGCAGTTGAACTTAGTGCTAGAAATGCAAGTGAATCACGTAAAGCGAGTGAGTTGATTATCGATACTGTGACTCATATTGGTGAAGGTGTTGAAGAGTTGGCTGTAATGGCAGACGAACTACAACAAGGTTAAATAATAGGTGCAAACGATGCAAATTCAAGAGATTTTAATTATTAAAAATGCTCATGAAAATTATGGTATTTCAACTGAATATATAAACCAAATTTCAAGAGTTCCAGACTTAATGCCTCTGCCTCTACGCCCATCTGGTGTAAGAGGATTATGCTCAGTGAGTGGAAATGTTGTCGCTATGGTTGATATGAATTTACTTCTTGGTATGCAAAAAGTAGATATAAAAGACCATAAAAGTAGAGTTGTTAGCTTAAATGAAGAGCTTTCATCAAACACTTTGCTAGTAAGTGATGTTTATAATACAGTTGAAGTTGAACAAGAAAATATTGATTATTTAGATGATAAAGACGATCCTGTTATCGCCATATACAAATACAAAGATTTACTCATTCAAGTGCTCTCTCTTGAAGAACTGTTTTTAAAAATAAACAAGGTTAATATCCCTGCAAAAGAAATTGTAACAGGGAAAGTTAAGGAAAACATTATTGTAGAAGAGGATAGCTCGAGATTTCTAATCTTCTCAATGTCTAATGAGAAGTATGCGTTAGAGATTGACTACCTTCAAGAGATAATCTTGGCTGATACAGAGTTTACTGAAGTGGCAGGTTCATCTAAAGAGTTGATGGGACTCATCACTTTAAGACAAGAACTATTAATGGTGATTGACTTACGTGTTTATTATGGATTTGAACCAAAAACAAGTGATGAAAATCGTATCTTGGTTATCTCTTATGATGGGAAAAAGATAGGTCTCTTTATAGACTCTATCATAGACATTAAAAGTTTTTATAAACGTGATGTTGAGTATATGAAAGATACTTTTGAGGGTAATAAAATCGCAGGTATTATTCATGATAAGGATTCTCTTGTATCTTTTTTCAATGAGCAGTTGATTTTAGAAATATTACAAGCAAATGATGCTTTTGTTGAGTCTACTAAAGTGAGTGATGAAAATATACAGAGTGATGAATATGCTATGGAAGTTATAGTCTTTAAGCTAGGACAAAAAGAGTACTCTTTTGATATAGAGTGTGTTGATGAAATTATAGATTCAGTATCTTCAACTAAAGTTGCATTTACTGATAGTGCAATTGATGGAATCATTAACATTAGAGGTCAAATTGTAACAAATGTTTCTCTGTTTGATAAGCTAAATTTAGAGACTGTGATTAATGAAGATTCAAAAATAATAGTTTGTAACATTCACGATAATCGCATAGGTTTTGTAGTAGATAGTGTAAGTGATATCTTGAGAGTAAAACGTGAAGATATTAGAGAAGAGAGTAATGGTTACTTTGAAAATATTTTACATCTTAATGATGGTAAAAGATTAGTATTATCTATGGACATTGAAAAAATAGTAGCAAAGGAAGAAAAAAATGCCTAAAAGTATACTTATTGTTGATGACTCAGCATTAGTAAGAAAACAGCTCTCTGAGATGATAGCTAGTTTGGGTTTTGATATAGAGCTTGCAAAAAATGGTCAAGAAGCTGTAACAAAAGCAACACAACATCAGTTCGATGTCATTACAATGGATATAAATATGCCTGTAATGGATGGTATTGAAGCTGTAAAGCAAATAATGCAAGCACAACCAACACCCATTTTAATGGTCAGCTCTTTAACCACAGAAGATGCAACTATTACAATGGATGCTTTAGATTTAGGTGCAGTAGATTACATAGCTAAGCCAGGTACTATGAACATAGGAAAGCATGCAAATCGTGAAGAAATATTGGCTAAGGTAAGTTCTCTTAGTCGAATTTCTCCAAGACGCTTAAAAAGAAGTATGTCAAGAAGAACAACACGTGAGCCTCATCGTGCAGAGTCTTCAAGAACTTCCCAAGTAAGTGACACTAGAACCTCAAGAGATCTTGAAAAAATAATACTTATAGGCTCATCAACAGGTGGACCAGGTCTAATTGAACAGATTTGTGCAGCACTTCCTGCTAACTTTAAACATACTGTTTGTATAGTTCAGCATATGCCAGAACAGTTTACAGCAGCATTTGCGGAGCGTTTAGATAGAGCTTGTGTACTTCCTGTGTTTGAATCAAAACAAAACATGGAGCTTTTACCAAGTACCGTTTACCTTGCTCGTGGTGGTGTTCATATGGGTTTTACAAAAAAAGTTTCTGGAAAAATAGTTATACGTGAAGATAAAGATAAAGGTACATGCTTTTTTCAACCCAGTGTTAAAACAATGATGGAGTCAGCACTTGAACTATTTGATGGTAAAAGTTTAGTTGGGGTCATACTGACTGGAATTGGTGATGATGGTGCAGATGCTATGGTGAAAATCAAACAAGCAGGTGCGTATACCTTAGGTGAGAGCGAAGAGAGTGCAACTGTGTATGGTATGCCAAAAGAAGCATATGACAGAGGTGGTGTTCAAGAACAGCTAAGCTTCTCAAATATACTCAAAAAAATAGCAACTCTAAGATAAGGAGAAATGTAGATGGCATTAGTTAAAAAACATATTGAACAAGATGTAGCCGAACTAGAAACTTACGCAAGTTTAGAAGAAGCTACTAAAGCTTTTAACCAAACAGATGAAGATGCACAAAAAGATTATATTATAGATGAGATAGTAAAGTTTCATAAGGGTGGAGAATTTCTCGTAGAGTACATTTTCAATGAAGATGCACATAGACCAGTATCAACAAAAATAGCAGCCACTATCTCGGGAATGGATCCTGATGAAGCCCCTATTGAGATGATTATGGATCTATTAAAATTAGAAAATGCCTATATACGAAATTTAGGAATTTCTATGCTACGAGATTTTGGAGATTCGATTAAGTACTACATAGTTAAGTTCTTAATTGGAGATGATAGAGACTTGAGAATCTTTGCAATTAATGTTTTGGGTGATGTAAGTTTTAGTGAATCTCGTGATATGCTGATAGAACTTTTAGAAACTGAAGAAGATATAAATGTTGCAATGACGGCAGTTGATTATATGGGTGAGATTGGTGAAGTCGATGACATCCCTCTTTTAGAGTCTTTAAAGGAACGTTTTAAAGATGAAGTTTATGTAACATTTGCCGTTGATGGTGCAATTACAATGATAAAAGGATAAATAAATATGGCTTACCTTTTATCCAAAGAAAATTTTACAAAGATAGGTGAGTTTATCTACAGAAAAAGTGGAATACACTTGGAGATGGATAAACACTATGAAAAGTTAGCAAAATTTATCGATAGTCGTGCAAAAAAACTTGAACTAGACAACTTTAGGAAATACTTTTTTAAACTTCGTTTTGAAGATAAAGAGGGTTTAGAGTTTCAAGAACTTATGAATGCTGTAACAGTAAATGAGACATATTTTTTCAGAGAAAAAGATCAGTTTGAGGCTTTAGTAAATAAAATACTACCAGAACTTCATGCAAAAATGCCAGCTTCAAAACCTTTGAGAATTCTCTCATCTCCTTGTTCAACTGGGGAAGAGCCATACTCTATGATACTTCATATCGTAGAAGAGGGAACTGTTGTTGAGGAAAGAGATATCGAAGTTGTTGGTATAGATATTGACTCTACTGTTATAAAAAAAGCAAAAATTGCTAAATATAGTGAACGTGCTATTCATGCGATACCTAAAGATATTTTAAACAGATGGTTTAATAAAAAATCTTTAGGCTATGAGTTGGGAGAAGATTTACAAGGAAGTGTGGATTTTCAAGTTGCAAATGTCTTTGATAAAGCACAGATGCGTAAACTTGGAAAATTTGATGTTATCTTTTCAAGAAATATGCTTATCTATTTTGATGATGCATCACGTAAAGAAGTTGCTATGACATTTTATGACATGCTTAACCCTGGTGGTTATGTTCTTTTAGGACATGCTGAATATATGAGTCGAATTGTTTCGGTATTTAATGCCAAAAAAGTCGATAATACTTTGATATATCAAAAATAATTTAATAAAAAGGAAAAATAATGCCATTAGTAATATTTGTAGATGATAGTGAGACCGCTTTAGCGTCAACGAGAATGGTGACTAACTCAATGCCTATAGAAGTAAAACAATATACAGAAGCTCAGGTTGCCTTAGCAGAGATAAAAGCAGGAATGACACCAGATTTAATAATAACAGACTTAAATATGCCCGTAATGAATGGGTTTGAGTTTTTAAAAGGACTCCGAGGTGTACCTGCGACAGGAAGAACACCAACATTAATGCTTACAACCGAGACTAAACCTGAGTTAAAACAGCAGGGTAAAGCATTAGGACTTACCGGATGGATAGTAAAGCCATTTAATCCAGCACAGCTTAAACAAGCCATTACAAGAGTGCTGCGTTTACCGGCATAAGGATATGGAAATGCTCATGCTTGATTCGATAGATGAACTTCTCTCACATATTAAAAGTGTTCAAGTGGATGTTGTAGAACTTTCTAATGAATCTTTAATGAAAATGAGTTCTTTTATGGAAAAAAACAACTTAGAAATTGATGAAGATATATCTACTGCGTTGCAGTATCAAGATATTATCACACAACAATTAAATGCTAGTATAGAAGCCATAGACAGTATGAAAAAAAGTATAGATATGTTCTCACATGCATATAAAAATGATGAGGGTTTAGCACAAGAAAGTATAAACAAACTACAAGAGAAATTAAGTCTTACACTTGCTGAAGCTCAAGATAAAAAGAATAGATTTTCAGGTAAAATTTCTGCATCTGATGCAGACGAGACAATAGAATTTTTTTAGGAGAATATGATGTCAACAATAATGGTCGTAGATGATTCAAAAACAGTAAGAAACTACCATGGCGCAATTTTAAAAACGATGGGTATGGATATAGTCGAAGCTGAGAATGGAATGGAAGCATTAGAGAAAAGTTTAGATATGCAAATAGATTTGTATTTAGTTGATGTTAATATGCCCATTATGGATGGATACTCTTTTATAAAAGATTTACGTAAACAAGAGAGACATAAAGAAGTACCGGTAATTATGGTAACAACACAAGCCAAAGAAGAAGATAAGATAAATGCATATAAAGTTGGGGCAAATTTATTTGAAACAAAACCGATAAAGCCAGACCAACTTCAAGCATATATAGATATTTTAGTAAAGAATTAGGGAGATATTATGGACCAGTTATTAGAACAGTTTTTAAGTGAAGCGAGAGAAAACCTAGCCTTTATTGATCAAAATATTGGTGAGATTGGTGGAGACGATCCTGAACTTTTAAACTCAGTCTTTCGTGCAGCACATACACTTAAAGGTGGTAGTGGAATAGTAGGCTTTGAAGCAGTAAAAAACATTACACATCATGCTGAAGATTTACTAGATATGCTCCGCGGTGGGAAACTCGAATTTGCTGATAGTATGGTTGAAGTACTATATGATGCGTTTGATGAAGTAGTTAACTTAATTGAAGCTGCAGAAGAGACAGGAGATGTTGTTGAGGCTGATGAAGAGACAGTTGCAAACATCGTAGCGAGTTTAAGTGCACAAATGGGTAAAGAGCTTGAGGGTGAAGTGAATTGGGCATGTCCATTTAACTTAGCTGATAAAAATAATGTTGTAAATCTTCCTATGTTTACACTCCGTGGTGTCTCAAATATTAAAATTCCTTTCAAGCAAGAAGAGATTGATGAATCATTCTGTGCAGAGGCACATCTTTATGCTGTTACTTTTGATATAGATGATTCTTGCATGGTTTATGGAAATGACCCTATCTATACTATGAGTCTTTTAGAAGATAAAGTAGTAGGTGTTTTTTCTTGTATGAGTGATGAAAATACTAAGTCTGTATTAAGTGGTACGGAAGATGAAGAGGGTTTACTCCTTAAAACTTCTTTAGTTGCATTTATATATGCGACATACGAAGAGATAGAAGACTCACTTTTTAACTTTATAGATGAGTTAGAGTTTCTTCCTTTAGACATTCAAACACTTCTTGGAATAACTTATGGTGATACGGGTTTACAAATAGACTCACTAAAAGAACTCTCAAGTATTACTGATAAGTCCGATTTAAGTACTATTAAAAATGAAGTTAGTAGTGCTATTGAACTTGTTGGGATAGATACAATCCAACATTCGAAAATGACAAGAATTTTAGATATTTTAGGAATGATACAAGAAGAAGATGTAGCTAAACTTAAAGGTTTTTTTAGCTCTTTATATAAGGGTGAAGCTTACTCAGAATCAGAATCTTCAGAATCAGAAAAGACAGTAGCTCAAGAGGAGAAAAAAGAAGTCTCATTTGAGACAAGTGCAGTTGAGATAAATGAGCATGTTACAGCGACACTAAAAAGTATTTTTGAGCAACAGAAAAAAGCTTTAAACTATATTGAAGAAGATGATGATTTACTCCGTATTGTAGTAACACTAGAAAAAACAAGAAAGTATGTACCTGATATGCCTGAACTAACAGATGTTGAGAGTGTTCAGGCCTTTTTAGATGTACAACTTGGTCTTGTAAAACCAGAAGTTAAACAAGAAGTAACGCAAGCTAAAGAAGTAGTTGAAGAAAAAGTTGAAAAAGTTGAAGAGAAAGTTGTCGCAGTTGAAAAAGTTGTTGCACCAGTGAAAAAAGTAGAAGTAGAAGTTGTAAAAGAAGCTAAGGTTGAAAAAGCAAAAGTACAGCCTAAAGAAGAGAAACAAAAAGCGATTGTTGGAAAAACTGTTAAAGTAGAACAAGAGTCAATAGATTCTCTTATGAATGTTGTAGGTGAATTACTTGTTGCTAAAAACTCCCTTCCATATCTTGCTGATAATGTTGTAGGTATGACACATGAGCAGATAAAACGCGAGATTATGGATAAGTATATCTTCATTAACCGTCTCTCAGAACAGCTTCAAGACCTTATAATGAGTATGAGAATGTTACCTATATCTTATGTGTTTGATAGATACCCTAAACTTGTGCGTGATATTGCCAAGACATTAGGTAAAAAAGTGAAACTAGATATGAGTGGTGGTGAGACTAAGTTAGATAAAAACATGATAGAAATGTTAGCTGATCCTATGATTCATATCATGAGAAACTCTTTAGATCATGGTGTAGAGATGCCAGATGTTCGTGAGAAAAAGGGTAAAAACCCTATGGGTTGTGTAACACTAAAAGCTTATGCTCAGTCTGATAGAATTATCATCGAGATAATTGATGATGGTGCTGGTATAAACGTAGAAAAAGTTGCTTCTAAAGTCCTAGAAAAAGGTCTTATGACACCAGAACAGATAGATGCCCTAAGTGAAAAAGAGATGGCAGAACTGGTTCTTCTCCCAGGTCTCTCAACTGCAGATACTATCACAGAGTTTAGTGGTCGTGGCGTTGGAATGGATGTTGTGAAAAAATCTATAGAAGGTTTTGGTGGAAGTATAGGTATTACTACTAAGGCAAATGAAGGAACTGTAATTACACTTGCAATCCCTATGTCTTTAGCTGTAACTTCACTTCTTCACATAGAGATGAACTCTATTCACTATGGTATTCCAATGGATAGCGTTAGCGAGACAGTTAAAATTGAACGCAGCGAGATAGAGTATCTTCATAATGAGCCTTTTGTATATATTAGAGGGGATGTTATTCCTCTTCTTTTTATTAAGTCTATGCTAAATGAAGATGATATGCAAGATAAACCACTCTCTATTGTTGTCTTAAACATTAAAGAGAACCAATTAGCAGTAGTTGTTAACTCATTTTTAGGACAACTTGATGTTGTTCAAAAACCACTTGTTGGTATTATGGAAGGACACCCTCTCTTTAGTGGAACTGCCTTACTCGGAAATGGTCAGATTATCATGTCTATGGATCCACTTGGTCTCTTAGGTATAAGCCAAAAATTAAAAGATGATATTCAAGTAGCATAAGGAGCATAATTATGGTTGATTTAATAGTATTTAGTGTCGCAGAAAATAAATATGCTATGAATATAGAAAATGTTCAAAGGATTATAGAATCCATATCTTTAACGAGCATTCCTAATGCTCATACATATATTGACGGAATGATGTCTTATGAGAAAAAGGTTATAAAAGTACTGAGTTTTCGTAAGCTCATACAGATGAAAAATTATAAAAGTGAATTAGACACTCTGTTTGATGGTCTAAAAAAAGGGCATGCTGCATGGGTAGAAGCTTTGAGAGCTTCCGTAGAGACAGGTGCTGCTTTTTCTAAAACACTTGATCCACATGCTTGTGGTCTTGGAAAATGGATAGACTCATTTACTGCTTATGATGACCATGTAATTGAGATACTAAATGAGCTCATAGAGTACCATAAACAGTTGCATGTAACAGGTGGATATGTCCTAAAAATGTATAAATCAGATAAGAAAGAAGCACTTAGAATGTTTAATGTAGATATAACATCTATATATGAACATACTATGGGTGCATTAGATACCTTCATTAAAGAGTTAGACTTAGTGGCTGACTCTTTACAAAAGTTGATTATTTATGATAACGAGGGTAGTTGTTTTGCTATTAAAGTAGACACGATAGAAGACATTGCACATGTACAAGAGAGTGATATTAACAATAATATTAGTGAGAATGACATGAGTGAGTTTTTAGAACTTGATGGTGTCTTAGATATTGATGGTGTTTTAATAAATATAATTAAAACTGTAAAATTACCAAAGTAAAGGAAGACAAATGTCAATAACTTATGAAAAAAATGAAGCAAGTTTTACATCTGTAGTGTATGAAGATGAAGTGGTCTCTTTTCGAGATTTTTTACAAGAAAAAGCAGGCGAAGAAGTCTCTTTAAATTTCACTGAGTGCGAAGATATCCATCTTGCTGTTTTACAACTTGTGATGGCTTATAAAAAAAGTTATAGTTGTTCATATACTTTTAATGAGAAGAAAAAATTATATCAAACAGTATTAGAAGGATTTGACACTAGTGAAAACCATTGTAGTTAGTAATCGTAAAGGTGGCTCAGCCAAAACAACAACAGCCGTGAATATCGCTAGTGGTTTAGCAAAAAAAGGTTCAGTCCTTTTACTTGACTTAGATACACAGGGTCATGCTTCAATAGGTGTTGGCTGTGAACCTGGTGAGATAACTGGAGTACACTCAATCTTTGATGGTGCTACACTTAGTGAGACTTTTATTCCGACTGTGCATAAAAACCTGACTCTCTCACCTGCTCTTGTAAACTTTGATGTTTATGAGTATGCAGACCTTAGAGGTATCTTGAAAAACCGCTTTAAACGCGAGAAAATTGCAGACTTTTTTGACTACTGTGTCATAGATACTCCACCAACTTTTGATGCACTACTTAAAAACTCTCTTGAAGTTGCAGATAGTGTTCTTATACCTTTTGTTCCTCATCATTTAGGTGTTGTAGCCGTTGGTCAAATGCTACGTGCTTTGTACCAAAGTGCAAAAGTACAAGAGAGAGAAATAGCAGATGTTTCGATACTTCCAGTTATGTACAACCCACATATAAATGAGCATAAAGAATCAGTAGAAAAAGTTAAAAAATCATTTGGTAAAGAAAAACTACTCTCACCAATTGGTGTAGATATTAAACTTGCACAACAATTTGAGAGTGGTAGTCCAATTATTCTTGATGAAAAGCGTTCTAAAGGAATGAAGGACTATAATAAATGTGTAGAAGAGTTGCTAAAAAGGATATAAGAGAATGAACATACTTATTGTTGATGATAATAAAAATAATAGAATGATAATGAGCCTTTTGTTAGAGGACTATATGGAAGAAAACACTGGGGTGGAATTTTCTTTAGATGAAGCTGTTGATGGTCTTGAAGCTGTCAGAATGTGTGAGTCAAAGAAGTACGATATTGTTCTTATGGACATAATGATGCCAAATATGGACGGTATAGAAGCTACCAAACTTATTCGTCACAATGACACTCAGGTTATGATTATTGCAGTAAGTGCAGTAGATGACCAAGCAAGACAAAAAGAGATACTTACTCACGGTGCAGAAGACTATATCTCAAAACCAGTAAACGCAGACATTTTTAATACTCGTATATCAAATTACATAAACTTGATAAATTCAAGAAGTTCAAAATCTATAAAAAATGAAGAGGGTGTAAACCTTTTTACTAAAGAAATTTTCAATCGTTATACTAACTTTAAGCTCTCAAATGAAGATGCACTATCAGAGCTATGGGAATGCTTTCTTCTAGAGGGAGATGGAAACTATGAGGGTTTAAGCGATGTAGTACGAATGATTTTTTCTTTAGGGGAAGTACAGCTGCGTTTAGGAGTGAAGAGTAACCTTATAGTGGAAAGTTCATATGATTATCAGTACTTTACTGTTAACAATATAGACGCTATTCCTACTCAGGTCTTAAAACTTCTTCTAAAGAAAAACGAAGTTACCGCAGAGTATAAGATAGAAGATAATAAACTCTCATTTAAGCTTGCAAAAATAGAAGAAGTTTTTGAAGCTGAAGAAGCTATCGCTGTACCAGTTGTTGAACCAATAAAAATTATAGAAAAGAAACCTGAAGAAATTAGCAGTAGTATAGATTATACATCTGCACAACTTCAAGTTTTTGATTATATTGACCCAGATGATATGGCTGACTTAGAAGAGTTTGCAGGTAAGTTAAACTCTTTAATGCTTGTAGTGGGTAGTGGAGATGTTTCAGATGAAGAGGCTGTTGAAATTTATACTTACATAGAAAAGCTAGGCTCAATCCTTTCTAGCTATTCTGAAATATATGTCATAGCAAACTCTTTAAGTGCTCTTGCAAATGATATGGCTGCCAATACAGATACGTTTATGCAAAATTCTGAAGCATTAGGTCCAATGTGTTCAGCCTTTAGTAATGATTTAACTAACTGGATTGAACAATCTTTTCACACAGGTGCACCAAGTGTAGACTTTATGAATGATACTATCGTTGTAAACTGTCAGACAATTGGTAGTATGCTTAAAATGGATGAAGTAGCAGTAGGTACAGAAGAAGATTTTGATGATATTTTTGACTTTTAAGGAAAGTGTTTATGTATAAAGTAAATGTAATGAATCCATGTAGTTGTTTTATAAAAAATGGACTCTGGGATACACAAGACTTCAACACAAAAGAGGAAGCTAAAAAAGAAGCAGAGTCACTCTTTAAGAAAATGCAGACAGCTTTTTGCTCTAAACATGAGTTTATAATGAGTGAGCAGTTTGGTTCATACACTATCCAAACAAAATCCAGACACTAGAGAAATATCTCTATCGCCCGCTTTAAATCTTCAAGCGTGTCAATTCCAAAACCAGTTGAAGCAACCTTAACCATAGTTATCTTCTTTTGATGATAAATGGCACGAAGTTGCTCTAGCTTTTCTATGTCTTCTATGGGTGCATCTTTAAGAGAACAAAACTCTTTTAAACTTTTCTTCGCAAAACCATAAATCCCAATATGCCCAAAATACTTTGCCCCACCACCTTGGTTGTAGGGAATAGCCGATCGTGAGAAGTAGATGGCATTGTCTTTAGCATCTAAAACAACTTTAACAAGGTTTGGGTCCTCAGCTGCATCTGCGTTTATGGCATTGTAACAGCTTCCCATTATAAAGGGTTCATCAGTTTGTTGTAGTATTTTTAGCTTAGTTATAAGTGACTCAACTACATCAGGCTCTATAAAAGGCTCATCTGCTTGGACATTTATGATAAGTTCATCATCATCAAGATTCAAAATAGTAGCACATTCATGAATACGGTCTGTTCCACTTTTGTGAGTAGTTGAAGTAAGCATCGCTTCGATACCATAACTTTTACAAACTTCTATGATTTTTTCATCATCTGCTGCAACTACAACTCTGTCTAAATGTGCTACTCTTTTAGCAGTACGAACAACCATAGGAAGCCCACCAATATCTGCTAAGACTTTTTGAGGAAAACGTGTTGATGCGAGACGTGCAGGAATAATTATCATGAGAATAAAGCCTTTATAGGATATAATAGTAAAATTATATCCAAACATATTTAAAAGGTCTCTTTCTAACATGACACTTTATCAACCAGAATTAGGTTACTCTTATAACTCTGACTCTCTTTTTCTTTATGATTTTATTTCTCGTTTTTCTCCTAAAGGAGAGCTTTTAGATGTTGGTGCAGGATGCGGAATAGTAGGTTTGCTTTTAGGCAGAGATTTTGCTAAAGTTAAGATATCTGCAGTTGAAAAACAAGAACATTTTATAGTATATGCAAAAAAAAATGCACTTGAAAATAAAATAGAGTATAGACTTTTAGAGTCAAACTTTTTAGACCTAGAGACACAAGTGAAATACAATTTTATAGTTTCTAATCCTCCTTTTTACCCTAATGGTGTACAAAAAAGTGAAGATGAGATACTCTTAAATGCAAGGTATGCATCAAACCTTCCTTTAGATGACTTTTTTAAAAAAGTATCGCGTTTACTTAAGCCACACTCACACTTTATTTTTTGCTATGACCCCCTTTCTTTTGGAGATATATGTAGTGCATTGTCTAAGGTGAAAATGCGAATATGTGATGTTCAGTTTGTACACCCAAGAGAGAATAAAAGTGCATCTTTAGTGATGATTCATGCAAGAAATGGCTCAAAATCAATGATGAGAGTTTTAGAACCGCTTATAGTAATGGATAAAGAAGTCTACACAAAAAGAGTGCAAGAGATTTTTAAAAAATCAAATACACAGAGCATAAAATGTCAACTATAATCAAAAAAGAGGGATATCCTTATGCTTTTAATCAAGATGCTTGTGCAACTTGTGAGGGTAGATGTTGTACAGGAGAGAGTGGTTACATTTATGTTTCAAAAGCTGAAATATTTAAGATAGCAGAGCTTTTAAATCTAAGTGTTAATGATTTTGGAGTAAAATATCTCTTTAAAAATGGCTATAAATACTCTATAAAAGAAGTAAAACATGAGAACTCTTATGAGTGTATTTTTTATGATAGAGAAAATAATGGCTGTAAAATATATGAAACGCGACCTTCTCAGTGTATAACATTCCCTTTTTGGGATTACTTTAAAACACATGTTGAAGAACTAAAAGAAGAGTGCCCAGGAATACTTAATGATTAGACTTTGTACCTTTTTTGCTCTTGTACTTATTTTTACTTCATGTTCCCTACGAGAAACTGTAAAAGTAAAACCAAATGAAAAAGCTTTTTTAAATGAAGATACTTATATACTTTATGCTCTTCGGGCAGAACAAGTTGCAGATAATAAATCTGCTTCAAAACTTTTTAAGACACTGTATAAAAAATCTGAAAAAAAAGAGTACCTATATCGTTCCCTAGAAAATGACTTGATGGCTAGAGAGAATGAAAAACTTATACAAAGAGTAGATGCTCTACAAAAAGAGAATAGTTCTGATGTAAGGCTACTCAGGTACAAAGTAGTGGCACTTTTTGAGTTAAATAGACTGGATAAAGCAATACTGCTTTCAGTAAGTTTAGCTAGTAAGACTAAAGAAGCAAATGATTATCTTTTAACTTCAGATATTTATATTAAGCGTCAAGAGTTTGACTTGGCTGTTAAGTACCTAGAGAGTGCTTATGTAAAAGAGAATAATGAAAAAATTCTTGATAAAATGTCAATAATTCTCTATGTGAATTTAGGAAGAAAAAAAGAGGCAATAGCACATCTAGAGACATACTCTCGAATGATAGGTAGTTCAAAACTGATTTGCCTGCGTTTAATAGCATTTTACTCTAATGATAACAATATTGATGGTCTTCTCTCAACGTATTTAAGACTATATGAGTTAGATAAAAGTCCTAAAATCACTAAAAGAATTATTCAAATTTATGCATATAAGCAAGATTATGTTAGTTTGATAAACTTTTTGGAAAAATCTAGAAGTGATAATGAAGTTCTTTTACAACTGTACTCCTCTTTAAAGTATTACGATAAAGCGGCAGTACTTGCATTAGAGTTGTACTCTAAAACACTTAATCTTGAGTATCTTGGGCAGAGTGCTATTTATGAGTATGAAAGTGCTCAAGATAAATCATCAAAGGCTTTACTCAAAAGTGTTGTTATAAAACTAGAAAAAGTAATCCTTCAAAATAAGGGAACAATCTATCTTAATTATCTAGGGTATATACTTATAGATCATGAAGTAGATATTAAAAAAGGCATGATGTATATTGATAAAGTTTTAGCAATTCGCCCAAAGTCTGCCTTTTACCTTGACTCTAAAGCATGGGGTTTTTATAAACTCGGTCAGTGTAAAAAAGCAGATAAGCTCATAAAAAAAGTTACTCAAATGAAAGGTGGTGATGATCCTGAAGTTAAAACACATCAAAAAGCGATAGCTAAATGTTTAAAAAAAGAAAAAAGGTAAAAGTAGAAAATGATTTTAGATGATATAATTAAAAAAACGAAAGAAGATTTAGTAGAGAGAGAAAAAAAGTTTTCTCTTGACTGGCTTGGTCGCTCGCTAGCTTTTAATGCAAGAGTGCCTCGTGATGTTATTCCTTACTTAAAAGCGACAGAGGAAGATCCTTATCGTATCATTAGTGAAGTGAAAAAAGCTTCTCCATCTAAGGGTGTTATTCGTGAGGACTTTGATCCTTTAGCTATTGCTCAGGCTTATGAAAGAGGAGGGGCTAGTGCTATATCTATCCTCACTGAACCTCATTTTTTTCAAGGAAGTCTTGATTATCTTGGTGGTATTCGTCGTTATGTAGGTATACCACTTCTCCGTAAAGATTTTATAGTTTCAAAGTATCAAGTTCTAGAGGCTACTGTTCATGGAGCAGACTTTATCTTACTTATCGCAGCAGCACTTTCTAAGGCTGAACTTAAAGACCTTCTTGGCTATACCAGACACTTAGGTATGGAAGCTCTTGTTGAGGTTCATGATAAAACTGACTTAACAAAAGCCATCTACGCTGGTGCAGACATCATAGGTATAAATCATAGAAACCTGCAAACTTTTGAGATGAACATGAATCTTTGCTATGAGCTTATCCCTCTTATACCAAATGGTAAAATCATAGTAGCTGAGAGTGGAATTTATGAGCATGGACAGCTTGAAGACTTGAGTAAAGCTGGAGTAGATGCTTTCTTAGTTGGTGAGTCTTTAATGCGAACTGATGATGAAGAGACAGCTCTTAAAATTCTTAAAAATGGAGTAGTTTAAAATGCAAAAAGTATTAAGT
>NZ_JAEMVD010000027.1 GCF_029215975.1 Sulfurimonas sp. SAG-AH-194-C20
GAAGTAAATATCAATGAGTTGAATACCTTAATAGAAGATTTTTTAAGTGAGAATTTAAAAGATAAAAATAATTTTAAATTAATTGCTTATGCATCTTCTGGAAATCCAAGAAGATTTTTGAATTTACTTGATAAAGTTAGACAAGAAGAAAATTTAACTAAATTAAAGTTAACAGCTATTATTAGGGAGCATTCAAAAAATGAATTATGGGAATACCATGATAAATTAGTTCAAGGTAATATTGATTTAAGAGGTTATGCGGAAATAGGAAGAAAGTTTATTGAAGATTATGTAATACCTAAATTACAAGATAATAATAAAAAAGTCAGACAAAAGAAAGTTAGAACAATATCTATAGAAAGTGAGGTTAATGAGGACTTTAAAAGACTTTTAAGGACATTGGAGTATTCAGGTATTATCAACTTTACAAAGTCCCAAAAAACTACCGGAGATAACCTAGGGAATTACTATAGTTTAAATCTATCATTATGCTTTTCTGAAAATATTTTAAAAGTTGAGGAGATGGGCAAGACTGACACTAGAAGAGGTTTGAGCTTTACAGCAAATTCTCCAATAATTAAAGAATATACAGATAAAATTTTAGAATTACTAAGTAGTGATTGTCCAAAATGTACTGGTAAGTTTAATAAAAATGATAAATTTTGTCCTAACTGTGGAAATGACTTGAGAAATATAGAAAGTGTATTTGATCGAATGTTATCTCATCGTGTTGATTCTTTAAAAATTTATTTAGTTGCAAATACTATTAAATCTAAATTAAAAGAATCATTTTTGACTATTAAAGATTTAATAGATGCTGAAGATAGTGAATTACTTAAAATTACTCATATCGGACCTAAAAGATTAGCATATATAAAAATTGCAATAAGAGATTATATTTCAGGATGATGGAAACAATTTTATGTCAACAGTAACCCCCGAAGAGTTAAACCTTTTAATAGAGCAAACTTATAAGGTAGAAGAGGAGTTTAATGAGCTAAAAGCCTCTTATGAACATCTTCAAGATACAGTTGAAAAGGTTGTAGAGTTTCTTCCTAACGCCATCTGGATAGTAAATGATGATGGTACTATCTTTTTGCAAAACTCTCAGGCAAGAGACCTGTGGGAACTTCTTAAACTACTAGAGTACAAAAGTGAGGATTATGAGTTGAAGTTTAACTCTAGCTCTTACTTAATAAAAAGTTCTTCCTATAAAGATAAGATAATGCTCTCTGCAATAGATATAACAGAGCAAAAACGCAAGGAAAACCTTGCTACTATGGGGCAAATGGCAGCACATCTTTCTCATGAGATTCGTAACCCTATTGGAGCGATTTCTTTGATGAGTTCTACACTTAAAAAACGAGTTCTTCAGGAAAATTTACCTATAGTTCAAGAAATACAAAACTCAGTTGCAAGAATAGAGCGCATTATTAAGGCAACCTTGATGTTTTCTAAGGGTGTTGAGGCTACAAAAAAAGAGTTTAAGTGGAGTGAACTCAAGGCTTCTATTGATATGTCTATTAGTTACTATGGGTATTCAAAAGAGATAAAGTTTGTTTTTCCTCAAGATGATTTTCTTATAAATGCTGATAAAGATTTACTTGATATGTTGTTTTCTAACTTCATTATAAATGCAATAGATGCGATAGAAGTGGATGAAAACGAGGAAGGACTTATTGAGTTATGTTATAAAAATAATGATAATTATCATGTTTTTACTGTATTTGACTCTGGTGTAGAGATAGAAAATAAAAAGAATTTATTTGAAGCTTTCAAGAGTACAAAACTCAAAGGTAATGGCTTAGGATTAGTTCTATCACGTCAAATTGCAGAGGCACATGGCGGGTCAGTGAAGTTAGTTGATAGTAATGAAAAAAAATTTGAAATCAAAATACTAAAATAAGCAAAAGCAGACTGGTATAACTTTTGCTAACAATTTAATACATTTAATATTAAACTAGGATTTATATGCCAATTACACATCAAAATATCATTACTTTATTAGAGTATGTTAAAATAGATAGCTTTAATATAGTCTGTCATTTTAAGTGCAAACAAACAAATAAGTTAGTAATATCGACAGTTGCATTTGAGCCTTATGATGGGAAGATAGAATTTACTTGGCAAGACTTAGTGCTTCACCCTATAAAGTCCTATAATCGTTACTATCATACACCTATCACTATATACTCAAGTGAGGTAAATGACACCATAGTCTTAAAGGCATTTAAAAAGGTCTCTAAACATTTTAGATGGAATGCAAACACTAATAGTTATACTTGCATATAAATATAATATCACACTAATATCACATAAATACAAATTGTGATATTAACTATCTGTTTACCTTTATCTTTCAACTTCACTTAAATTAATAAATGTAATACTTGTCCTGAATTTTAATAAAAGAGGGAGATACGAAACAATGAAGAAGAAAAATCTACTAGTTTCTCTAGCTGCATCAGTTGCATTTATGTCGATGACTGCTACTACTGCTCTAGCTTATGACAAGAACCCACCGTTCAAACTCAATAAGTTGAAGCAATATACACAAATCGATGCAAATGGAAAGAAAACACAAGGTTATGAGCCTAAAAGTGATAAGGTGGTTTTTATTAACTACGAACTTGGAATGCATTGTGTTGGTTTTGCAATGGATTACTGTTGTGTGATTCCACCATACAACTCTATTCAAGCACAAGCTGTAAGTGGTGGTAAAAGTGGTAAGTTACCAAAACTTTTAAGCCCAGATGATGATATAAAACTATACTACTACACTAAAGATAACTCTTATAGTGAAGGTAATAAGATGCGTTACTGGAATGTTCCAAAAGATAGTGATGGTGATGGTCACCTAGACTCTGCTGGTGATAATGCAGCAAACTATGTTTGGACACACCTTTTTATCTATGCTGACTTAGAAGGTACTATTCCTGCTGGGGCAACTGATAAAGATCGTCTTCGTATAGGTCGTCAAGTTCCTGTTAGAATTGATTCAGGTCCTTCAGGAAAAGCACTTTCAGGTGGATACCTTGACTATGTTGGTAAGAATGGTGGTAATGTTGTAATGACAGATACTCTTGTTCCCGCTGTTAAAAATGTTAAGTTAGTATTAACTGCTTCTCATCTTTGGGATGCTTTAGGTCTTCCTCTTACTGCGTTTAATGATTCTACTAGAAAAGGTTCTATTCGTTCTGTTACAGAAAAAGATTTTCAACCATTTCAGTACTCAACTGTAGAAATGCACGACCGTACTGGTAAAAGTGTAAAAGAAGCAAACGGTAATGCTGTTTCATACTTTGGTACAAACCCAGTAGATATTCCTAACTGTTATGCTTGTCACTCTAGAAATGGTAAGGCAGCACAGATGGCTAGAGATGAAGGTCTTGGACAGTCTGATAAAGAGTATGCATACTGGAAAACTTATGCTGATGAGTCAGAGTATATGGCAAGACTTTCAGAGTCTTCTATAAATATTCTTGCACTTCATGATGCACATCATGGTACAACTTTTTTAAGTGATTACAACTCAAAAGCAAGTGGAAATAGACTTGGTAAAACTGGTATGGTTAACTGTGCGGATTGTCACGGTGACAATGTTTCAGGAAACTTACAAGAGCCTCGTCCAACTGCTTCTGGTTATAAAGCTGTAAAAGCGAAGCCTTTAAGTGAAGCTATACATTCATTTCACTTAGCTATGGTTCCTATGCCTGATGGTGCTGGACGTTCTCAAGCTTGTCAATCTTGTCACCCAACTCACTTCCAAAATCCGAGCATGAATGATGATTCTAATCCATTCCGTGTAACAGATAGATATGGTGAAGGTCGTTTTGCTAAAGGTGATATTAGAACATCTGGTGGTGGTTGTTATGTACGTCGTGATGCTCACTCAAATCCAAATGCTAAGCCTCCTTTCTTCCTAAATGACTACGGTAAGTACCAACTTAACGAAGTTTCTATGAAAGATGAGCATGGTAAAGATTCAGAGATGCGCGGTTTATACTGTACTAACTGTCACACTAAAGTGGCTCAAGGTATGCAAAACTATGATAATATCACTCATGATAGTATGCAAACAGGTAAAACTTTAAGAAATAAATCACTTAAAGAGATTGTTGCAGAGTTAGCAGGTGGAGATATGGCTAAGTTTAATGCTATTGCCGATCCTAAAACTACAGGTGATAACGAAGTTCTTAAGTACTACTCTGAGCATAAGTCTCCGGTACTTGTTAAAAATGCTGGTAAAGATGGTAAACTAGATCTTAAACCTTGGAATCATCCAACTGGTGGAGATGTTCCATATGCTGCTGCTTCTGGTGGTAACGACTGGTGGTTATCAGCTTCTGAGCCTCACTGTGCGGATTGTCACTTAGCTCCATTTGTTGAGAGTGAAACGGGTGGAAAATACTTCCCAATTGACTTACCTAACAAGTACTCTTTATACAGATACTCTAAAGGTCATGGCGATATCGCTTGTCAATCTTGTCACGAATCGACTCACGGTCTGTATTCTACAAGATATGATGGTAAAGAGCGTTCAGTTGATGTAACGACACATGAACAAGCACTTCAGTACTCACCAGATGGTGAATATGCAGGTCCTGTAACATGTTCAGCTTGTCATACAGTAAATGATAAAGGTGTTCCATTACAACTTAAAGACACTGAGTATGCAAATGACTACTGGGCTTCAGTAACACTAGCACACTTTATGAGAAGTGGAGATCAAAAACTTTCTGTTAAAGAGTTAGTTAAAAAGTATCCATATTCTAAGTCTACAAACATCGTTAAAAAAGGATGGAAATAATATTTCCTCCTCTTACCTCTCTTTTTTAGAGAGGTAAACTTCTGCAACAAACAACTAAGGACATACTTCTTATGAACACATATTTAAAATTTTTAAAACCTTTACTTTTAATAGCCTTACTTACTCAATCATTACAAGCAGAGCTTGTTAAAACATATTTTGACCATGGTGAGCTTAAAGCTGAGACAAATTATGTTGATGGAACTCGTACTGATATAGATGAAGGTGTTAAAAATGGTATTGAAAAAGTATACTATGAAATGGGTGCTTTAGCTTATACCGTAAACTATGTGGATGATAAGAGAGATGGTAAGTTAGTTTGGCTCGATAAAAAGGGCTATAAACTTGCAGATATGTTTTATAAAAATGCAAAACTAGAAGGCTTAGAGAAGTCTTACTATGAAAACGGACAAGTAAAACATAAAGTTATGTATGTTAACGATATGAAAGAGGGAAAACAAGAGGAATTTTTTGATAATGGGTCTTTAGCTAGTGAAGTTGTCTATAAACATAATAAAAAAGAGGGAATGCAAAAAGAGTATACTTTATCTGGAAAATTATACACACAAGTACTTTACAAAAACAACTACAAAGAAGGAACACAAAAGTGGTATGATGAGAAAGGAAATGTAGTTAGTAGCGTTTTTTACAAGATGGATAGACCAGTTGATGTAATGAAAAAAGTACAAACGAAAAAAGAAGAACCCAATGTTCTTATACAGAGTATCAATTTTGCTCCACAAAAAGCAGAGTAGAGGGTGTTAACACCTCTTTTTGACACCTTCCATTAGCTAACTTCTACTAAAATAAATTATTATAATTAAGGCTTATTAAATGAAACAAATTTTATCCTTCATCTCTTCGATGAAAACTATGGCAACTCTGATGTTAATATTCGCATTTTCAGTCGGATATGCAACTATTGTTGAGAATGATTTTGGTACGATGACTGCAAAAGCGGAAATCTATAATGCTCGATGGTTTGAAGTTCTATTAGGACTTTTAGCATTAAACTTAGCACTTAACATTCATAAGTACAAAATGTACACAATTAAAAAAGCTCCAATGTTTCTATTTCATACTGGTTTTTTAGTTATTTTACTTGGTGCTGCTATTACTAGATATGCAGGATATGAGGGTACTATGCACATACGAGAGGGAGGAGAAGCATCTTCTATTGTTAGTTCTGATACTTTCGTTGGCGTTAATGTACAGAGTGCGGGTGAAGTAGCAAGTGTATCTCAAAAAATTTATCTTTCTGCTCGAAGTGAAAACAGCATAGACATCTCACTTTTAGTAAATGAAAAAGAAGTGAATGTAAGCCTTATTGAGTATATTCCTGATGCTGTTGAAACACTTGTTGAAGATAAAGAACATGGAACACCAATAGCAAAGTTTATGCTAACTCAAAATGGACAAGGTAAACCAGTTGCTCTTAAACAAGGCCAGTTTGTTAATGGTGGCTCTTTTATTATTGATTTTGGTTCAGGTGAGACATTTTCTAAACCTCTTATCTCGATTAATTTAAAAGATGGAACTCCCTATATTACACATGATGAAGCACTTTCTACTTTTAGAATGGCAGATCAAGTCAAGGCTGAATTAGTTGCAGGAAATACTGATGAACTGTACCAGCGTGTACTTTATAGTACTCCTGATGGTGGTAGTTTTGTTCTTCGTGACTTTATGACTCATGCAGTGAAAAAGCTTGTGAGTAGTTCTGCTTCGAGTATGAACAGAAAGATGAAGATGAACTCCGGTGGAATCGATGCTTTTCGTTTTAATGTTAGTGTAGGTAGTACTTCTAAAGAGGTCCTAGTGTACGGTAAAAAAGGCACTATTAGCATTCCGACAGATACTCTTATAGATGATGTTAAAGTTAGTGTCTCTTATGGTGCAAAAGATATAGCTATACCGTTTAAAATCCACTTAAATGATTTCCAACTTGACCGTTATCCTGGTTCTATGAGTCCAGCATCTTATGCGAGTGAAGTAACTCTTATAGATAAGCAAGAGGGTGTAAATATCGATTATAGGATTTTTATGAACAACATTTTAGAACACCGTGGATATAGGTTTTTTCAAGCTTCTTATGATAGAGATGAAAAAGGTACAGTACTTTCAGTGAACAACGATCCCGGAACACTTCCTTCATATATGGGTTATTTACTCCTAGCTATCGGGCTTTTTTGGACACTTCTTTCTAAAAAACATAGATTCTCAAAACTCGCAGCAAAAGCAAGAAAGGCTAGTGATGCGAAAATAGTTCCAGCACTTTTAGCACTCGGACTTCTCTTTAGTAGTGTTACATCGGATGTAAATGCAGCAGAGTTAGACCCTGCTGTCAAAACAATACTAGCATTTGATAAAAAACATTCTGAAAAATTTGGTGAGCTAATTATCCAAGATACTCAAGGTCGAATGAAACCTATGAATACTCTTGCAACTGAGATTTTAGCAAAAATATATAGAGGTTCATCTCTTAAAGTAGGTACATATACACTTACACCTGACCAAGTTATACTTGGAATGATGATACGACCAGATATTTACCGTGAAGTAAAACTCATCCGTACAAAAGATCCTAAGATAAACGAGGCTATTGGAGCACTAAGTGATGCAAAGTATGTCTCTTTTTCTCAGTTTTTTCACGATTCTGAAAACATGAGAGGGTATAAACTTGCAGAGATTATAGATGAAGCGGCAAGAAAGGAACCAAAACATAGAAATAAACTCGATAAAGCTGCTTTAAAAATAGATGAAAAAGTAAATGTAGCCTATATGGTTTTTACAGGTTCTTTGTTGAAAATGTGGCCACTTAAAAGCGACGAAACAAATAAATGGTATGCAACCATAGAAGCACTTCAAAATTTTGAGAGAGAAGATGGACTTAAAGTTCGAGATGCAGCTGTAACATACTTTAGTGCAGTTGATAGTGCATTAAAGAGTGGTGACTGGAGAGACTCTAACGAAGCTTTAATGGCAATAGCAAAGTATCAAAAAGAGAATGGTGCTCGCGTTTACCCAAGTGCGAACAGCATAAAAGCAGAAATATTTGCAAATAAAGCAAATATTTTTGAGCGTATCTATCCACTGTACCTCTTAATGGGTTTTGTACTTCTAGTACTGAGTTTTGTAAAAATCATCCAACCAAAATTAGGTATGAAATTTGTAACTAAAGCTTCACTCTATTTGCTCATTACATTTTTCATGGCACACACTGTTGGTTTAGCACTAAGATGGTATATCTCAGGTCATGCACCATGGTCAAATGGTTATGAGTCTATGGTTTATATCTCTTGGGCAACAGTTCTTGCAGGGTTTATTTTCTCTAAACGCTCATCTATGACTTTAGCTTCAACTGCTATACTCTCAGGTCTTATCCTTTTTGTAGCACACCTTAACTGGATGAATCCTCAAGTTACAAACCTTGTTCCTGTACTGAACTCTTACTGGTTAAGCATACATGTTAGTATGATTACAGCTTCGTATGGTTTCTTAGGTCTTGGAGCACTTTTAGGTTTCATCACACTTTTACTCTTCATCATTAAAACTGACAAGAACGAAAAACAAATAACTCTTTCTATAAAAGAGTTAAACTCTATAAACGAGATGAGTTTAATGGTTGGTTTAGTTCTTTTAACTGTAGGTAACTTTCTTGGTGGTGTTTGGGCAAATGAGTCATGGGGACGCTACTGGGGTTGGGATCCAAAAGAGACATGGGCACTAGTAACTATTTTAGTTTATGCCGTAGTTATTCACTTGAGATTTTTAAAGTCACTTTATAGTGAGTTTAACTTTAGTGTTATCTCTTTAATGTCTTTTACTTCGGTACTTATGACATACTTTGGTGTGAACTACTACCTTGCAGGTATGCACTCGTATGCCAAAGGTGACCCTGTTCCTATACCTGACTTTGTTCCTGTCACTTACTCTATCTTAGCAGTCGTTATACTACTTGCGTTTAGAAACAGAAAGATAGTATAGGTAGAAGCGGTGGAGTTTACAGGTTTTTCTAAAAAAGCTCTACCTTTTCTAAAAAAGATTAAAAACAATAATAATAAAGAGTGGTTCTCCGCTCACAAGACAGAGTACGAAGAGTACATCTTAAATCCATCTCGTGCGTTTGTTACAGAGATGGGTGAACACCTCCAAGCACTAGAACCCACTATAAATGCAGTCCCAAAAATAAACAAATCACTCTACAGAATTTACAGAGACTCAAGAAGAATGGGTGCAAACAAAATGCCTATTAAAGAGCGGATCGGTGTGATATTTTGGCAGGGAAACAACAAGCGTATGCAGAGTTCTTGTTTTTATATGCATTTTTCCTATGAAGAATTGATGGTGGCTGTGGGTGTAAGGTGGTTCGAGAAACCGATGCTTGATGCTTTTCGTGAGTACATAAAAGATGATGCTAAACGCAGTAAATTACAAGATATACTTACCGTTATCAAAAACAAGGGTAAAGGCTATACACATTTAGAAAAGGGGTATAAACGCTACCCTAAAGGTTTCACGGCTGACATGTCAAACGCAGACCTCTCTTTATACAAAGGCATGGCAACATTTAAAACACTAGACCCTAAAATCATTGAAAATGGACAAGAACTTATAGAAAAACTCTATGAAATATATGAAGATATGCTACCATTGCAACAATTTATGTACGAAGTAAGTTTAAGAGTTAAAGAGGACTAAATGGCAAAAGAAGCGATAATACTACTAAACATGGGTGGCCCAAACAACCTTAACGAAGTTGAAATGTTTTTGACAAACATGTTTAATGATAAAAATATTTTAACTATGAAGAGTGATTTGGTGAGAAAGTTTGTGGGTGGTATGATAACCTTCTCTCGCACAGAGTCTTCTCAAGAGATATACAGACAACTTGGTGGAAAGTCACCTATAGTAGGACATACAAAAAATTTAGTCAAAAAACTTCAAGAGAGACTCGGAAGTGATGTTATAGTAGACTTTGTTATGCGTTACACTCCTCCTTTTGCACCAGAAGTGATAGAAAAACTTCAAAAAGCAGAGGTAGAAAAAATCTATCTTATTCCTCTGTATCCGCAGTACTCAACAACAACTTCAAAGTCCTCGCTTGAGGATTTTGAAGAGGCTTATCATAAGGTACATGGTGATGCCCTTTTAGTGGAGAAAAAACATTTTTTTGAAAATGAGAGTTATAATAAAAGTGTTTTACAAAGTATTAAAAAAAGTGTAAATGGCGATGATTATCGTGATTTTGATGTGATATTTTCTGCGCATGGTCTACCTAAAAAGATAGTAAAAGCGGGAGATGTTTACGAGAAGCATATCACTAAACATATAGCTATTTTAAACAAGATGTTAAAAGATGAGGGCATGGACTTTCATGAAACACATCTCGCGTTTCAGTCTAAAGTAGGACCATTAGAGTGGTTGACTCCATCTTTAGAAGAGAAGCTAAAAGTAGTACGAAACCGTGGGATTATCGTTGTGCCTATTGCGTTTACGATAGACAACTCAGAGACTGACTTTGAGCTTGAAGTTGAGTACAGAGAAATAGCGGAGAACTTAGGATTTAGGGAGTATAGAGTTTGTAGGTGTCCTAACGATAGTGAATTGTTCGTGGATGCATTGTGTGAAATATATGAGAAGATGAAATAATGCAAAAAATAGTAATATTTGACATGGATGGAACACTTATAGACTCAAAAAAAGACATTACTATCTCTGTAAACTATGTGCGTGAACTGCATTATGACTTAGAACCATTAAGCGAAGAGTTTATTGTTGATGCCATAAACAAAGAAGTACGAAACCTCCCTGAACTTTTTTACTCGACGCAAACATATGAAAAAAAAGACATGCTTGCGTTTGAAGCTCACTATGAAGAGCAGTGCGTGAAAAGTCCTTACCTTTATGATGGTATACAAGAGATGCTAGATACTTTAAAAGATGCAGATGTTAAACTCTCAGTCGCTACAAATGCCCCTACTAAGTTTGCTAAACGTATGCTAGGGTCTTTAAATGTAGCAGATTACTTTGATGTTATCATCGGAGCAGATGCGGTGAGTCACTCTAAACCTAGTCCTGAGATGCTTCATAAAATACTAGACTTTTATAAGTACGACAAAGACAATGATCATGCCATGATGATAGGGGACAACTCAAAAGACATTTTAAGTGCACAAAATGCCAAGATAGACTCACTCTTTGCAACATGGGGTTTTTCACCCGAGACAGAGTTTGAAAATAAAGTAGATAAGCCTAAAGATATACTAGATATTGTTTTATAAATAATTATGATAAAATAGTTTATATACATACAGGAGAGTATCATGTTTGATAGCGATATACTTTTAGCTTTTGCTTTGATGGGACTTCTTTTTTTAAGACAAATAGTAATCATTAAGCGCCCAAATAAACTCAACTATGCTCCGTTAATGATAGGGGTTGGCTCTATTGCCACTCTTGTTCATTTTATAATTTATCCCCAAAGTACAGATATACTTTTAATCATTAGAGAATCATTATTTCCTCTGCTTGTCTCACTTATACTATACATAATTATGAATATTCTCCATCAAATGCAAGTTTCTCAGAGTGCAAGAACACAAGAAGAGTTTATAAAAGTCTTAGTGAGTGAGATAACACAACTCAAAGAATTTATCTTAGAGATAGAAACAAAAATGACACTAGCACAAAAAGAAGAGTTAAAAGCACAAGAGGGGATACGTTTACAGTTCAAAGAGGATGTCACGGCGTTAGACACCATTGCACATAATCAGACAAAGTTTATAGCAAAGTTTGAAGAGATGCAAGGCTGGCATGAAGCAGTGAGTAAAGGGTTTGAAGACTTTACTGAAGTACAGCTACCTGAACTTGATAATGTAGTGCATAAGCATATAGATATATTGAGAGTGGCAGAGCAAGACCATTATAATAAACTCAATACTTTGTTACAAAAAGCAGTAGCTAGTCGGGGTGATATTTCAGAAGATATAGACACTCTTAGAAATAGTTTAGATAGTATGAAAAGTATTTCTAATGATATTGCAACGAGCATAGTGAAACATACATTAATGCAACTTTCAGGTGTAACCAAGTCTTTTGAATCTCAGATAATTGCTCTGAAATCACATACTGAGGGTGTTACTACATCTTTAAGCGAAGGAGAGAACACTTTGGGACATATTAGAGTGCAAAGTGAAATGATAATGAAACAGATGATTCTATCTTCTAATAAAATGAATGAGTTAGAAGAGCAAAATAGTGGACTACATGATACTTACTTTACACTTAAAGAGATTATAAGTGATGTAGAAGCTGTTAAATCAGACTATGTTAAATCTCAATCTCAGCTAAATACTATAAGTGGTGAACTTGCAAAAAGTAAAGACGAGCAGGTACTAGAGATGAGAAAAAAGATAGATGATTTGAGTGAGTCTTTGAGTGCAAAGATAGATGAATCATTAGAAAAGTTACATGAACATTTTCATATAACAGGGGGAGAGATAAGCCCAAGTGTGCAGATTCTCGCCAAACGTGCACAGATGAAATCTGGATATGGAGATATAGAGAACTAAACTCTATATCTTTTAAAAAGAGATTATGCTTCGTAAGCTTCTTTCTCTTTAGCTATTAAAACACCTGCTAAAAATGTATATGCTTCACCCCATGCTGCGATAACTTCATCAGTAGCACCATCTCCTAAAACTTCTTTAATAGCAGCTAAAAGTGATTCTCCAACCCATGGGTAATGGTGTGGTTGAATGTTTGATTTAACATGAACACTTACCATCTTTTCTATTCCCTTAGCAAGTGCACCTAAGTTGTCAATATTTGCAGCATAAGCATAAACAGCATTTGCTAGTTTTTTGTACTGATCTGGCTCGGCATTTTTAAACAGCTCTTTTGCTTCTGGATGTGCTGCAAAAAGGTTTACATACATTGCAGTTGTAATAGCCTCTCCGTGTTCTTTAAGTATAGGGGCAGTACTTTTGATTATTGTTTTAGTTTCTTGTGTCATTTTATAAATCCTTTGTTTTGATAGGAGAAGTATAGACTAAGACAAAGAGAATAAAAATGACAATTGTCAATAAATAGGATAAAAATTGTCTTATTTAACTATTATATAACTATCTTGAGTTTTTTGGAGTATATTTTCAGCTATTAGGCTATTGAGATTTCGAGAAAATGTCTCAGGACTCATTCCTAAAAGGGTGGCTATTTCATACTTCTTTAGTTTTGAAACTATTGAAGCATTTGTCTCATAGAGATGGAGTATCTTCTCTTTTGCAGTTGAGGCGATGTTTAGATGTATGTTTTGTTGGAGTAGTTGTATTTTAGAGAGTAGAGAGTTTATAATCTCTGTTGATACTTTAGGATTCGTTAAAAAGTAACTCCTAAAACTATCCATGTCTATCTTTAAAACGCGACCATCAGTTTTAAAAACAGCAGACGAAGGAAATGCGATACCTCTAAGTATGGCAGCTTCAGCAATGAGAGAGTAGGGAGAGAAAAAGCCAATGACAATTTCATTGCCTTTGTTATCGTGTTTAAAGACACTCACATCACCCTCAATGAGAATAATAAGCTCTTTACCAACTTCTCCACTCATAAACAGTAGTGAATCTTTTTTGTAACTACTAGTTGTTGAAATGACAGCCAGACTATCGAGTTCTTCTTCACTTAGTTCTTTAAATAGGTATATTTTTTTTAGTATATCTTTCATAGAGAACAATTATGCCATAAGAGTATTTATCTAAGATTTTATAAGTAGTAATTAGATAAAATACAAGCAATATAAAAGTTTTATAAGGGTTAATGACAATGAGCGAAAGAAAAGATTTTTTACGTACAATAGTTGAAGCAGACATAGAGTCAGGTAAGGTTAAAGAAGTTGTAACAAGGTTTCCACCAGAGCCAAATGGTTTTCCACATATTGGACATGCTAAATCTATCGCTATAAACTTCGGTATCGCTAGGGATTATAATGGTCACTGTAACCTTCGTATGGATGATACTAATCCCACAAAAGAAGATACTAAGTATGTCCAAGCGCTTAAAGATGCTGTAGAGTGGTTAGGATTTGAGTGGGAGGGGAATGTTCGTTACACTTCTGACTATTTTACACAGATTCATGATTATGCGATACAACTCATTAAAATGGGAAAGGCTTATGTAGACAGCTTACCTGAAGATGAAATCCGTGAGTACCGTGGAACTGTGACTGAAGCAGGTAAACGCAGTAAGTATGCAGATAGAACAGTCCAAGAGAACTTAGACCTTTTTGAGCGAATGAAAAAGGGTGAGTTTAAAGATGGTGAGCATATACTAAGAGCGAAGATAGATATGTCTGCGGCAAATATGAAACTCCGTGATCCTTTACTTTACCGAATCCGTCATGTTGAACATTTCCGTGCAGGAAATACTTGGGCTGTATATCCTATGTATGATTTTGCTCACTGTTTATCTGACTACATAGAGGGTGTTTCTCATTCTATCTGTACTTTAGAGTTTGAAAACAATCGTGACATTTATAACTGGGTGCTTGAAACACTTGGTCTGACACCAGTACGACCTTACCAGCATGAGTTTGCACGCTTAGGTATAAACTATACTGTTATGAGTAAACGCAAGCTCCTAGAGCTTGTAGAGGGTGGACAAGTAGATGGCTGGGATGATCCGCGTTTACCTACCATAGCTGGATACAAACGCAGAGGGTATACACCAGAGTCTATTTTGGCTTTTTGTGACTCAGTAGGTATAGCAAAAGCAAACTCTATGGTTGATGTTTCTCAGTTAGAGTTTTGCATAAGGGATGACTTAAACCTTAAAGTACCTCGTGTTATGTGTGTACTAGACCCTTTAAAAGTAACATTAGTTAATTATGAAGGAAGTGAAGAACTTGATGCTTCTTACTATCCAGATGATGTTCCAAAAGAGGGAAGTCGTAAACTACCTTTTTCTCGTGATATTTGTATAGAACGCGATGACTTTATGGAGAACCCTCCAAAAGATTACTTCCGTTTGACTCCTGAGCAGTCAGTACGACTAAAGGGTGCTTATATCATCACTTGTAAAGAAGTTATAAAAGATGCTAGTGGCAAAATAATAGAGATAAAAGCTGAGTACTCAAAAGAGTCTAAGAGTGGTTCAGACACATCTGGCATAAAAGTCAAAAGTGCTATTCACTGGGTAGATGCTAAGAGTGCTAAAAAAGTAGAAGTAAGAGTGTATGACAGACTCTACTCTGTTGAAGCTCCAGAGACAGTTGAGGACTTAAATGCTAATTCGCTTAAGATTATAAAAAATGCCCTTATAGAACCTGCTGTTATAAACGAAAAACCTGATGAGAGATTTCAGTTTGAAAGACAAGGTTACTTTTACGGGGACCCTGTTGACTACACTGATGCTAAACCTGTGTTTAACAAGATAGTAGGGCTTAAAGGCTCTTGGGATAAGAAAAAAACTTCTGCACAAACGCAGCCAAAAAAAGTAGAGGCAAAAAAAGAGCAAGTTGATGGTGAAGTTGTAGCTATGAGCCAAACGCAGCAAGAACTCTTTGATAAGTATATAAATGAATTAAAACTAAACTCTGAAGTGGCAAATACTCTTGCTCGTGATGCTCAACTCTCAGCATTTTACGAAGAGGCTCTTTCACAGTTAAATAGCCCTACTAGTTTATCGAACATCGTTACAAATGAAGTAGCACGTGAGTTAAAGCAAATGGCACTAAGTGAGCTTAAATTTAATGCAGTACAAGTAGCAGAATTAGTGAAAATTATAGACGATGGAACTATCTCAAACAAGATAGCAAAACAAGTATTTGAAGAGATGGTAAAGTCAGGAGCGAACCCAAGTAAAATAGTTGAAGATAAGGGACTTGTTCAGATAAGTGATCCTGCTATTATCTCAGCTATAATTGATGAGGTTATGACTAAAAATCCAGATAATGTTGAAAAGTTTAAAGCAGGTAACAAAAAACTTTTAGGCTTTTTTGTAGGACAGGTTCTTAAAGCAACAGGTGGAAAAGCAAATCCACAAGTAGTCAACCAACTTGTAGCACAAAAGTTAAAATAATGGAGAAAAAACCTATGACTAATGAAGAGATAATCCAAGAGTTTAAAGACTTTGACAAAGATAAATACAGCCTAGTAATATCAAGTACAAGTACAGAGAATGAACCTTTAACAAACTATGCACCTTTTGTAAAACTTGGTGAAGATTACTTTGTAAGTGTAAGCCAAAATTTACCTCACTTTGTAAATATGGCAGAGACAAAAAAAGCTCATATACTCATCATAGAAGATGAGGTAAATGCAGACCATATTTATGCGAGAAAAAGACTTTACTTTGGTGCATCTTGTGAGGTTGAAGAAGATACAGAGAAAATTTTCAAACTATTTGATGAGCGTTATGGTGATAAACTTTCATTTCTAAGAGAGATGAAAGACTTTAAAATAATCAAAATCACTCCAAAAGAAAAAAGTCTAGTTCTCGGTTTTGGAGCAGCTTATAAAATGGGTGTAGATGGAAAACTTGTAAACAAGAGTATCTCGCATAGTTAGCTCGTTTTTTCATCTTTAAAATTTTCACAAACACTCATAAAGTCAGGAAACTGTTTATATGCATCTGCCACATGGCTTATAGATACTAAGTACTTTGGTGGCATCTGATGTTCACCACTAAAGCCAAGTACCATCGCAGGTGGCTCATACACTATGTCACAACTTTGTAAAGCTCTAAGTGCCTCTTCTCTAGGGATTATCATATGAAATATAAAGAGTAGTTTATCTATGGGTATATACTCCATACCTAAAGGGTTATTGTTTTCAGGTATATATGTTAATATTATTTTGTTTAGTGTATCAACTAAATCTTTATCTACATCTATATGTCGAACATCTTCTTTTTTAACATAATAAAAATAATCTTCAAAGGGATGTTTGGGGAGATTTACTAAAACTTCTTCTACCGAAGAATCATTTATATCCAACCACTGTATCTTTTTTATAATTGTTTTTGCATCATTTTTTAAAGATACAATACCAGTTGAATAACTCTCGTCTCGCAGTTTTAAACCACTAATATCAGCTAAAGAGCCAATAAGGTATCCATAAAATTTATCTCCATTGCGATTTTTAACTTCTGTAGCTGTTTTCATATTTTTAAGGTTCAAATGAAGTTCAGAATCATTTTCTTGAACATTTAA
>NZ_JAEMVD010000028.1 GCF_029215975.1 Sulfurimonas sp. SAG-AH-194-C20
TGAAGATAAGAAACTCAATACTTTTTGAGAAATAGATTCATTCTCTATATCTAATGAAATTTGCATAAATAAACTCCTTTACTTTGTTATATTATATTACAATTTTCCATATATGACAAATATTAGTTCTTAAATGCAACAAGTATTTTGTAAAGTGAGAGTGCATCGCTAGTTCCTGCTAACTCTCGTATGGAGTGCATTCCAAGAGTTGGAAGTCCTACATCTATGGTCTCGATACCTAGTCGTGTCGCAGTGATAGGACCTATGGTTGAACCGCATCCCATATCGCTACGAGTAACAAAGTGTTGGAGTGGTTCTTCTATACTTTTTGCACTATCCATAAACTTTGAGATAGTTACAGAGTTTGAGGCATATCTTTGGTTGGCATTTACTTTTATGACTACACCTTTGTTTATATGTGGTGTGTGTTTTGAGTCATGCTTACTTGGAAAGTTTGGGTGAATTGCATGAGCATTATCAGCACTTATCATGATAGAACTTCGTATCATTTTCATATACTCATCATACTGGGGGCTTATGCGTTTGAGTGTACTCTCTAAAAAGCTTCCGGCCGCTCCTGATGTAGACTCACTTCCAACCTCTTCATGGTCACTAGCGATAAACAGCATCGGCTTTTCATCACTCACACTACAAAGGCTTAACATTCCAACATAGCAAGAGAGTAAGTTGTCAAGTCTTGCAGAGGAGATAAAGTCATCACTCAAACCTACAAATGCAGCCTTTTGTGTATCGTAAAAACTAAGTTCACTTGCATAAACTTCTTTTACATCAGCACGCCCTATGTTTTCTAACTGCCATCTTAAAAACATATCAAAGTCAAAAGAGTCATCAGTAGTCAAAATAGGACAAACATCGGTCTGCTTATTTACAGTTTTATCTTTGTTGGCTTTATCATCAAGGTGAATCGCTAAAGAAGGGATAGTCGCTATAGACTTTTTCACATCTACAAGTGCATCTTGTAAGTCACCTTTCATGTCAAGATAAGAGACACGACCAGCTAAAGACAAATCACGGTCAAACCATGGAGTAAGCAAAAGCCCACCATAAGACTCCACTCCAAACTTTACCATGCCATGTTCTTTGATAACTGGATTTGGTTTGAGTTTTAGGTTTGGCGAGTCAGTATGAGCCCCAACCATCACATAGTTTTTACTCGACTTTGGATAGGTAAACGCGATAATAGAAGAATCATTACGAGTAAGATAGTACTTCTTCCCCTCTTCAAGTTCCCACTTATCAACTTCGTTCAGTTTAACAAACCCAGCATTTTCAAACATCATAGACATATTTAAAGTCGCATGAAAAGGTGTTGGTGAAGCATCTAAAAAGCCTAATAAACCTTCGTTAAAATCTTGTTTTTTCATATCTATTCCTATACTCTTTGTGAAGCTTTTTTATACACTTCCATCTCATCGCGTTTACCAAGGGCTACTACTTCAATGATGATTTTTTCTTCTACTATTTTATAAACTATGCGTATTTTTTTACCATCTGCATACATTTTTCTACAACCTGAGAGATCATAGCCGTTTTTGTTACCGAGTAATCCTCCAAGTTCTGGAGACTTCGCAATTTTATGAAATTGTTTTACAATTAATATCTGTTGAGACCTGTCGAATTCTTTTAGATCTTTTTTAGCATCTTCTTTAACTACAATACTATAAATCATCTTCACTGATTCCTAATTCTTTCATTACATCAGCTAAAGGTATTGTCTTAGAGCCTTCTCTCTTCTTAACAACATTATAAATCTCCATATGCTCCATAAAGTCTAAAGCTTCTTGCATACGTTCATATTCTTCTATAGGTAAAACCACAGCTTCGAGTTTATTGTTTTTAGAGATTACAAATCTATCTTTTGTGTAGTTTATCAAGTCATTTAAAACGCCAGAAAAGCCTCTTGCCATATCACTTGCTGAAATTATCTCGTCTCTTGTATATGCTATCATATTTTACACCTTATTTTATGTACTATTTTACATATTATAGCACATATTATTTTACAAGTAGTTTACGCTCCTAAAACATTTATGTCAGTATTACCCTCTAGTGCGGCTAATATCTTTGAGTCTACATGTATGGCTGAGTCTATCACGACATTATGAAGTTTTGAGACTATGGTTATGCTTAAAGGTCGGTTTCCTCTATGTTGGTTTATCATCGCATAAAGAGTGTCAAGTACAGTTGGATTAGCATCGAGTCTAACAGAGAGGTTTATAGGCACAGGTGGTGCTTCTTGAACCTCTTTTTTTACCTTTTTTGTCTCGCGTTTGGCTTCTTTAAGCGTCATAATCTTACTTATACTTATGCGAGGTCCAAAGTCTGTTATGGTTATGCGACCTTTAAATGCGATGGGCTCTTCTTGGTTCATCTGGTCTAGCTTTTCTAGTTTGTCGCTAAAAAGCATTATTTCCATATTTCCATGAAAGTCCATCAGGTTTACAATGCCAAACTGATTTCCCTTTTTACTCATTTTAACAACAACATCTTCGACTTTACCGATAAAAATCGCTTGAGAGCCATCTTTTACACTATCTAGTTCAGAAGAGAGTGTATAGTTTAACTCATTCATCTCTTCGCGGAAGTTATCCATAGGGTGACCTGAGACATAAAAGCCCAGAGTGTCTTTTTCAAACTCTAGTATCTCTTTGAGTTCATACTCATCTGAGTTTTTCAGATGCAACTCCACTGTTGTTATCTCTTCATCATCTCCAAAAAGGCTTCCTACTGCGTTTTTCTTCGCTTCACTGGATTTCTTAGCAGTATCTACGATAAGTTCTATCTGGTCAAGCAAGGCTTTACGAGCAAAACCAAACCTATCAAATCCACCCGACTTAATCATCGCTTCGATAACTCGTTTATTTACCTTAGAGGGTTCGATGCGGTTTACAAAATCTTGCCAGTCTTTATAGTCTCCATTTTCTTCACGCTCTTTGAGCATAACTTCGATGGCTGCTTCACCTACTCCTTTTATCCCACCAAGACCAAAAAGAACGATGTCTTTTCCATCTTTAGTGATGGCTGAAAACTCTAAGTATGAGTCACATATATCAGGGGGACCGAGCTCTATACCCATGCGTTTAACTTCATCGATGTATCGAACAACCTTATCTGTGTTGTCTTTGTCAGATGTTAAAAGTGCTGCCATAAACTCGTTTGGATAGTAAGTCTTTAGCCATGCAGTCTGAAATGTTACCATCGCATACGCAGCTGAGTGTGACTTGTTAAAACCATACCCTGCGAACTTTTCTATAAGTTTAAACAAGTCACTCGCTAGTTTATAGTCAAGTCCTAGTTTTTGAGCACCCTCAGAGAAAAGACGGTTATACTTTTCCATCTCTTCAACTTTTTTCTTACCCATAGCACGACGAACGATGTCCGCTCCACCGAGACTCATACCACCGATAATCTGCACTATCTGCATTACTTGTTCTTGATAAACAATCATTCCATAGGTTGGTCCAAGTGTATCTTTTAGTAGGTCAAAACTAACCTCTTGAAATGGATAGTAGACTTTTTTACGACCGTGCTTACGCTCGATGAAGTCATCAAGCATCCCTGACTCCATAGGTCCCGGTCTATAAAGAGCAAGAACGGCGATAAGGTCTTCAAAATTATCGGGGCGAAGTCTTCGGTTAAGGTCTTGCATACCACTAGACTCTATCTGGAACATTCCAACAGTCTCCCCTGTCTGTATCGCGGCATAAACACCAGCATCATCAACATCTATATCATCCCAGTTAACCACTTTGTCATAACGGCGTTTGATGAGTTTTACTGCGTTTTGGATAACATCAAGTGTTTTCAGACCAAGAAAGTCAAACTTGATTAAATGAATATCTTCCATATAGTTTAGTGAGTACTGCGTTACAAAAGTGTTCTCACCACTTGGTTTATAAATAGGTGTTTTTTTCCAAAGTTCTTCGTTAGATATAACCACACCCGCAGCATGGATACCTGCGTTTCGTTTGAGACCTTCAAGCTTTTTAGCAAACTCCCAAACTCTTTTAGCATTTGCATCTTCTTCTATAAGTTGAGAAATTTTTGGCTCTTTTTGAAAAGCTCCATCTTTAAACTCTCCACCTTTAGTTTTACCGTTAAGTGTGATACCGAGTTCATCAGGGATAAGTTTTGCCATTTTGTCTGCTTGGCTGAGTGGCATATCTAAAACACGGGCAACATCACGGATAACTCCCTTTGCGAGGAGTGAACCAAAAGTGATGATTTGTGCTACTTGGTTACGACCGTATTTCTCAACAACATAGTCTATAACCTCTCCTCGACGTGCCTGCATAAAGTCCATATCGATATCGGGCATTGACACACGTTCAGGGTTCAAAAATCGCTCAAAAAGCAAGTCATACTTCATAGGGTCGATGTCTGTAATGTCTAGTGAAAATGCAACTAAACTCCCAGCAGCAGAACCACGTCCCGGTCCAACAGCTATACCCATGCGTTTTGCAGCGATAACAAAGTCCCAAACAATCATCATATATCCCGGGAATTTCATAGAGTTAATGATGTCCATTTCAAACTCTAAACGCTCTTTATACTCAGTGTGTTTTTCCTCAGGTACTATTTTGAGACGATTTACAAGTCCTTCACGACACTTGTAGATAAAATACTCAGCATCATCTTTATCGGCACCGAGCATATGTTTCTTTTTTTCATCTTCACTTGCGTTTGGAGACAGTGGAGCATCATCTTCGTGGTTTATATCTAAACCCTCTTCTTTTGCATACTCTTTTGTAAACTTAAAGTTAGGAGGTGTTGGTGTTTTAACGATAGGCACATACTCTTCACATTTGTCAGCTATCTCTTGAGTGTGCGTTATAGCTTCAGGAATATCGGCAAAAATGAGTGCCATCTGCTCAGGACTTTTAAGATAAAACTCATGTACTGAGTGGCGCATACGATTTGGGTCATCATAAAGCTTATTCATCCCAATACACATAAATGCCTCATGGTACTGTGCATCATTTGGATAGGTGTAGTGAGTGTCGTTGGTCGCTACTACTTTTATACCTGTTTCACGGCTTATGCGGAGTATCTGCTCATCTATAAAGAGCTGATCACCGATACCGTGACGCATAAGTTCTAAGTAGAAGTCATCACCAAATATTTCTTGATACTCACGAGCGACTTCAAGTGCTCCATCGTAACCAAGTGCACCATTTTTAACATTACGTTCATTTGCAAGATTTAAGTGCCAAGAAACTTCACCTTGAAGACAAGCACTTGTACAGATAAGCCCTTCACTATGCTCACGAAGTATTTTTTTGTTTATACGAGGAAAGTAGTACATACCGTGGATATAAGCTTGAGAAGAGAGGTACATAAGGTTTTGATACCCTATCTTGTTTTTTGCATAGAGACAGATATGAAAACGCTGTCTGCTACTTCTGTCGTTTAACTCTTCACCATTATGAATGTAACCTTCCATTCCGATGATAGGCTTGATACCAGCAGCTACCATCTGTTTGTAAAAGTCTATCGCTCCAAACATATTTCCATGGTCTGTCATAGCCACAGAGGTCATGCCTAGTGCTTTTACTTCTGTAACAAGATTTACTAGTTTGTTTGCACCATCAAGGAGTGAATATTCGGTATGAAGATGTAAATGGGTAAAAGGTTGTGCGCTCAAAGTAGTATCCTAAAAATCTATAAATATAAGATATATTATAGTTAAAAGGACTTAATGTGAGATAATAAAATCTATACACTCTTTTTTACCAAGCGGTTTACTATAGTAAAAACCTTGCCCTATTTCACACCCTTCTTTTTCTAAAAACTGCTCTTGTTCTAGTGTTTCAATACCCTCTGCAACACAATGATGTTCTAAACTATTTGCTAGTGTAATAATGGCTTTTGCAATAGCTCTATCACTTACACTTTCCTCTAAGTCATCTACAAAAGATTTATCAATCTTCAGTGTATCCAATGGCAAATTCTTGATATAACTCATAGAGGAATACCCTGTTCCAAAGTCATCTATGGATATTTTAAAATTATTCTCTTTAAGTGCATCTAAAATATTTATATTAGCCTCGGTTGATTCCATAATGTAACGTTCTGTTATTTCGATTTCTATAAGATCAGGAGTTAGCCCATATTCGGTGAGTATTTTTAAAAATCTTTCAACTAAATCACTATCTCTAAACTGTATTGACGAGACATTTACAGCAATATGTTCTAAAAATATCCCTTTTTCTCGTAATTCTTTCATAAATATACATGATTCTCTAAAAACAAAGTATCCTATTTCATTAATTAAACCACTATCTTCTGCAACTGGAATAAATTTATCTGGTCCTATCATGCCCATAGTGGAACTACTCCATCTTATTAAAGATTCGACAGCTATTACTTTTTGATTTTTAAGAAGATACTGTGGTTGAAAATTGAGATATAGTTCATTTTTTTGTAACGCTTTTCTTAATTCTTGTTCCAGTTCTAGTTTTTTATTCATACTATCAGATATTTTATCTGTAAAGAAGCTAAAACAGTTTTTACCATTTTCCTTAGCTTTATACATCGCAATATCTGCATACTTGACCAAATTTATCGAGTCATTCGCATCTTTTGGGTACTGTGCAATCCCTATACTTGCACTTGTATTTAATGTGTATCCATCAATATTAAAGGGAATTGACAGCTCTGTTATAATTTTTTTTGCTACTTTTGATATATCAAAATAATGATCAATATTTTCTAGTGTGACAATAAACTCATCGCCACCCATACGTGCCAGTGAGTCAAGTTCTCTAATTGAATTTTTTAACCTTCTTGCAACAGCCTGAAGAAGCTTATCTCCAATATCATGACCTAGTGAATCATTGATAATTTTAAATCTATCTAAATCTATAAATAAAATAACTACTGTTGTATTATTTCTTTGAGCATATTTGATAGAAATCGCAAGGTTTTCTTCAAAACTAATCCGATTTGGTAGTTCTGTAAGAGAATCATGAAATGCCAAGAAGTTTACACGTGCTTGTGAATTTATGATTTCAGAAAGGTCTTTATGTATCGCTATATAGTTAATAACTTCCCCATTAGTATTTTTCACAGTGTTAATATTCATCCATGATGGAATAACTGTACCATCTTTTGAAAGATCATTAATTTTACCCTGCCATGAACCTTTTTCTTTAATCTCATTCCACATTCTTTCATAAAAAATTTCTGAGTAGAAACCTGATTGAAACATTTTAGGTGTATTACCTATACAAGCCTCTTTTGTGTGACCAAAAATATCTACCATTGCTTTATTAATATCAATTATTTTTTTATTTTCATCTATTATCAATATTCCTTCGTCAATATTTTGAAAAACACTTGCTGTAACCTTTAATGCTTCTTGAAAAGTTAAAGAAACACGATGTAACACAATAAGCATAATCATTAAGATTATCACTACAATAGAAAAAATTATACTGAATTTTTTTAACTGCCTAATTTCTACTACATTTAACTTATCCAGCGATATTGTGATATTTTGAATATCTTTTTTCAAATTTATCAAACGGTATTGATTTGGTAACTTTGATAGGGACTTCATATCTTTATGTAAGTCTTGTGAATACTGATAAAAGTAACTGAGAGTTTTAACTAAGACACCACTGTTATAGTTTATAAGCTTATGTTGCAACTCTTTTTCGTTAGTAAAGCCATTTAGATACTGGATTAACATAAAAACTATTTCATTGGTATTTTTCTTTTCATACTCGGTGATTTTTGAAGTGCTTGAAATTGTTTTTTGTAAATCAAAAAGATAAGTGATTTTATTTATAGTCATTGCATGTAAAGACTTCTGGTACTCTAAAATATCCCTTGAGTCATTAAATTTACTATGTATAATTTTTAATGTTGGCATGAAATCATACTCATAAATTTCTGAAATACTAGAATCTTCTAACTTAGATATAAGTACTTCAAATCTCTCTTGTTTTTGTGTGATTTCATCATAATCTTTTAAACCAACAGGGTTTACCAAAAATATATTAAAATCCTTTTCCAGTATCCTCAATTCATCAAAAGTATGATGATAAAAAGTAAATTTCTCATCTATCTTAAATTTTTCGTATAGTTGAAATAAAACAACAATAAAAATACTTGTTATAGTAATTAGTACAACTGTTATGGGAGTGATACTACGGGACATAAATATCCTTTGTCTTTGGCATCTCTCCACTAAGGGACTTTAAAAATTCTTCTATCTTCATCACTTCATCTTGTGAAAACTGTCTTCCAAGTTGTAATAATGCCATGATTTCAATAGCTTTATGAAGTGTACTTGCCCGTCCATCATGAAAGTATGGTGCTGTATGTTCAATGTTTCGAAGTGAAGGAACTTTAAAAAAATACTTATCTTTCTCTTTTTTTGTAATACTATACCGACCAAGTGAATCTGTATGAGAATTTTTTATCACTCCAAATTTACTATATAAATTTCCACCAACATTCACACCATGATGACAAGAGATACAACCTTTTGTTTTAAAAAGTGCATATCCTTCCTTGGCTTTATCTGAAATCGCGTTTTCATCACCTTTTAAGTACTTATCAAAAGGTGCATTTAGAGTGACTAAAGTTTTTTCATACTCAGCAATGGCATTAGTGATGTTTTCTTTAGTGACACGCTCATTATAAACTTTTTTAAACTCTTTTTTATACTCAGTTTTTTGTAATTTACTAATCAAATCTGGAAAGTTAAATCCCATTTCAATAGAATTTTCGATAGGACCGATAGCCTGTTCTTGAAGATTTTTTGCTCTACCATCCCAAAATTGACGAAAATTATTTACCGCATTTAAAACTGTTGGTGCATTTATATTTCCTTCTTGTCCATTGACACCAAATGAAAACTGTAGGTTATCATCACCACCTTCGTCAAGTTTGTGACAAGATGCGCATGCTATAGTATCATCTACTGAAAGACGTGCATCAAAGAAAAGTTTTTCACCTAGTAATGCTTTTTCAGTGTTTATGTTTTGAGGTGCAAGAATAGGAGTAATAAGTTCTCCTGCAAATAGTGAAAAAACACAAGAAGTTAATATAAGTATAAGTGATTTGATTTTTTCAACCTTCATAAAATTAATTGATAGAATAAATATACTCTAAGCAAACTTTAGTTTTGCTTAGAATATAGGGCTACCTTGCTTTAGGCTACTTAACTTTTCCTAAAAATTCACAATCAATAGTGTTTACTTTAACTAAGTCATCTATCAAAACATGGTAAGGTACTTGAACAACTGCTCCTGTTTCTAGTGTCGCTGGTTTTTTACTTCCACTTGAAGTATCGCCTTTAAAGTTTGGAGGAGTGTCAGTCACTATAAGTTCCATAAACTCTGGAGCAGCAACTGAAATAGCTTTGTTTTTGAAGAAGATAATCTCAACGTTAATACCATCTTTGAACCACTTCGCAGCATCTTCACACTGAGCATACTCAAGTCCTAGTTGGTCATAAGTTTCGTTATCCATAAACTGATACATATCACCATCATCATAAAGATACTGCATAGTTTTGTACTCAATAGTAGGAATTTCAAACTTATCACCAGCATGAACAGTTTTTTCAACCACACGACCAGTTAAAAAACTCTTCATCTTCATACGAACAAATGCAGCACCTTTACCTGGTTTAACATGTTGAAACTCAACGATTTTATATGGAACTTCGCCTACGATTAGACGTACGCCTTTTTTGATATCACTCATTGAAACTGTTGCCATTACTGCACCTTAGATAATTATTTTAAAAGATTTTACTATAAAGGTGCTTAGAGTTATATTTCTATAACCCTGTAGAGTCTATTTGATCATCAACAGTTAGTGTTATGGAGTCTGAACCATTTGAGTACTGGTAAGTTGATGTGCCATCACCGTTACTCTCTGCATCAACATTTCCTGCATCTTGTGTCCAGCCTGTTGTATCTATTGCAGATACGCTATCGCCTGCATCACCTGTAATCGTTAAAAGGTTATCTGAGTCTGTCATACTTACTATGTCATCTAAAGATAGACTTGCTAATGTATGGTCACCATTATCCGTTAAGTCTATCGTTTCTATGTTGTCAAGAAGTGTGAAGTCGAGTGTTGCACCTTGGGTTAAGATGATTGTATCCTCACCTGCTCCTGTGTTAATAGCATCATCACCATCTGTTAAGATAGTATCATCACCTGCTCCTGTATCTGTAGTAGCAGCTATGTCCATAGTAAATGTTCCCGTTACTGCTGTTGCTAGCGTATCTGTACCATCAACTGTGACTGCTGATACATTTATTGTGTCACTATACTCGTGGTATGCGATTTGAATATTATTAATCTGGTCTGATGCTATGTTACTTAGAGTCCATATACTTGTTGCCACGTCAAAAGATGCATCAACACTACTTCCGTTTATAAGTTGAAACTGCGCAGTTGCATCAAGAGCAGTAGTTGCTCCTTCTAAGGTAAGACTCATAGTCTCAGAACCATCAAGGTCCTTCATGTTGGCGTTAATGTTTAACTCTGTCCAGTCGTAGTTATCTGCAAATGTTTTTGTAGGGTCTATCGTTATAGTACTTGCAAGTGCTGCTACTACTAAGGTAAAGTTTGTCTCCGTTCTTTGTATAGAGTTACTGTCGTTTACATATGTTACAACTTTCATGTTTGCAACACTACCACTCCAGTACTCAGGTGCAGCTATCCAAACTTGAGGGATACCTCCACTTATGTCTATACTCCAGCTATTATTTCCCGTACCATTATCTCCTGCATTTTGTGCAAGTGCTTGTGCTCCATCCGCTCCAAAGTATACTAAAAATCCATCAGGAATATCATCAAGGATAAGTGTGGTTATACTCTCTGAACCATCTGTATCTAGTAGTGTCGAGCCAATAGTTACTTCTGTATACTTGTTAGCATTTGCATCTGTAAACTCTGTACCTGTAGCATCAAGAGCAGAGAGGTCAAGCCCATCAGCGATAGGATTTACATCGATAGTGATAGTTCCTCCGCCATTTTCTTGATTTGCTGCTCCATTTTCTTGTGTTGTTGCACTGTATGTAAAGACCGCTTGACCTGCAAGGTCTTGTGCTGGTGTAAAGACTAGACCTACTAAGTCAGCAGTAGAGATAGTAGCATTACCACTTCCATCAAAAACTACAAGTGTTGTGTCTGCTAATCTTAACTCGCCATCTATACCCGAGCGACTAATCGTCACATCTCCGATAACAGTATAATCAGAACCATCTGCATTTGCACCATCGCTCGCAAAGTTACCATTTGCATCTAAGTCATCAACTGTTGTTAATACTAAATCAAAACTATACGAGTTATCTTCATCTATAGTGCCGTTTACTGCCGCAGCACTAAGAGCATCTGTCACAGGTGTAACATCAGCATCTATAAAGTTCTCTGTATCATTTGAAGTGATACTTGTGTTTGGCACATAAGCAGTAAGTGTAGCTTCTATCTCTAGTTGTGTTCCTTGGTCGTTGTTCTCATTGTAGTTGGCTTCTGGAACTAGTGTAATGCTCTGTAATGCAGTCTGAATATCGTCTGTACCAATGTTTAGAACATAAACTGTTTGTCCGTTTTCATCGTATGTTTTTAAGTTATCAAGTGAAGAAGTACTTACACTTACATTGTCAACTACACTAAACGAAACAGAGTACGCTTCATCATTTCTTGTGGCATCTGGAGTTATGTCTAAGATATCAAAAAGTGTAAAATTAGTATCTTCAACAACATCATACGCTTTTAAAGCAAGGTCAGCTACTACACTCTGAGTAGTTCCTCCAGTGTTTGGAATGTTGTCAATAAACACCATTTCAGTTGTAGCAGTAGTGATAACACTTCCTGCTCCATCTTCGTTGTATGCTGTAATGATTACACTATTTTCTGTTCCTGTATCAAGTGCTAAGTCATCGTTTACTGTAAAGGTAATCGTGTATGAGCCATCAAGCTGTGTATCTGGAATATCTATGAACCATAGGTTCGTGCCACCTGCTGTTTGTGCGAACTCACCATCAGTTACACTAATACCAAGAGGTACACCCTCAACTACTAAACGTGTCACTGCTTCAGAACCATCTGTATCTGTATCTGAGTTATCTGATGCTAGTGCAGTTAATGCTACATCAACTGTAAAACTTCCTGTGTCATTTATAGTCACACGCTCTGTCGTAGATGAGACATCGACTGTAATATCTCCATCCGTTGCTACGATATTTGCAGCTTCTATGCTTATGTCATCCGTAACTGCTGAAAGATTTAAGTTTATCGTTACTGTTTTTTCAGCAGACAGATCAACTAAGTCACCATTTCCATCACTGAGTCCAGTTGCAGTATCTGCTGTGGTATAAACTATGGTAAAACTGTTATCACTTGAAGTTCCTAAGTCGGAGTTATACTGTACGTATAAGTTGTTTAGGGCATCTGTTGCACTTAAAGTGTAGTAAGTACCGTCTGATGAAGCTGTATCAGAGTTTAGCTGTACCCCATTTACAAAGAGGTCAAATTCTTTTCCATCTACATCAGATTTTAGGATTTTAATCGTCTCTAAAGACTCATTTGAGTCATCTGTATTGAGTGTGATATTTACTTGAGTTAAAATATCTTCATTTACCTCTGTTGTACCAGATACAGTTGCTTCATCTATCGGTCTTATAAGTACTTTGACATCTTGAGGTGCTGAAGTTTTTGAGTCTCCATCATTTTCAGTTGTTATGTATGTAAACTGAAAATCAACCTCTCCTGCATAACTTCCAGGTGTTGTAATGTCTACTAAATCTAACTCATCATTTGCGATAACCCATTTTCTACTTGTCCCTGTTCCACCCATAAAAGTAGCACCACTGCCACTTACACTAAAGTCAGAACTAAGACCAGATAAGATAACGGTTAGTACTTCAGAACCTTCTGAGCCAGAGTTATCATAAGAATCAAGTCCTGCATAATTTTCTAACACTGATTCTAAGGCTATAACAGTTCCACTATTGTTCTCATCTAAGACTGCTGCGTAAATATCATCAGCATCATCTGTAAGGTCAGTAGTTCTATCCATAGTAACTGTTGCTGTATTAACTGGAATGTCTGCTACACCTTCTACTTGTATAAGAACTTCAAGAGTAGCAGAGTTTGCTGTTGGACTTGAAGTACCATCACTATCTACTGTCTCTGCTGAGACTTGTAGTGTTACATCTGCGTTTGAGTTATGTACAGGTATGAACTTTGGTGTGTTTGTTGTAAAAGTTCCATCTGAAATGTCATAGTTATTTAGCAGTACTTGCCATGTTCCATCTACATTATCAGTAATCTCAACATCTCCAACATTAGCACTAGTGTTATCAACTAAAACCCATGAAGTATTTACCGTATCGTACACATACATAGATGCCCCATCAGGTATCCCATCTATGGTGACATTAAAGTACTCTGAACCATCTGTGTCTGATGATTTTACTTTTATATCTACTGCGATTCCATTTTCAGGTGCATCAATAGTTGCTGCACCCGTTGCAGAGTCTTCATCATTACTTCCTGTACGACCTGCATCTTCATAACCTTTAGGCTGTACTATTGAGAGTGTTGCCACATCTGCTACTGCTCCTACTGTTGCACTAAAGTAAACAGTTGCTGTCTCAGTTGTCACACTCTCTACCGTATCACTATCTGTATCATACACACTTAATGTAATCGTTGCGTTGAGAGTTCCACTATACTGCTCTGGTAGTGTCATAGAGAAGTTTACATCTGCATTTGTATCATTATTCCATGAAGGACTTATTGTCAGTTCACCTGCCACATCAGCAGTAGCACTTTTATCTCCAAAAGTTACTACGGTACCCTCTGGGACTCCACTAATAATGTAAGAACGATACTCAGAGCCATCAAGGCTATCAACAGAAGCACCTGTTGTTGAAGAGAGTAGTTGCTTTAAGTCTATCGTGTTACCTGCGCCTTCGCTTAGTGTTGCATCATAAGTAAAAGTATCATTTGCGATAGTAGTCGTTGAAATAGTTCCAACATCAACAGCATCTATAAGTTCGCTATCAAAAGCTAAAGATATAGCATCTGTTACAGCTTCTACATCTACGAGGAAATTATTTGTAGTTGTAACTCCATTTGTTCCAACTACTGCACTATCTGCTAAAATGTTACCGCTATCATCTACTTCATATTCTGTTACTGACATTTTTATATCTATGTTGTTATGTTCTTGTGCATCAGGATTTACTTTAAGTGCTTCAAACTCTGCAGTTGTCATTGTAATGTTATTTGCATCAGCACTAAACGCAGCGATAGTATCTGCTGTATGCGGTCCATCACTTAGTAAAATATATACAATATCTGAAGTACCTGTACTTGTCCACAAGACACTATCATCTGAACCTTTTAGTATCTCCACACCACTTCGCATATTTTCTAAAGAAATAAGCCCTAGTAATTCTGAAGCATCTTGAGCAGTTGCTCCATTAATGTCATTTATATCTGTTGCATCTTTTACAACTGGTGCATTAAGGTTGATAGTTACTGAAGTATCTTCTAGTGTTGAAGCACTTCCGTTTGCTATGGTCGCACCATCTGCTTTTGGTGTTACAGTTAAGCTAACTGTTGCTGCTGCTGTATCGCCATCAGTATCACTTACACTATAAGTAAACCCTGCCGTATCTCCACTATAATCTGTGCTAGGTGTAAAGGTAAGTGTTCCATCACCATTGTTAAGGAGAGTTCCCACTACATCATCTCCACTAGTATCGTAAATATCAATACTTGTGTTACTTGCTACAACTTGATCGCCTGTACCATTGTTTAGAGTGATATTTCCACCATCAAACGACTCTTGTGAAATGATGATTAGCTGTGAGCTGTCTTCATCTAAAGTAAGGTTTTGGTTTGTGCCATTTGGTAAAGAGTCATTAACCGTTACAGTAAAGTTTACAGTATTACTAGAAACTGAACCATCTGTTACATTAAACCCAAAAGTCAGAACAATGTCATCATCTACATCTGTTGTTGGATGGTCAATATTTTGATACTGTGTGTATGTATAGTTATCATCAGAGCCACCTGCACTGTTCTTATCTAAAGTAATTACAAAAACTCTATCTGAGTTAGCACGTCCTGCTCCTGAATATGCAGTAGTAGTGTCACCACTTACAACATACTCTATCGTAGTGCCATTAGAAGTAAGTGCTACATATGCTCCATCATCAGAGGTAAATGTTGGAGAGCCATCAAATCCAAGAGTATAAGCATTATCTCCCGTTGGAGCAACAACACCTAAAAGACCTGTATCTGTAATAGTCGAAGTGCTACTTGTCACATCAAAATTATCTTCATCAACAGCAGAATTTTCAGGAGTTCCTATATAAACACCATCTACAATCTCACCAGTTGCACTATCATTTGCTGAGTCTATCTCTAAGTTTTCAAAGTAATCATTGTCATCACTCACACCTGTAATAGTTACAGTATAGTTCTCTGTTCCCTCTTGAGTGAAATCATCTAAAGTAACATTTGTCAGAGTTGTACTAGTGCCATTAGTTATTTGTACTTGTTTGACTATGGTAGTAAAGTCGCCATCGACTACACCGTTTGAAGATGTATAAGTCAAGTCAACTGTGATAGTACTTCCACTTGGAATATTTACAGTGTTTCCATCTTTATCTACTAAAGTCAGGGTATGGGTTAATTCTCCCCCCTCTATAGTTGAGTCATTATTTGAAATTTGTACATAAACTGTATCTATTGGTTCATTTGGTGTTTCATCACCTGGAGGAGTAGTTGCTACTTCATCATCGCCAATAGTCGTTGTAACACTACCAGACTCCACAACATTTTCGTAACCTGTTGTAGCACTTGGTGGTGTATAACTTCCAGTCGTGATATTAACAACAAAATCATGTGTACCCTCTTTTAAGTAGTCATCAAATATCGCCGTGCTAAATGCTTGACCAACAGTTACAGTCTGTCCATCATTATCATAATCTTGTGTACCATCTATCGCTGTTTGAGTAGAAGCACCTGTTGCACTAGAGTCTGCAAAAGTAACATCAACCGTTCCATTAGGTGTTATCTCTGTGTCAGTTGTAAAAACTGTTTCATCTGGAGCGAATGCTACTGCAATGTACTGAGCCACACTACCCTCTTGTGCATCATTTACATAAGTGTATGTGATACCATCTGCTTCAAAAATAGGGTCTCCATTTACATCAGCAGCTACGAGTTTAATGATTACAGATTCTTGATCGTCTTCAGGTCCATCATTTGGTGTGTTTGGAGTTCCTGTATCATCTGTAATAGTTGTTGTTACTGTTCCACTTGCTGTTACATTCTCATACTTATCACCTGTTGTTGGTTCTACATAAGCATCTATGTTAACTGTAAATGTTTCGTTATTGTCAGCCATATAATCGTCTAAAGTATTAACACTAAATGTAGTGTTAAGTGCTATTGTTATACTTGTCGCAGTGTAATCACTTCCAGCTGCCGCA
>NZ_JAEMVD010000029.1 GCF_029215975.1 Sulfurimonas sp. SAG-AH-194-C20
ATAAAATAAGTAAACTTAATACTTGTATAACCCATATAATCCATAATATCTGGATTGTCACTTAAATCTGCTACTGGCACCCATGCTGATATATCTGTGATAAGGGTATCATGTTGTAATCGAATAGTAGACTTTAAATAATTAATACTTCTTGATAAGTTACCTAGACTCTGGTTGTTTATAAACACGACATTCTCAGTATCAGGTCGACCATTTGATTTATGTGCAAGAGTGAATTTCAATGAACGAAATCCAAAAATAGAATCTGTATCTTCAATTGGAAAGACAACAAAACCTTCTGGATTATATGTCGTTTCTCTAAAAGGTGCAGATGTAATATAAATTTGCCAGAATGCTTGATGTGTATATGAAACATAATATTTTTCATCCAATCCCAAGAGATCACTTCCAACCTCTAACATAAGACTTACCTGTAGTTCAGCTTCTATATTTGTATAGTCAACTGTTGGTAAGCTTGATGTATACGATTCTAAAGCAGCACCATATGGTAAAAGGTAGTTAGTTTTATAGGGCTTAAGTCCAAAGTCATGATCTAGCCATGTTTGCATGCCTGATTTTGTTTTGAGATTCTTTACATTTTTCATATCAATACCTTGGTCACTCATAAGTACTGATGAAAAAAGTATTATAATTAATATATATTTCATATTACACCTTTACCCTATCTTCAAGTGCACGGGTGAGGGACAAAAGATCAATATTTTCTAAACTGACTCCAGTTGGTACACCTTGTGCAATTTTTGAAAAGTTTACACTCTGTGCACTAAGCTTGTCTTCTATGTAAAGAATAACCGCATCATTTGCTATAGAAGGAGTTAGAGCAAAGAGTATCTCCTTTACACCCTCTTCTACTAAAGACTCTAGTTTTGATACACTAAACTCATCTAGTGAGTCTAAAACAAAGTACTTACCATCAAAGAGTCCATTTTCTTCTAAAAGTAAAATATCTTTTGCATTTTCCACCATACAAAGAAGAGTAGAGTCTCGTCCATCATCGGTACAGATATAACAGAGCTCATCCTCACTCATTCCACCACAATCACTACACTTTTTTAATGTTCCTAAAGCATCTTCAATGGCATGAGAGATTCGCATACCTACAAAAGTATCATTCATTATCATATGATATGCTAGTCTTGTAGCAGATTTTTTACCAATAGTTGGAAGCTCTTGAAGCGAGTCTACTAAACGATTAAATTTTTCTAGTGCATTGTTCATTTAGTTTTCTCTTTTTTATTTTTTTGGAAGTAGTATCCACAGTTTTAGCTCTGACTTTAGTTTACCTGCAACTTCAAGAGCCTCACTATCTGCTCCTAAGAAAAGGTCAGCACGAACACTTCCCTTTATCGCACCACCTGTATCTTGTGCAAAAACAACTCTATTAAGTTCTTCATCTGCGATATTTGAGTGCAAGTATAACATACTCCCTAGTGGGATATATCTTTTATCAACCGCAATAGAACGCTTAGGTGTTAATTCTAAACCTAATGCACCAGTTGCCCCTTGATGTCTCTGTTTAAAATAGATAAGTGATTTATTGTAGTTTAAAACTTCGTCTACTCTCTTAGGGTTTTGCGATAACCAGGCTCTTATACTTTGAAGAGAGACATCTTCTAAACGCAGTGCTCCTATTTTTACTAGGTATTTACCTATTGCTCTATATTTATGCCCATTTTGGTTATCATAACCTACAAACATTGTGCTGTTGTCATCTAAGAGTACTCTTCCCGAACCTTGTATCTCTAAGAAAAACTTATCTACCTGAGAATCGCAGTAACAGATAACCTCTGCATTTACATTTTTACTTTTACTCTCTTGCCTTGTATCATATGGCACGAGTTTGTTATTTAGCACCCTGCCTCTAAGTCTGTAGTTTTTTAAAGATGGATAAATTGAACCCAAATCAACAATAATCAAATCTGCTGGTGTTTCATATAATGGATACTGATATTTATCATGACGTTTTAAAGAAGCACTGAGTTGTGCCTCATAGTAACCAGTTAAAAGTCCTTTTTGTTCATTCTCCTTGTTTGTAATTATATAAGGTATGAAAGAGTGTGTAAGAAATAATTTCGGACTACTAATAATCTCAACTTCTTCACATAAGCTTCCATATAATTTTTTTGCTTTTACACTACGACAATTATTTTTAAAATTTTGCACAACTTCAAAGTATCTCTCTTGTGTAAAACCGGGCAAAGAGTTAAAGTCACTTTTGAGTAAGTAAGTAGTTGGAAGTGACTCAAAAAGGGTTTTAGGCTTAGGTGAACAACCAAAGAAAAAGAGAATTATTATTAAAAAATAGGTGCTTGTTTTCATTAGAGTATTATAGCATTTATAATATTTAATATTTATGGGTATAATTGCGAAATTATTATAAAAATATCATTATGAATTATAGGGAAAAAATGGAAGAGTTAAGCTACTACGAAATATTAGAAATATCACAAAGTGCCGATAAGACAACAATTAAAAAAGCATATAGAACAATGGCTAAGAAGTACCATCCTGATAAGAACCCAGGTGACGAGGCTGCTGAGCATAAGTTTAAACTCTGTAATGAAGCATACCAATGCTTGAGTGATGCACAACAAAAAAGTATCTATGACCGTTATGGTAAAGAAGGGCTTCAAGGTATGGGTGGTGGCGGTGGTCGTCGCTCATCTGGAGGTTTTGATGACCTTGGTTCTATGTTTGAAGATATGTTTAACGGTATGGGAGGCGGTGGTAGACAAAGACGTCAAAATCCAGCCGACATGGACAAATACCCTCTTGATATGAATGTTGATATGCGTATTAGTTTTGATGAAGCTGTATTTGGTTGTGAGAAAGAAGTAAAGTATAAGTACAAACAAGCATGTAAAAAGTGTAAGGGTACTGGTGCTAAAGATGCCAAACTTTCTACTTGTAGACAGTGTGACGGTCAAGGTCAAGTTTACATGAAACAAGGTTTTATGACTTTTTCTCAAACTTGTCCAGCGTGTCAAGGAACTGGTAGTGCAGCTGCAAATTCTTGTAAAAGCTGTAATGGTAAAGGTTTTGATGAAGTTTCTGAGAGTGTAAATGTAAATATACCAGCTGGAATAGACACTGGAAATAGACTAAGAGTCTCAGGGCAAGGAAACATTGGTAAAAAGGGTTCTCGTGGTGACTTGTATGTTACTTTTGAAGTAGAGCAAGATAAACACTTTATTCGTGATGACAATGATGTCTACATCGAGATACCCGTTTTCTTTACTCAGGCTATTACAGGTGAGAGTATAACTATTCCTTCACTTACAGGTGAGCTTGAACTACAACTTGATGTTGGTACTCGTGATAAGCAGCGTTTCACTTTTAGAGGTGAAGGTATAGCTGATGTTCACGGACATGGAAAAGGTCATCTCATCGCTATTGTAAACATACAGTACCCTAAGAATATAAATGATGAACAAGCTGAACTTCTTGCAAATCTTCAAGCATCTTTTGGTATAGAATCAACACCACATGAAGGTGTTCTCGATGCAGCAATTGATAAAATGAAGGGTTGGTTTAAAAAATAAATCATGAATAAGCTAGGTCTTAAAAATAAACTCTCAGTACTTGCTCTTTCTATGTTTAGAAAAGACTTTTTTGGTATTTACCATGGAAGTATTTCAGCTAAAACGGAGTCTAACCGTTTTATCATTAACACTAAAGAAGCAATATTTGATGCCTTAGATGAAACAAGTCTTATCGAGCTTTATTTTAAAATAGATTATAGATGGAATCAAGCGAGTATAGATGCGAAAATTCACTTTAGTATCTACTCACAGATTAGTGAAGCTAAGTTTATCTGTTTTTCTATGCCACAGTTTACAACAGCCTACTCACTCCAACATGACACTATCATTCCAAAAGACTACTTTGGTTTTAAAGAGATAGGTTCCATCACGGTTATAGACCCTAAACAGTTTGAAGATTGGTATGATAGAGCTGATAGTGAAATAGCTTATTATTTACAAACTAACAAGACTAACATTATGGTTATTCGTGGTTATGGAGTCTATGCTTATAGTCGAGATATACACGAAATGGCAAAGAAACTTGCCATATTAGAAAAAAGTTGTCGTTTACTTATGTTAGACAATTCCCATAGTAACTTCGACACCGAATAATTCTCTTCTCAATTCTCTCACTTTTTATCAAGGTTTAATCCTAATTTACCTATTATTACATAAAGAAGTAAGAGAAACTCTTACTTAACAAACAATAAGGTTTTATTTATATGATTACATGGATGCAGAGACATAAAAAATGGCTAATAATAACTATCTGGATTTCAACAATTGCATTTGTTGGTGCAGGTTTTGTTGGCTGGGGTCAATATAGTTATGGAGATAAAGCTGGAGCAGTAGCAAAAGTTGGAAGTGTTGAGATTACTCAGGGTGATTTACAAAAAAGCTACTCTCGCATGTATGCAAAATACAACCAAATGTTTCAAGGTAATTTTGATGAAGAACAAGCAAAGCAGTTTGGGCTTCAACAACAAGCTTTAGAACAGTTAGTTCAACAAGCACTTCTTCTTAACCTAGCAACATCATACGACTTAGAAGTGAGTGATAAAGAGTTGATCGCATCTCTTACAAAACAAGAGTACTTTTTTAAAGATGGTGTTTTTGATAAAGAGTCTTACAAAATAGTACTTTCACAAAATAGAATGTCAACAAAAGAGTATGAAGCAGACCTTAGAAAAGATTTACTCATTCAAAAAATGCTGCAACTACTTCCAATTGAAGTAAGTGAAAATGAAGCAGATATTTTAAATACACTTATGAATATCTCAGATAAGATAAACTATAAAATACTTAGTCCTAATGATATAGAGATCGATACCTCAGATGCTGTTCTTAAACCTTTTTGGGAAAATATCAAAAACAATTTTATGAGTGATGTGAGATATGATGTAGAGTACCTTACACAAAAGAAAGTAACTCAAACATACGACAATTTAAAGATTTCTAACTATTACAATGATAATAAAACACACTTCAAAGATAGTGAAGGAAAGATTCTTTCACTTGAGAGTGCCAAAGTATCTGTTGAAGAAGAGTTAAATGCAAAAGCGACTAAAGATAAGGCACTCAGAACATATATAGCATACAAAAAAGGGAAATTAAATGATGATGTGGCTTTCAACTCTGCCACAATCTCTCAAACGCAGAACGATTTTGATGCACCAACACTTCAAAAAGTATCTAAACTATCACTTACATCACCATTTATGAAACCTATCCTAGTAAATGACAAATACTACACATTTCAACTAATCAAAGTAAATGCATCTCAGCCTAAAAGTTATGAAGATGCTAAAGCAGATGTAAGCATTATTTATACAGCACAGACAAGAAAAACAAAACTTCAAGAGTTAGCCAACAGCTCTATTGCTACATTTAGTGGAACTAACACACCTTTTATAACAAGTAGAGATACAAACGAGATAAAGGGACTAACACAAACAGAAGCTACAGAATTTTTACAAAAACTCTTTGTAAGTGATAAGAAGAGAGCCTATATAGTATTAAATAGTGAAAAAATCGTTCTTTACTATATTTTGGAACAAAAATTGCTTGATAAATCAAATAATGACTTAGCTTCTTCAGTTAAAAAACTAAAGAGTGGTATGTTTAATAAGGCTTTAATCAAAACCTTAGAAAATAAGTACCAAACAGAGATATTTATTCAAGGACTCTAAATTGAGCAGAACTGTTTTAGCCATTGATATTGGCTCAACAAAAATATGTGCTATTATCGCTCAAATTGACAATGATAATAACATAGCTATAACGGGAGCTGGTACTACTAAAGCACAAGGTCTCAAACGCGGTAGTATAACTAACATAGAACTTGCATCTCGTAGTATACAAACAGCAGTTGAAGATGCTAAACGTGTCTCAGGAAGTGATGTTAGTTCAGCTATTGTTTCTATGAGTGGTGCATATACTAAAAGTCTTAACTCAAATGGTATTGTAAATATTCAAAGTAAAGAGATTAGTTTTAAAGAGATTGAACGTGTAATGCACACATCTTTATATAATGCTAACATCCCTAATGAGTATGAAGTACTACATGCTCTACCTTTTAACTTCAAAGTAGATGATCAAGACTTCATAGAAGATCCACTCGGAATGAATGCTTCGCGTTTAGAAGTTGAAACACATATCATAACTACACAAAAATCAAATCTTAACAATCTTAAAAAAGCAGTTCAAGGTGCTGGTGTTGAAGTAGAAAACATTGTCCTTAACTCTTATGCATCTTCTATCGCAACGCTTAACAGTGATGAAAAAGAACTCGGAGTTGCTTTAATAGACATGGGTGGAAATACAAGTAACATTGTTATTCATGCTGGTAATTCTATTCGATACAATGAGTTTTTAGGTGTGGGTTCAAACCATGTTACAAGTGACCTTTCAATGGCACTACACACGCCACTCAGTGTTGCAGATGATGTTAAACTCACGCATGGTTCACTTACAAACCAAAGTAACGACCTTATAGAAATCCCTGTAATTGGTGATGTGGACAATACTCATGAAGTCTCTTTAGATGTTGTTCATAATGTTATTTATGCGAGAGTTGAAGAGACTCTTATGATTTTAGCTCAGTTTATAGAAAACAGTGGGCTAAAAGAACAAATCGGTGCTGGTATAGTACTAACTGGTGGTTTTTCTAAGATGGACGGTATCCGAGAGTTAGCGATTGCTACTTTTGGTTCTCAACCAGTTCGTTTAGCTCGTCCAATTGAGATGGATGGTCTTTTTGATGAACTACGTAATGCAGAGTTTTCAAGTGCTATCGGTCTTGTTATGTACTCTGCTTTTGCATATACTCCTTATGAGATAGATGCAAACAAAAGAGTACGTCATAGAAATGAAACACCTACATCACAAGTAGATGTAAACCTAACACCATCATTAGAGATACCTACGGCTTCAATTAGTTTAGATAAAGAAAAACCGAGTATGATATCTTTAGATGATAAAAAAGAGAAAAAGAGCGATGAAGCGGGAAGTTTAAGTAAATTTTGGAACTGGGCTACCCAGTTATTTTAAAGGAGCAAGATGATGGAACCATTTGTAGTACAAGAGGCAAGTAATGTAACCGGTGCAAGAATTATAGCTGTTGGCGTTGGTGGCGGTGGTGGAAACATGATTGGTCATATGCTCAAAGAGGGTGTAACTGGCATAGAGATGATGCTTGTAAATACTGATGCACAAGTTTTAAGTGAAGACTCTGCAGCATCAAAAATTCAAATTGGCTCAAAACTTACTAAAGGTCTTGGTGCTGGTATGAAGCCTGAGGTAGGAAAAGACTCTGCTCTAGAGAACTATGATGACATCCGTTCTGCGCTTGAGGGTGCTGACATCGTGTTTATCTCTGCTGGACTTGGTGGTGGAACAGGAACTGGTGCTGCACCCGTTGTTGCTAAAATCGCTAAAGAGGTTGGAGCACTTACTATCGCAGTGGTAACAAAACCTTTTACATTTGAAGGTAAAAAAAGACTTAAGCTTGCAGAGGCTGGTCTTGCTGAGTTAAAAAAAGAGTCTGATTCTATTGTTGTTATTCCAAACGATAAACTTCTCTCCATCATCGATAGAAAACTAGGACTTAAAGATAGTTTTAAAATCGTTGATGGTGTTTTAGCACAAGCGGTAAGTGGAACATCTGGTGTGATTCTCTCAAACGGAGATAATGACATCAACCTTGACTTCGCCGATTTACAAACTGTAATGAACCATAAGGGTATGGCTCTTATGGGTGTTGGTGAGCATGAGGGTGAAAATGCTGCTTATGAAGCGATTAAAGCTGCTATTGAGTCTCCTTTACTTGATAACATGTCTATAAATGGTGCTTTAGGTGTGTTAGTACACTTCAACATGCACCCTGATTTTCCTATAATGGAAATCTATGATGCAATGAATGTTGTAAATGAAAGTGCTGATGATGAAGCCGACATTATCTTTGGAACATCAACAGATGATACTTTATCTGAAAACTATGTAAAGATTACAATCGTTGCAACAGGTTTTGAAAAAGAAGAAGAGACAACAAACAATCCAGAGTTTATAAGTGAAACTCCTACTATGCCTCGTGCAAAAGTACGCCCACGTTTAGTTGTTGGTGGTGACTTAAACGCAGACTACCTTGACATACCAGCATATATGAGACAGCAACAAGACTAGCTAGTGTCAACTGCATACGAACGACTTATGAAGGCTAAAACACTCCTTGGCCTTCGACAAACCTCTTCTCTCAAAGAGATAAAAAACTCCTACAAAAATCTTATGAAAAAATGGCATCCTGATAAACATACAGATAATTCTGATAAGGCAACAAAAATGAGTATGCAAATAAATGATGCTTATGAAATTGTTCTAGACTACTGTAATAACTACGAGTATCCCTTTGATGAAGAAGCTATTAAAAAGAGAACATTTTCTCCATCAGAATGGTGGCATGATAAGTTTGGTGGTAGGTAGTTTTACGAGAAATGCACTTTAGTTAGTACGAAGCAACATAAGTCTTCTTACAAAAAGAACTATGAGAGACAGTGCAAGTATTTTAAAGTCTATTTCACTAGCGATATGAATATTACTAAAAGTATCACTCTGTGTTGCTTCTACTCCCATAGATTGCATCTGAAGAATTTTTGGTGAGTACACAGCACTAAACATCAAAGATGTTCCTATAACCATAGCGGCAGTTGCAAAAGTGATGGCATCACGAAAACCTGTCTTATAAGAGATAGCCTCATACAGTCCAACATAGGCAGCTAAAAAGTATACCCAGTAAGAAAAACGGTGAAATATTTCACCCATAATGATTCCTGCATTATAGTTATCAATAAGAACTTCTGAGACAATTTTGTCTGTATGAAAAACAACTGGTGCTACTAATGCACCTAAAACTATAACTCCTCCAAAAGAAGCAGCTAAAACTATTAAGTAAGTAAAGTCTAAATAAATATTTTTTTTCAATTTTCTACCTTCAGTGTAAAGCCTCTATCAAAAGAACTATAATCTTTGTAAAACTCTAAACTATGAATATTTTTATTTTCTAAATATAACCGTATTTTATCTTGTTGATCATAACCCATCTCACAAGTAAAAAACTTAATCTTTTGTTTTAAGACTTCACCAAGTAACTCTTTTATAATTTCGTCTCCTACTTCACCACCAAAAAGAGCATTTTGAGGCTCATAGTCAAGGTTTGACTCAAGGGAGACACCATTTTCTATATATGGAGGATTTGACACTAGATAATCTACTTTTTCACTAATAGGCTCAAGGAGGGAACCTAAACGTAGCTCTATACGAGAAGAGAGTCCAAACTTTTCAATATTTACCTTGGCTATATCTAAAGCATCTTGTGAAATATCTACTGCGATAAAACGAGCATTTACATAATGTCGTGCAAGTATTATAGAAATAATTCCACTGCCTATCCCTACTTCTACAAATGTTATGTTTGTGTTCTTATCTTCATAAGTTTTAAAAACTTCATCTATCAGCAGTTCTGTTTCAGGACGAGGGATAAGAGCACCCTCTTTAATAAAAAACTCTTCACTATAAAAACTCACTCTGTTTGTTATATATTCAAAAGGCTCGTTCTTAACTCTGCGTTTGACCCATTGGAAAAGGTCTTGAGTATCTTCAACTTCTGTAGACTGGTGTGTGATAAGCCATAACTCGTCTTTGTCTAGATGAGCCATAAGGAGTAGTTGTGCTTCTCTTGGTGCTCTTGGTATGTGAGGTACTAAAAGCTCTGTTATCTCAGACAGTAACTCTTTTACTAGATATTTGCTTCGCATTTTCCCTCTAGTGAACTACTGCTAGTATCATTTATGTCTACACCAAGTTCTTTTAATCTCTCTAAAACTGGAGGATGTGTATAATGAAAAAAGATATATATAGGATGTGAAAGTGGAAAGCTTTTGTTCTCAGTCACTAACTTACGAAGTGCATTTGCAAGTTCTATCGCTCCTGCTGGACCACCTAACTCACTTCCCATCTTATCTGCCGCATACTCATTGTGGCGACTTACTATTCCCATTATTGGCATCATTACAAAACCTAAAACTGGCATAAATAGCATAAGAAGTATCATCAGCACATAAGGCTCAGGTGAGAGTCCCATCTCCATGTAAAGAGTATCTGGAAGATTACCAAAAACACCAAACATTACAAAGAGCATTGCCCCAACAAGACCTATGTTTTTATAGATATCACCATGGGCGAAGTGTCCTAGTTCATGTCCTAAAACAGCGAGCAGTTCTTTTGTTGTGAGTTTTTCTATAAGTGTGTCAAAAAGAACAACACGTTTTGCTTTTCCAAAACCACCGAAGTAAGCATTAAGTCTTGCATCGCGTTTACTTGCATCACTTACAAAAACACCAGAACTTACAAAACCAGTTTTATCCATAAGCTCTTTTATTTTGTCATCGAGTTCTTCATCTTTTAGTGGAGTCAACTTATCAAAAAAAGTTGCTCTAAACGCAGGATACAACATGTTAATTAAAATTATTACCGCGAATATGAATATAAAACTCCAAACCCACCAAAGAACAAAGTTAAATATAATAAGAAATATCCCAAAAACGACTAATGAACCAAAGAGAAGTGTAAGGAAAAAAGAGATTAAAGTGTCTTTAACCCATAAACCTATACCCGATTTGTTAAATCCAAATTCTTTATCTATTACAAATTTTTCGTAGTATGCAAAAGGAAGAGATATTAGAGAATTTATTACTATAAAACTCATTACTATCACTACTGTTAAAAATGCTTCATTCTCAAAAAATATGTTTTCTTGAAGGGTTTGTACACCAAAACCCATCCATGCGATAAAAAGAAGATAGTCAACAAAGCTACTAACTAAAGTCATTTTTTCTTTTCTCACAGCATAGTTTCCAGCTTTTAAAAAGTCTATATCATTAAGAAGTACAGCCTCTTTTCTCTTAGCTTGGTTAACATAACCAATTTGCATAACACTAGTATAAATTGAGATGAGCACATACAGAGTATATACCCCTATAATCACTGTTAACATATAATAATAACCTTTTATAAATATATTTACTTGACTAGTATTCTACCATCTTTAGCATTAAACTATTGGCTTCTTTTTGTATCGACTTAACAATTACTGAACATTTAAGGAGTACAATATTTTTACTAAACTATATAGGATTTATAAAGTACTTAATTTAGAGGAGTGCGAAAAGTGTATGATAAAACAAGTTAGTTTTCTTAAAGATTATCTGTATGTTTAAAAAGGGAGGGTCAACAACTGAACACTTTGTATATTATGTATCATATATTTCACATAACACACAAAATGTAGCTTCATAAATCTAATGTATATAGTCAACTACCTTAGACTCAGTTACAACAGTTTTTATAAAGTCAACTACTTTTATATGCTCTTTATGACTTGCGTAAGTTGCAAGGTCTTCTTTTGTTTTAAATGTCGAGTATAAAGAGAGGTCAAATGCACGGTCGCCTTCAGCAAAGCTTAGCCCTACTTCCATAGATACTAACTCCTTTATCTTCTTTGGTAACTGCTCTAAAACTGCTCTTATCATTACTAAGTTGGCTTGCTTGTTTTCTTCTTTTAATTTAAACATTACTATGTGTACTATCATGGTTTATTCCTAATTTTTTTGCATTATATCACTTTTGCTATAATCATACATATAAAAGGAAAACTACTGTGCAAAACACTGCTTTAAACATACTAAAAACTGGTAACAATGTCTTCATAACTGGTTCTGCTGGGACAGGAAAAACATATCTTTTAAACAAGTTTACTTTTTACCTCAAATCAAGAAAAATTATACCAACTATAGTAGCACCTACGGGAATTGCCGCGTCACATCTTCGCGGTCAAACTATACACTCCTACTTTAGTTTAGGGATTCGTAGTGAGATCGATGATGACTACATCGACTCACTGCTGGAGAAAAAGTACCTCCAGACTAGGTTTGCACAGTTAAAAGTTCTTATAATTGATGAGATTTCTATGGTGAGTCCTGAGATTTTTTCTTCTATTGACAAGATACTCCAAGCCTTTAAAAGTAACACTCTACCCTTTGGTGGTGTTCAAACTATACTCTCAGGAGATTTCTTCCAACTCCCTCCAATATCTAGAACTCCAACTGATAAACGCTTCGCATGGCAATCACCTTCATGGAAAGCACTTGGACTCAAGACATGTTACCTACAAGAGAAGTTTCGTCAAGATGATAATGTTCTCATCAGTATCTTAGATGAGATACGAAGTGGCACAGTCTCTTCTCACTCGTTTGATTTACTAAACGCAAGATTTCATAAAGACTTAGACACAGACTTTACACCCACAAAACTCTACACACACAACATGGATGTAGATAGAATAAACATCCAAGAGTTAAACAAAATCAACAATCCTGCGTTTACATTTAAGTACAAGTCAGAAGGGAGTGCAAAAAACATCGAAAAGATTTTTAAGTCTTCACTCGTTTTAGAAGAGATAGACCTCAAAATTGGTGCTGTGGTGATGTTCATAAAAAACAACCATGACTTAGGTTATGTAAACGGTACTACGGGTGTTATAGTTGACTTCGACAAAGAGACAAACCTCCCATTAGTAAAAACTACGGATGGCTCAAAAATCAAAGTAAGTTTAGAAGAGTGGACTATGGAAAATGAAAATGCCAACATAGTTGCTAAAGTCTCTCAAGTCCCACTTAAACTGGCATGGGCGATAACCATACACAAGTCCCAAGGAATGACACTAGACTCAGCAGAGATAGACCTCTCAAAAACATTCGAGGTTGGACAAGGCTATGTTGCACTTTCACGAATTAAAAATATACAAGGGCTGCGTTTAATGGGCTTAAACGATAAAGCACTGCTTGTTGACCCACTTATCTTACACATTGACCCTAGAATTAAAATGGCTTCACAAAAAGCAAGTGATGAGATCTCTGCAATTAGTGAAGAAAAACTCAATGAGATATTTGAAGCGTATGTTTTAAGTGTAGATGGCTTAATAGACACTGATGCTATACAAAAACAAGAGACTATTTTAAACGCAGAAAAAAAGTTTGTTAAACGCAGTAGTAGCCCTACTCACATCCAAACAAAAGGGCTTATAGAGAATTCTGCTTCAGTTGAAGAGTTAGCAAAAAATAGAGGTATGAGTAAAAGTACTATCATAAACCATCTTCGCACTTTAAAAGAAGAAGATAAAGAGTTAAATATCGAGAAGTTTTTACCTAATGCTAGTGTAGTAAAAAGTATTCAAGATGCACAAATAAAAATTAAAGAGAGAAATAACAAAGATGATTTCAGCGAAGATGGACAGATACGATTAAAACCTATCTTTGAGCTTTTAGATGGTGAAGTAGCTTATAATGATATTCGGATTAGTTTGATTTAAAACTTATATTTTTTCTAGGAGACTCACTAAGTCTTTAAGTGTTTTAATCTTATAACTCGCTTTAGAAAAATCATGTGTAGCAGTAAACTCATTTGCTACTACGGTACACTCTATCCCTGCATTAAACGCAGCACTTAGACCGCGTTCTGAGTCTTCTATGACTAAACACTCTTCTTTACTCGCTCCAAACTTTTTCATACCTGCAAGATATGGGTCTGGATATGGTTTTGAGCGGGCATATTCTTCTACACAAAGAGTAAAATCCATGTACTTAGTTATATGCCCACTATGGTGAATCAAGTCAAAATCAACTCGTCTTGAAGTTGTTACTATGCCCATTTCATAGTGCTTTGAGAGTTCTTTTAAAACATCTAGCACACCCTTTATCTCTATGTTATTAGTGCTTATAAACTCTCTATAGTATATATCTCTTCTCTCGCATTTAGCATCTATGGCTTCTTTTGTGATACCTGCGTTTAAGGCGAGTTCCCAAGCATTGCCACCTCTTGCCATTATCTCCATGTATGTATCAAAATCTAACTCTACCCCAAACTCTGCGAGTGCTTTTACATTTGCCTCGTAGTAGTAAGGTTCTGTCTCTACTAAAACACCATCATTATCAAAGAGTAGGTATTTCTTTTTCACGATAAGACTCCTTTCCAAAAGTACTCAGCGATAAATACAATTACAAAAACACCTACTATATTTAGAACTATTCCGTATCGCATCATGTCTTTTACACCTATTGCCCCCGTACTCATCGCGATGGCGTTTGGAGGGGTAGCTATTGGTAGCATAAACGCATACGAAGCACACAAAGTTGCAACCATCATAAAGAGGGTTGTGTTGATTCCTGCTAATTCTGATACTGAGTATATCACGGGGAGCATGATGGAGATCATCGCTACATTTGAGGTTATCTCGGTTGTAAAGGTGATAAGTAAAGCAACACTCAGTAGTAAAAGTATAGGAGGCAGGTCGATGATACTTATAAGATAAGACGCCACTTCATCAGCTAAACCAACACTTGAAAATGCTTTGGCAATGGAGAAACCAGCACCAAAAAGTAAGATAATCTCATAAGGGATTTTTCCATTGTCTTCCTTCCATTCTAAGATGTTAAAAGGAGGCATAAAAAGTAATACTCCAAATCCTAGCAGTATGCCTGTTTCACTTAAACCCAAACCACCCCAATAAGGTTTAATAGAAGCATTTACAAGTAGTAGTCCTACAAGACTAAAGAGAACATACACAACTTTTTTCTGCTCTTTATCTAATGGTTTTAACTCTACACTATGAGTGATTTCTATATCTTTTGTGCCAAGAGAGAGTAAAAAGCTCATAGCCATAAGCATTATAAAAACAAGAGGAGCAGCCATATATATCCACTGAAAAAAGGGAATCATCTCCATCCCCTTATCTTCCATGATGCCAAGCAGAACAAGATTTGGAGGAGTCCCGATAGGCGTTAAAATCCCACCGATATTTGCCCCATAAGCGATGGAGAGTGCAAACCTCATCTTGAGTCTAAGGTTATCAGTTAAAAAGATAGCGATGGAGATAAGAAGAAGAGTTGTAGTCGTGTTAGAGAGTATAGAACTCAGAAGTGCCGAAGTAATAGAAAGAGAAAATATCATACCTCTAGGAGTTGCAGGAAAAAAGTTTAGAATCTTGTTAGATATATAGATATGAAGTTTTGTTTTCTCAACCCCGATAGCAAGTAAAAACCCACCAAAAAATAAAAATATAATAGGATGAGCATAGTTTACAGCAGTAGCCTTAGTGTTTATAATCTCTAATGCTGGAAAAAGTAATATAGGTAAAAGTGAGACTATACCAAGAGCTAAACCCTCGTTTGTCCAAAGTGTAACAAGTAGTGCGATGACACCTAAAAGTGAACTCTGTGTTGTGTTGAAGATTGTGTTTGATAAAAAGAAGATGACTAAACCTACGAGTAAGGCTATAAGTATCTTTTTAATTTGTGGTAGGTGCTGTGTCAAGTATATTTCTCCTGTTTTAAAAAATTAATTATATAGAAACTTCTTATAAAAGCAAATATAATCAAGTATATAATTACTTATTTTTTAAGGAATAAAGTGTGTTTTTATTAGGATTTTGTGAGAAATAAACGAACACTTTGTTTGGAATGTCCCCTGTGAGTGAATCTCCACTTGCAGGAGATTCATTCACTGGGGTATAATTTTCTTGCATAGCTTCGTAAGCATAGGGTTTTAAAAGGTGTCCTTTAATAAAATGCCATAAGATAAGTAATAGGACATATAGATGAACATTAGTTTTTCACATTTAGATATATACAAAGAATCCCAAATTGTCCCCTATTTAGAGGGTGAGTCTGGGATAGGTAAGACATCGATTATAGAGCAGTATGCTGCGTCAAAAGAAATGGATTGTATCATTATGGGAGTTGCTTCCTTAGATCATATAGAGTTTTACGGTAGGACAGTTTCAACAGATATTGTAGCAGGCTTTAATGATCAAAAATTTACTGTATTTAAGAAGTCTATACCTAACTGGGTATCAACAATACTTCACAATGATAAAAACAATAAAGAAACCCTTCTTTTTATAGATGAACTCAACCGTGCAGAGCCACAAAATCTTCAAAGTTTAATGAACCTAATACTTAAAAAAGAGTTTGGCTCTGATAGCATTAAATTACCAGAGTCTTTGTTTATTGTCTGTGCTGGTAATCCCATAGATGATGGTAATTACCTTGTTGAGTCACTTGATAAGGCCATGCTAAGTCGAATGGCCATAGTAAAGGTTAAAACTACACT
>NZ_JAEMVD010000003.1 GCF_029215975.1 Sulfurimonas sp. SAG-AH-194-C20
TGATGCACAAGAATTACAAAAAGACCTAGAAAAAGAGTTAGATAAACAGTGTGGTAAAAGTGAGCTTGATGCGTACCTTATAAGCTTGCAAAAAAAACGATTACAGAAATTTTATGCACTAGAGATACAAAGATTTAGTGATGGTTTTGAAGTGTACTCTTGTGAAGAGAGTTTTAGCACGGAGTATGCGGGTATGACTCTTGTAGGTCAGATAGATAGAGTAGATAAACGCGACACAGAGATAGCAGTACTAGACTATAAAACAGGCTCATATAAACTTTACAATAAAAATAGCTTTACAGAGGCAACAGACTTCCAGTTAGAGTTTTACTATCTTTTAACACAAAGTCTTGGAGATGTCACAGGTTGTGCTTTTTATGACTTAAAAGAGGTGCAAATAGTACCAGAGACCTTTTTAAGTGAGAAGTTAGAGATACTCCAGTCGCATATAAAAGACCTGCTCAACATAGAGCATATTGACTTTGTTTTATGCGAAGATGAAACGCAGTGTAGATTTTGCGACTATGCACTAATGTGCGGGAGAGCCTGATGAGTTTTAAAAAAAACCTAGCCTATGAAGCAAGTGCTGGAAGTGGAAAAACTTTTATGCTTGTTGTACGTTATCTCTCACTTCTTTTTCGTGGTGCAGACTCAACAAAGATACTAGCCCTTACTTTTACTAACAAAGCAGCCCATGAGATGAGTGAGCGAGTTGTTGAAACCTTAGAAGAGTTAGAACACAGAGATGAGCTTTTTGAGATAGCTAAAGTAACTGAGCTGGCACCAGAGTATCTACTGAGTCAAAGAGATAAAATCTTAGCAGAATTTTTAAATGCACATACGAAGATTATGACAATCGATAGTTTTTTTACACACATTCTTAGAAAATTTTCTCTGTACGCTTCTCTTATGCCTGACTTTTCTACTTTTGCAGCACAACATGAACAAAAACTCTTGGAGAGATTTTTAAAAGAGGTGAGTGTTGTTGGTAAACGCAGCCAGCTTATAAACCTTTCTTTGGAGTCCAAAAAGAGAGTCACAGATATTTTTACACTTTTGGATGCTTTTTACCTTAAAAAAGAGGAACTCTCAGGCATTACATTTACTCAAACAAGTACACAGAAGTTTGAAAAAGATGCACTTCAAGCCCTCTCAAACATACAAAATATCGTGAGTAACTGTAAGGGGGCATCGGCTTCACTCATAAAAGCAGTAAACGCAGAGAGTTTTGATGATTTACTAACAAAGTCGTGGATAGTTAAAGAGTCTCTTGAGTACTGGGTCTTTAAAAAATGTTTTACCCTTGAGATGAACCAAAATCTTCACACTATTCAAGAAGCTGTTAAAGCTTACTACAAGGCTAAAGAGCAAAACTTCTTTTATACTCTCTCTAGTTTAGTAGATATTTACCAAAAGGCAAAAAAAGCACTTTATATGGAAGATAGTGAGCTAAGTTTTTCTGATGTTACTTCTTTAGTGCATACTATTTTACATACACTTGATGATAGTGAGTTTTTATACTTTAGACTCGATGCAAAAATAGAACACATTTTACTCGATGAGTTTCAAGATACGAGCATAACGCAGTACGAGATTTTAAAACCTCTTATCCAAGAGATAACTTCAGGGTCTGGAATCTTTGAAGAGGGAAGTTTTTTCTTTGTTGGAGATGTAAAGCAGTCCATCTATAGGTTTCGTGGGGGCGTATCGGCACTTTTTGGTGAGGTTGTAACTCAAAACACAACCGAAGTACAAAAACTACTCACAAATTATCGCTCACTTCAAGAGGTCATAGAGTTTGTAAATCGTTCTTTTATAGACAAGATAGACAACTACACAGACCAACTGGTTCGCGATGGTGCTGATGGGGGATATGTTAGCGTTATACAAAATGATGACCCTTTAGAAGAGACAATAACACAGGTTAAAGAGTTACTCTCTTTAGGGGCAGACAGTAACTCCATCGCAATTCTTTGTGCGACAAATGGAGATGGCGAAGCTATAAAAAATGCTCTTTTAGCTGAGCATATAGAGGTTGTGACTGAGACCACAACAAAACTTATAAACCAGAAAAGTGTCAAAGCAATTTTAGAGTACTTAAAGTATCTTTACTTTAACGAGGAGATATACAGTCGTAACTTTTTTGCTTTAATCGAGCAGGCTCCTGTCAAAATTTATAGAGTAGATTTAAACAACATTAAACTTTTAGATATACTCAAAAAAGTGATAGATACCTATAAACTTTTTAGTGATGACTTTCATTTAGTACGTTTTTTAAACTCTGTGGCAAGGTACTCTGACATAGAAGCTTTACTCTTTGAGTATGAGAGACTCGATACCGCTGCAGCATCTTCTGACATAAGTGGTGTACGTGTGCTTACTATTCACAAGTCAAAGGGTTTAGAGTATGAAAATGTCATAGTAATGGACTCTCTTAAACGCCCAAATGTTTCAAGCGATAGCATCATTTACAACTATGATGGAATTACTCTGCGAAGTGTGTACCTTAGAACAAAAAATAGAGACACCATAGATATAGAGTATGAAAGAGCCTTAGAAAAAGAGAAAGTACTTGTCAAAGAGGATAAGTTAAATGCCCTTTATGTCGCGTTTACAAGAGCTAGAGATAATCTTATCATCATTAAAAAAAGTGAAAAGTCTAGTTTTGATTTGCTTGATTTAGAAGTAGCGAGTTATGGAGAAATGCGAGTAAGTGAAAAAGAGAAAGTGGAAGTTCAGGCACTTCAAAAGATAGAATACAAAGAGTTGTATTATGGAACCCAGAGTGATATTTTAGTACTTGAAAATGAGGTTGATGGAGACTTAAAAGCCATAAATTTTGGTATTGCCCTTCACTACATGTTAGAGATGATGAGTACATTTAAACCAGAGTCACTTGCTAATGCAAAAAATATGATGCTCAACAAATATGGTGCAAGATTAGAAGACTCAGAAGTTCAAGATATCTGTAATCGTGTAGAGATGTTTGTAAAAAACGATGAAGTACAAGAACTTCTTGAGGGCAAGTGCTACAGAGAAAAAGCACTGCGTTACAAGAAAAAACTCCGCTACATTGACCTTCTAGTACAAAGAGATGATGGCACTTATATTGTCATAGATTACAAATCGTCAATGGCTTACAGCATGCATCACACAAAGCAAGTCCGTGGATACATTAAAGCTATAAAAGAGATAAGTGGAGAGAAAGTCGAAGGCTTTATTTGCTATTGTTTAGCAGATACACTCAAGCTAGTAAAAGTTTAGTTTGCTTTGATATAATACGGAATGATTCAACTACAAAATATTTCTAAAAGTTTCGCCTCACAAGAACTTTTTTCCAACTTAAACATGAAGTTAAACGCAGGGAACCGTATGGGACTTGTTGGGCGAAACGGTAGTGGCAAGTCAACACTTTTTAAGCTCATCTTAGGTGAGGAGAGTGAAGATAGCGGTGAGGTTATCATCCCTAAACATTACAAAATTGGTACACTCAAACAGCACCTTACCTTTAGTGAGAAAACTCTTAGAGAAGAGGCAGCACTTGCTTTAGAAGAAGAGATGAAGTATGATGTTTATAGAGTTGAGAAGATACTTTTTGGTTTAGGTTTTGTAAGCGAAGACTTAGACAAAGACCCGCTCTCTTTTTCGGGTGGGTATCAGATACGGATTAATCTTGCAAAACTCCTTGTAACTGAACCAAACTTACTACTTCTCGATGAGCCAACAAACTACCTTGACATTGTCTCTCTTCGTTGGTTAAAGAACTTTCTTCGTGCATTTTCTGGCGAACTTATCCTCATCACTCACAACCGTGATTTTATGGATAGTGTTTGTACCCACACTATGGGACTTGTGAGAAAAAATATAGAGATTTTAGAGGGAAATACACATAAGTTTTATGAGCAACTAGCCTTAAACGATGAACTTTATGCCAAACAAAAAGTAGCGCAAGATAAAAAAGTAAAAGAACTCCAAGAGTTTATCGCAAGAAATAAAGCGAGAGCTTCTACGGCTTCACTTGCTCAGTCAAAAGTAAAACAGCTTGAAAAAATGGATAGGATGAATGACTTGGCATTTGATAACTCTCTTGCATTTGAGTTTAACTTCAAAGAGTCTCCGGCTAAGGTAATGCTTGAAGTTGAAGCTCTTAGTTTTGGTTATACTCCTGAGAATGTCCTTTTTAAAGATATAAGTTTTAGTATCAAACGCGGTGAGTGCATAGGGATAATAGGGAAAAATGGTAAGGGTAAATCAACACTACTAAATACTCTTGCAGGAGAGCTAAAACAGTTATCTGGAACTCTTATCTCACATCCTTCTATAGAGTTTGCTCACTTTGGTCAAACCAACATAGCAAGACTCCATCCAAACGCCACCGTAACAGATGAGATACACTCGGCAAATACTAAACTCTCAACTGAGAGAGTCAGAAGCATCGCTGGGTCTATGATGTTTAGTGGAGATAGTAGTGATAAAAAAGTTTCCTTGCTCTCAGGTGGAGAAAAATCTCGCGTTATGCTGGGGCAGATACTAGCACGTGAAGTAAACCTTCTTTTTCTTGATGAGCCAACGAATCACCTTGATATGGAGTCCATTGAAGCACTGACAGAAGCTATACAGAACTTTGATGGGGCTGTGATGATTGTCACTCACTCTGAAGAGATGCTTCGTCGCGTTTGTGATAGGCTTGTAATCTTTGCAAAAAATGGGGCTGAGTACTTTGATGGTGGTTATGATGAGTTCTTAGAAAAAATCGGTTGGGAAGATCAAGGTGAATCTGGCAAAGCCAGAGAGAGGGACCACCTGGGTGGCGATGAAGTTGAAGAAAAAGTTAAAGCTACTCCAAAATCAAACAACAAAGAGAGTAAAAGACTTAAAGCTGAGTTAGTAAGAGAGAGAAATAAACTTACATCAGGACTTAAAAAAAGAGTAGAAAAACTTGAAAACGCCATCATGAAACTCGAAGAGCAACTTGCCATCCAGCACGAAGAACTTATACAAGCTTCAAGCAGTGGAGATAGTGCCTCTTTGATGGAACTCTCCAAAACAGTTGGGCAAAACGAGAGTAAGGTAGAAGAGCTTTTTGAAGAACTCGAAGAAGAACAAGGTCAGCTTGATACTATAATGCTAGAATACGAAATTAAAATAGACGAAATTTAAACCTAAGGAAAAAAATGAAAATATTTAAAATAATAGCACTACTACTTTTACTACTAAGTGTAAATGTATCTGCTGTATCAGTAGAAGAGGGAATAGCCGCATCAAATAGTGGAGATAAGAAAAAAGCTTTTGAAATCTTTGATGCAGCATGTCAAGAAGATAATCAACTCGCTTGTAAGTACATGGCTGAAGCTTATAACCAAGGTATCACAGTGAAAATAGATGTGTCAAAAGCTTTAGAGTACTATACAAAATCATGCGACTTAGGTTTAGGTAAGTCGTGCCTTTTTATAGCTAATAGTTACAACAAAGGTACAGGTATAGAGAAGAACTATGTTAAAGCACTTGAGTTTTACGGCAAAGCTTGTGATAACAGTGTTGCTAAAGCATGTCAACATTATGCATTTTGTTATGAGATAGGTCGTGGTGTTAAACGCGATAGAACTGTTTCTAAAAAATACTATAAAAAAGCATGTGAATTAGGTATAGATGACGGCTGTTTTTATGTTAAACAACTTACAGAGATGGGTGTAAAATAGTAGGAGCAAAGGCTTTAGTTGAAAGTATGACTTTTTGTCCTACTTTGAATGTAGACACTTCTTTTTTACTTACAACAACTTCAACTATCTGCTGACCTATGGCTACTACGGCGATGATGACAACATCGACCTCTTTAAGCTCTAAAAGTTCACCCTCAAAACTAAACTTCTGACTCCCTTGCGACTTAAGTAGTACCTCTTTTGTTTTACCCTCTTTGATTACTTTACCATTTTGTAAACATATTGTACGAGTGGAGAGTTTATATATTTCACTTGGATCATGTGAGACCATAATGGTGGTTGTGTTAAACTCTTTATGCAGGGAAAGAATGTCAGCTTGGAGTTTGCTTCTCATCTTTGCATCAAGCGCAGATAAAGGCTCATCAAGAAGTAATAGTTGAGGTTTTTGCATCATAGCCCTACATAAACTAACTCTCTGCTTTTGTCCACCACTCAATGTTTTTGGGTATCTGTTTTGGAGTTCTGTTAAGTCTGTTAAATCAAGTAAACGCAGGGCAAGTTCTAAGTCTTTTTTTACAAAAAGTAGGTTTTCTAAAACACTCATGTTATCAAAAAGTGCATTTTCTTGATGCATAAAACCGATAGAGCGTTTTTGAGGGGTGATACTTTTAGTGTTTATAAGCCAAGAGGCATCATGAACTTTTATCTCACCCTCTGCAACTTCAAGACCTGCAAGTATGCGAAGTATGGTGGTCTTACCGCTTCCACTAGCTCCTGTTAGTGCGATAAACTCACCTTGATTTATGTTGAGGTCTATATCAAGACTCATCTCTCCACAAACACCATGTAGTTTTTTTGATATGTTTATATGTATCATCTTAGAGTCCAAACTTTCTTTTGTGTTTAGCATTAAATGTATAGACAGATAAAAGTACCACAAAACTCATAGCTAGCATGATAGCACTATAAATATGAGCACCCTTGTAGTCCATAATCTCAACCATTTCATAAATGGCAACAGAGGCAACTTTTGTCTCCCCCGGAATACTTCCACCGACCATAAGAACAACACCAAACTCACCAACTGTATGAGCAAATGTGATGATGATAGCTGTAATAAGTGCGGGTTTGATGTTTGGCAGTGCTACAAAAAATATAGTCTGGAGTTTGCCTTTTCCTGCAAGATAACTCGCTTCGAGCATATTTTTGTTTAAAGACTCAAAACCACTTTGGAGGGGTTGTACCATAAAAGGGAGAGAGTAAAAACAGCTTGCAATCACAAGTGAAGTAAAGTTAAAAACCAAACTAATGTCAAAAGTATCTTTAAAAAATGCTCCAAGTGGAGAGTTTTGAGAGAGTGCTACTAAAATGTAAAAACCTAAAACTGAAGGGGGTAAAACGATAGGTAGAGCCGTTAATGCTTCTAAAAAAGGTTTTATTTTTGAGTGCGTTTGAGAGAGATACCAGCTCAAAGGTAAAGAGATAAGAAACAAAATAAAAACAGTAATACTTGCGAGTTTAAAACTAATGTAAAAAGGCTCAAACATTTAAAGTACCTCTACTATAAAAAGGTCAGAAGATTTTATAAGGGCTGTAACAGAGTCTGAGACTTGTAGCTTCATTCTTCTTTTTGAAGCTTTTGTGATGATAGACTCAAGTTCAAAGTCCTTAGCTTTTAGTACTAAAGCACAAAGAAGTTCACCCTCTTGTATCTCTTGTATCTCTAAGTCTAGTTGGTTGGCATAACTAAGCTCACCCACAAACTCTTTTGCGATGGCTACACTTGAAGCTTTTACACCAAGCACAACTTCTGTTCCTACAGTGATACTCTCATCTAACTCTAAACTCATCATACTAAGAGTAAAATCCCCAGCTTTAAAGCTAACGATGTTTATGGAGTCATGATTTTGTATATCTATAATTATTGCACAAAATTTGCTCATGAGATTATGTATCCATATTTTTTAAAGATTTTTTTTGCCTCTTCGCTTAAAAGAAACTCATAAAAGAGTCTATAAGCTTTTTCTGTTTTCCCGTAAGCGAGTAAAACGACACCTTGGTCTATCGGGTTGTAAAGAGTAGTATCTAGCTCTTTGAAGTGAACATCTTCTTTATATTGTGACATTTTAGCACTATAAAGTGAAGACTTTGCTACAAAACCGATGTCTGCGGCACTAATGACATATGAAAGTGTTTGAGAGATAGACTCTGCGAAGATAAGTTTTGAGTTTATGTCTGTATAGATTTTGGCATTTTTGAGTGCTTCAAACGCAGCCTTTCCATAAGGAGCTGTTTTTGGATTAGCTATCGCGATTTTTTGTATATGATTGTCTTTTAAGAGCGCTAAACCAAGAGAGAAATTTTTCTCTGAAGCACTAAAAAGAGCTAAAGTACCTCTAGCATAAACGACAGGTATAGTAGTAGCGAGGTTCTGCTCATAAAGTTTAGAAGGGTAGAGCATATTTGCTGAGAGAAAAAGACCATAGGGTGCACCATGGCTTATCTGTGCTGTAAGTTTTCCACTACTTCCTAAGATGATGTTTATATTTATGTCAGGATGTGTTTGTAAAAATTTTGATTTTAACTCTTGTATGGCATAACTTACATTTGTAGCTACCGCAATGTTGATAGTCACTGCATTTAGAATAAGAGTAAAAAGTATGAGTATAATAAATATCTTTTGCATGTTTAGTATTATACTTAATATAGGTAGTTATTTGATATAAGATGGTAATATTTCATAAGAATGAGAATAAATCTTAAAATATACTTAAATTAAGTGACAATTAATTAAAAGAACCTTTATCTTTGTTTCCTTTAAGTTTTAAAAGTTATACTTTCGCCACTAAAACAAGCGTTCGCGTTTGCTTAAATTTAATACTGAAAAGGTTCATAATGAAATTTACTAAAATTGCAACTACTGAACAAATTGATCAAAAATGGATTTTGATTGATGCTGAAGGTAAAACTTTTGGTCGTATGATGACTGAAGTAGCTACTCTTCTTCGTGGAAAAAACAAAACTTGTTGGACTCCAAACATCGATTGTGGTGACTATGTTGTTATCATCAATGCTTCTAAAGCTAAGTTCAACGGACTTGGTAAAATAGCTAACAAAGAGTACTTCTCTCATTCTGGTTACTTCGGTTCAACTAAGAGTGTTAAAATGACTGAGCTTTTAGAGAAAAACCCAGAGAAACTTTACAAGTTATCTGCTCGCGGTATGCTTCCTAAAACTAAGCTTGGTGCTAAAATGATTAAAAAATTAAAAATTTATGCAGGTGCAGAACACCCTCACACTGCACAATTAGCTAAGTAAGGATTAACATGGCAAATACAATATATGCAACTGGTAAACGTAAAGCGTCTATCGCAAAAGTATGGTTAACTCCAGGTACTGGTAAAATGACAATCAATGGTCTTTCTTTAGACGCATGGTTAGGTGGACTTGAAGCGAAAAAACTTCGTGTTAAGCAACCATTAGTTATTTCTAAGCAAGAAACTTCTGTTGATATAGTTGCTACTACTTTTGGTGGTGGTTTTGGTGGTCAAGCAGATGCACTTCGTCACGGTATTTCTAAAGCACTTGTTGCTTTTAACCCAGAAATCAAAGCTATCCTTAAACCAGAGGGTATGATGACTCGTGATTCACGTGTTGTTGAACGTAAGAAACCAGGTAAGCGTAAAGCTCGTCGTTCTCGTCAGTTTTCTAAGCGTTAATCTTTTTACTCTTCTTTTTACTAAGACTTTTGTCTTGGTGAAACCTTTCTTCAATTATTTTACATAAATTTTACATTTTTATGCTTATCCCTAGATTTTAATACTTTTTTTATATGCTTAATAGTAAAATACAAGCTAATAAAAAGGGAAAAAATGAAATATATAAGTTTACTAACTATTATGCTAACATCAGTTCTCTTTGCAACTTCAGAGGTAAGTACTCTCGCTGAGGTTTTTAGCGAAGCTGATGTAAGTGGTAATGTTAAATACTATTATATACAGACTGATAAAGACAACAAGTCAGGAACAGACACTTCAGCTTATGCAAACTCTCTAGGTGGAAAACTACAATTTAACACAGCCTCTTTGTACGGTTTTCATGCAGGAGTAACATTTATGACAACAAATCCATTTTTCTTAGGTCCCAATGTTGATGCTTCAATAATAGGACGTGATAATGGTGTGCGTTTAGGAGAAGGTCCTTCTGGAGAGATAGCGAGTAGAGGATTTTCTGTTTTAGGTGAAGCATATTTAGCCTACGATTATAAGGATATAAATATCTACTTTGGTCGAGAAGTTATTAAAACACCACTGATTGATGCCAAAGTAGTTCGTTTATTACCTTCAGCAGTAGAAGGAATATCTCTTAAGTATGCTTTAAAAGGTAGCACAAAATTTGATTTAGCATACTACAGTAGTTTTAAGCAAAGAACTTCAGATGTCTTCATCAATATTATTAAGCATGCCCTTGGAGATAGTACTAGAGAAATAATTGGTTCGGATTCGGGGTATGTTGGAATGTTTGGTTTTAACCATGAAGCAGATGTTTATACTTTAAAGCTGTATAACTACTATGCAAGTAATTTTATGAATTCTATTTATATGAGTGGAGAGTATAAAACAGATATTTCTGAGGTAAAAGTTACTTTTGGAGCTGAATATATTGGACAAAAAAGTATAGGAAATGCACAAATAAACTTGGCGAAAGTAGGCTCCGATACAGGGGGCAAATCTATCGCTGTAAATGCTTTTGGATTAAAGGTAACTAGCACATTTAAAAGTACAAAATTAATCTTGGCATATTCAAAGGTACTTAGGGACAAAAATAAGCATGACTCTTTAGTCCTTCCATGGGATGGGACACCACTCTTTACAAATATGATTACTTCAAATGATTTATTTCAATCAAATTATGCAAATGCATTGAATGCTGACAGTATTTATATCGGTGGTGCACAGGGTATAAAACTACTCTACAATCAAAAGTATGACAGCTTTGGTTTGAAGGGATTTAGCACAACTCTTGCATACCTAAACACAAGGTTTAATAGACAAGGTTTTGATAAGACACAAGAAGATTCCAATATCGTTTTTCAGTATAAAACTCCAAAAGCATTTACTTTACAACTTAAAGGAATTTGGGTGAAAAATGATACATCTGCAAACAAAGATGGAACATTAAAAAATCAACTGCAATTGTTAACACAATACAGAATCATCGCTAACTATAAATTTTAAAAGAAAAGGAAAAAAGATTATGAATAAAACAATACTAATACTAAGTATGGTAGCACTGGCAATGACTAGTAGCCTATCTGGCTCTGAAAGTTCGCATGACAAGCATTGGGACTATGGAACAAATAATGGTCCCACACATTGGGAAGAGTTTTCGGGTACATGTGGAAAAGGAATACATCAATCTCCTGTAAATATCATTCCCGGTAAAACACTTGAAATGAATCATTCTTATGACTTAAGTATGCATGATGACTTTACAGGTTTAGCAAAAGTGATTGATAATGGGCACTCTATCAAAGTAACACCTGAACATGGTGGGCATATAAATCTTCATGGAGAATCTTTTGATTTGTTACAGTTTCACTTTCATGGAAAGTCAGAGCATACCATCGATGGTAGACGTTTTGACATGGTCGCTCATATGGTACACCAAAATCCAAAGACAAAACAGTTAGCAGTTGTCGCAGTTTTCTTTGAAGAGGGCGAGACAAATAAAGTCTTAGAAAAGATTATAAATCATGTAGGTTCTAGTGTACAGTTAGACCCACAGGATTTTGTGCCATTAGAGACTGCACATTATTATCACTATGTTGGTTCTCTTACAACTCCTCCATGCTCTGAAAATGTTCAATGGTATCTTTTAAAGGTTCCACAACAAGCATCCAAACAACAGATTGAGCATTTTAGAAAGTTTTACGTTGATAATGAACGTCCAGTCCAAGAACTTCACGATAGACTTATTGAAACTAACTAGTTAACTCTATTTAACTATAATACCTTTATAAATATTAAGGGTATTATTATGAAAAAAAGAATTATTGCCGTAGTTGTTTTACTACTTATTATCGTATCTCTCCCAAATATAGGTAATTCTTTTATACAAAATAGAGTAGATGAAAGACTTGTAGAACTAGAGTCATTTGGACTACAAGTAAGTAAAGATGTAACTATTTCAAATTATTTCAAAACCTCAAGACATTTTGAATTTTTACTCAAAGACCCTCAAAAATTTCTAGAATATCTTCAAAAATACTCAGATAAACAATTTCCTCCTTATGTAAATGCAATGCTTGAAGGGGTACTTATAGGAACAGATATAAAGTACTCTAATCTTCCCTTTGCTAAGTCTTTTGAAATTGAGATATACCCAATGCAATTTTCACAAAAAATGAATGAAAAACTAAAAAGTTTCTTAGCCTTAAAAGGGCTACTTTATCACATAGACTACAACCTTTTAAATGCGGATTTCAAGGGTTATATCAAAGACATAAAAGAGAACTTCAGCTTACAAAATGATACACAACTGAACTTACTACTCGATAGTGCTAAGTTTTCAGGAAATGGTGCACTTTTAGCTCCAAATGAACTAAGTTCAAAGATTAAAGAGTTACAGTTTGAATTAGTACAAGAAAAAAAGAGTTTGAAAGTCGTTTTTCATAAGCTAAAAAGTAGTACAAATTTTGAATCTGCTAACACCTACCTCACAAATGTTGATGTCGATTCAATGCTTCTTTTACTAAAAGGTACGGGTGATGAGGTCAACATAAGTATGGATAGTTTAAGAGTAAATGCTTCTTCAAATGACCAGGGAGAGAGTACGCAACTAAACTCAAAAACATCACTAAAAAGTTTAGAGTTTACTTCAAATCAATCAAGATTTACCATGAAAAAATTTAACTTTGATGTAGCACTTAGCGGTCTTGACAAACAAGAGTACATAAACTTTGCACAGCTAGTATCTCAAAACAATATGAAAGTAACAGGAGACTACTCTAAAGACCTCAAAGAGAGCATGGTTAAGCTTCTATCTAAAGGTGTATTCTTTGAGGTTGCTGACTTCTCTATAAAAGAGTTTTCTAAAGATAGTGCCAAACCTATAAAAGGTTTTACTCTTAAATCTACACTGACAATAAAAGAAGATGCAGCGCTATCACATAAAATGAAAATATCTCCTTTTATGGCTATACCAAATATTTCACTACAGAGTGAGATTAGAATTTCAAAAGAGCTGTACAATAAACTAAAAAAAGAGAATGGAATGTTAGCTCGCTTTAGTACTTATGAGAAAGAAGACGGAGATGACTATGTTTTTATACTAAAGTTTCTTGATACTAAAGCAAGTTTAAATGGCAGGAGATTAAACTAAGTATGAAAGTTTTTTTCTTTTTAGTTCTTAGCTGGACACTATATGCTTCTACCTTACACTTAGCAACTTCGACAAATCCAGCACGACTAAACCCTATCTTAGCTACAGACTCTTCATCCTCTGAGATAGCAGGTTTTTTGTTTAACGGACTTGTAAAGTTTGACAAAGATTCTAAAAAAATCATAGGAGATTTAGCGAAGAAGTTTTACTTTAAAGATGCTACAACTCTCATTTTTGAGTTAAGAGAAAATGTAAAGTGGCACGATGGTGCTGCGTTTAGTGCTAAAGATGTTCTCTTTACATACCAAACACTCATATCAGATAAAATATCTTCTCCTTATAGTGCTGGTTTTCGTTTTGTTAAAAGTGTGAAAGTACTTGATGAGTTCACTATTGAAGTTCAGTATAAACAGGCTTACTTTAAAGCTTTAGAGACATGGATGATGGGAATACTTCCAGAGCATATCTTAAGGGGTGAAGAGAACTTAATGAGTTCTAAGTTTAACACAGCACCCATAGGAACAGGAGCATATAAACTAGAACAGTTAGAGTTTTCTAAAAATATTGTACTTGGGGCATTTGATGATTACTTCGAGGGTAGGGCTAAAATAGATAAGATAAGTTTTCATGTTATAGCAGACCCGATGACTCGTTTTTTGATGCTAAAGTCTAGTCAGCTTGACCTTGGAAGTATTGAGCCAATGGCTTATGAGAGACAACTCCATGAGGACTTTTTTACTAAGTTTAACATATATGAGAAGATAAGTCTATCCTACACTTACCTTGGGTTTAACCTGCGTTTGAAGAAGTTTCAAAACCCTAAAGTTCGTCAAGCACTCTCCCTTGGCATAGATAGACAAGAGTTGATAGACATACTTTACTTTAAACATGCTAAAGTATGTTTTGGTCCATTTTTACCAGGAACTATTGCATTTAATAAAGATGTAAAAGTTCCTACACTAGATATAAAAAGGGCAAAAAAACTGCTAAAAGAAGCGGGTTATGATGAAGAGAATCCATTTACTTTTGAGATAGTGACTTCAAACTCTAGTGCCATCCGTCCCTATGCAGCACAAATACTGCAACACCAACTAAAAAAAATAGGGGTTGTAGTGACTCTAAGAGTGATGGAGTGGCAAGCATTTCTAAACATGGTTGTTTTTCCTCATAAGTTTGATAGTGTTCTCCTTGGATGGGGACTCTCACCCACTCCTGACCCTTATCTTTTTTGGCATAAAGATAGCGATAAAAAAGGTGGTTTTAACCTTGTCGGATACAACAATCCTAAGATAAACAAAATGATAGAAGAGTCACAAAGTATGATAAACAGAGAAGAACTAGGAGCTAAATGGAGAGAGATGTTTAAAATCATAACAGATGACAATCCGTATCTTTTTCTCTTCATACCAAACTCAATAACAGCGGTAGATAAACGAGTAAAATATGTCACACCGGCACTTGGTGGAATTTGGCATAACTATATACAATGGGAAAAAGAGTAATGATTATTTTATTTGATTTAGATGGAACACTGATAGACTCAACCGAGGCGATTTTAGAGGGCTTTCATCACTCTTTTGATGTGTATAAACACATACATCCGAGTGATGAAGAGATAAAAGCACTCATCGGGTATCCACTTGAAGATATGTACTGTGAACTCGGAGTTGAGCCAAGCATGATTGATAAGTTTGTTGTGACTTATAAAGAGTACTATAGAGTTATCTCATGTGAGAAGACTGAGCTACTTAAAAATGCTAAAGAGGCAGTGCTACTTGCTAGTAAAATAGCTGAGTTAGGGATAGTGACAACAAAAACAGGAAAGTATTCTCAAGTCATAATGGAACACTTTGAGCTGATGAAGTACTTTGAAGTACTTATAGGTAGAGAACATGTCCAAAATCCTAAACCTCATGAAGAACCTATACTTAAAGCTTTAGAGAGTTTTGACACAAAAGGTCAAGAAATTTGGATGATAGGCGATACTAAACTCGACCTTATAAGTGCTAAAGGCGCAGGAGTTAATTCCATAGGTGTTTTATGCGGTTATGGCACGAAAAGTACACTACAAGAACATACTGATATTCTTGTTTTGGATGCACTTGAAGCTGTAAAATACTTAGCAAATAAAAAGCTAAAGGAATAGTCTCTTAAGCTTTTTGAAGTACCTCTATAATGTCATCAAGTGAATTTTCTTTAGCATAACCCCATGTTGTAGCGATAACATAAGCATTTTTGGCGATAGCGGGAATGTCACTCTTTGGAATATTTAATCCTTCTAAAGTAACAGGTGAGCCTATCTTGGCAAACCAAGCCTCAAGAGCATAAATACCCTCATCAGCACTTTGTAGTCCAAACACTTCTTTTGCAAATCGTTCAAACTGAGAGATATTTTTGTTTTTGTACCATTTCATCCATGCAGGTATAACAACTGAAAGCCCTGCACCATGAGGGACATTATAAAGAGCAGAGAGGGCATGTTCTATCATATGGTTAGGAAAACTTCCACCCTCTGTTCCTGCAGGTGTAAGACCATTGAGAGCTTGTGTCGCTATCCAAGCAAACTCTCCTCTGGCATTATAATCATCTGGATTTTTCAGTAAAATCTCAGTAGTGCTCATCATCGACTTTATGATAGACTCAACAAGTCGTGAGTTAAAGTCACTATGATAAGTGGCAGTAAAGTAGACCTCTATAACATGAGCGATGGCGTCAACTGCTGAGTAAGCAAGATAGTCCTTTGAAACGGATGCCATTAACTCAGGATTTATGACTGAAACAACAGGGTTTACTAAAACAGAGGCGATGGAGAACTTCTCTTTCGTCTCATCATGAGTGATAACAGAGTTTCCATTCATCTCACTTGCGGTTGCGGCTAATGTCATAACTGTAAATACAGGTAGAGCCTCTTTAATGACTGCTTTGTTTGAGAAAAAATCCCATACATCACCCTTGTAAGAAACTCCAATTGCGATGGCTTTAATGGTGTCTGCAACAGAACCACCACCTACACCTAAAACAGCTTGGACTTGTGTCTTTCGTGCGAGTTTGATACCATCATTTACTCGTGATAAAAGAGGGTTACTTACTACATTGTTTAGCTCTTCAGAAGTTATGCCATACTTGTTTAAAGAGAGAATTATTTCATTATATAAACCACTTTTTTTGATGCTATTCATTCCATAAACAAAAAGTACCTTAGTGATTCCTGCCTCTTTTATGTAGCGACCAATCTCTTTTTCTTTACCTCGCCCAAATTCTATTTTTGTGGGGTTGTAGTATGTAAAATCTTTCATCTTTGTGTCCTCTGCTTTTTATAGTTAGTATTGTATATAAAGCACCATTAAATTAAAAGAGGATATAATGTCTGCAAAATAATACAAGGAATTTTTATGCCATTACTAGACTCTTTTACAGTAGACCACACAATCATGCCAGCACCGGCAGTTCGCCGTGCTAAGGGAATGAAAACTCCATCAGGTGATGATATCACTGTTTATGATCTTCGTTTTTATGTACCCAATGTTGATTTAATGGATGGTCGTGGTATTCACACTTTAGAGCACCTTTTTGCTGGATTTATGAGAAACCACTTAAACTCTAAAAAAGTAGAGATTATAGATCTTTCTCCTATGGGTTGTCGTACAGGATTTTATATGTCTGTTCTTGGTAAACCAGATGAAAAAAGAGTTGCAAAAGCTTGGAAAAAATCTATGAAAGATGTATTAGAAGTAAAAAGCGAAGGTGATATCCCTGAGTTAAATCTCTACCAGTGTGGTACATATAAAATGCACTCACTCAAAAATGCTAAAAAGATTGCCAAAGACATCTTAAAAGAGAAAATTGGTGTTATGGATAACAAAGCACTTACTCTAAGTAAAAAGAAACTCAAAGAAATCAATGGCTAAGAGTGATAAGCACATTGCAGTTTTAAGTGATGATGGCTCTTACACTGCTTACTCAACAGAGTACGAAGAGCACTATCACTCCACAAAAGATGGAGCTCTTCACGAGTCTTTAGTTAAACATGTGGTACCTGCGTTTAGTGTGGTACATAAAGATGAGGTTTTCATACTAGACATCTGTTATGGCTTAGGTTTTAATACCCTAGCTACACTTCTTTACTATCAAGAACATAGACCCAAAGCAAAACTATATATATACTCACCTGAATTAGATGAGGTACTTGTTCGTTCTTTAGAGAACTTTACTTATCCAAAAGAGTTTGATTTGTTTAAGGAGATAGTTATATGTTTGAGTAAAGAAGGTGTTTATGAAGATGAGCATATTTATATTGAAGTATTTTTAGGGGATGCTAGAGAGTATGTGAGAAAATTTGAAAATAAATTTGACATAGTCTATCAAGATGCTTTTTCACCAAGTGCAAATCCTGCTTTGTGGACGCAAGAGTATTTTAGTGATGTAAAAAAGGCTATGAAAGAAGAGGGGATTTTAACAACATACTCCATCGCTCTTCAAACTAGAATGGCACTGCATGAAAATGGTTTTCATGTCTACTTAAATGAGGGTGAGAACTTTCGGGGTGCTACACTTGCCTCGTTTAAAAAACTTAACAACTTTAAACTTGTAGATGTAGAACATAAAATGCGATGTAACCCAAGTGTAGTTTCTCTCAGAGATGCTCAAGTATAAACCTATGGTTATTTTAGTCATTTATGACAGATAAAAACTCTTCTCCAAACTGCTCGTATTTCTTTTCTCCTATGCCATTAACTTCTAGCATACTTATCTTATCACTTGGTTTATCGTTGGCTAAGTGTTTGAGTGTTTTGTCGCTAAAGATGATGTATGCAGGTACTCCCATCTCACTTGCTAACTCACTGCGTTTAAGGCGAAGTGTCTCAAATAACTCTTCATCATAGTCAAATTCCTTAGCCTGTTTTACTTTTTTCTCTTTAACATTTATGACTAAACGCGAGGACTTGATGTCTACAAGTTTGAGAGATTTTAAAATCTCTATTGCCTCACTTGTAAGTTTTAAAACACTAAAGTCACCCAGTGTAATAATTTTTAGCTCAATGAGTCGCTCAACGATGACAAACCACTCTTTTTTACTTAATCCTAGACCTATCCCATACATAGAGAGTTTATCAGCTCCATTTGCCAAGAGCTTTTGTTCAGACGAACCACGTAAAATATCTATGACATAGTTCTTCCCAAAGCCTTGGTCAGTTTTATAAATGGCAGAGAGTATCATCTGTGCTTCTTTTGTGATGTCTTGGCGTTTGTCATCGCTACTTAAACAGTTGTCGCATCTGTCTTTGCAAGGCTCAAGTGTGTCATCGAAGTACTCTGCAAGTTGTTGGTGAAAACACAGCTCGCTAGTTGAGTACTTATATATCTGGTCGATTTTTGTCTCTAAATGAGCCTTATAGTCTTCATTTTGTATGTCAGATAAAAAGCGCTTATGTAGTACTATATCTCCTGCGTTAAAGAGCAGTAAAACTTCACTATCATCTCCATCACGCCCAGCACGACCTATCTCTTGGTAGTAGTTTTCTTGTGACTTAGGAAGACTCATATGCACTACAAATCGTATGTCACTTTTATCTATTCCCATACCAAACGCAATGGTGGCAACCATAATGTCTACTTTATCATTTACAAATATTTTAAAGTTTTGCTCACGGACATGTTGGGGAAGTCCTGCATGATAGGGAAGAGATTTGTAGCCACTTTGGTTGAGAAAACTAGAAAGCTCTTCTGTCTTTTTACGGCTACTCACATAGATGATTCCAGATTCGTCTACATGACGTAGTAAAAAGTTTTTAAGTTGTGCTTGACCATTACTAATACGACGCTCAGCAGAGATGAAAATGTTTTCACGAAAGACTCTACCTTTGAGAACTTTGGGGTCATTCACACGAAGCTCTCGAAGTATGTCATCTGTAACATTATCTGTACTTGTCGCAGTAAACGCAGCTATACTTGTGTATGGAAAGTTGGCTTTTAAGTTGCCCAAAGAGCGATAGTCATCACGAAACTCATGTCCCCATTGTGAGATACAGTGTGCCTCATCTATTACAAAAAAGTTTATGTTTAGGTTGTGTAAAAAATCAAGAGTACGACCATTGTTTAAACGCTCAGGTGAGAGGTATAAAAACTTCAAGTCACCATTTAAAGCAGAGTACATAATGTCATCTACTTCTTCATAACTTTGAGCAGAACTTATCATCTGAGCGTTTATCTTTTGGGCTTGCAGGGCTGATACTTGGTCTTGCATAAGAGCGATAAGAGGAGAAACTACTATAGTTATACCCTCCATCATCATAGTTGGAAGTTGAAAAACAAGAGACTTTCCACCACCCGTCGGTAGTATCATTAGTAGGTCTTGTCCTGCGAGTATAGCATCAACTCCCTCTTCTTGAAGTGGGCGAAAACCGTTATGTCCGAAAATGTCTTTGAGTATCTTGTTTTTGATTATTTATCCTATATATGTTACAATTGCATTAATGGTTGTGAAGAGCTTTCGCTCCACACATTTTTAGTATAGACGTTCGGCACAAACGACTAAAACCATTATTACAATGAATAATTTCACTGGCGTGTTCTCCTTCTTGAAGACACCCTCTGAACTTCACTCCCTTAAATCACCCGTTACCTAAAGAAGAACAAACCAGTTGTAACAAGATGATTATAGTAATTTTTTTGGGTTATCTAAGAAAGTATGACAAAACGCAATACTTTATCTAAAAAGAAGCATTCATTGCATCTACTTCACCCCAAGAGAGCGAGTCAGTCTGCGTTTGGTGTTTGATTATGTGTGAAACATATCGGGCGAACATATCGGTCTCAACATTTACACGAGAGCCTTTTTTGTAAGTCTTAAAAAGTGTTTCTTTCATAGTGTGAGGAATGATGGTAAGGCGAAATGTGTCTGCGTTTACATCATTGACAGTAAGACTCACACCGTCTATGGTGATAGAGCCTTTTGGAACGATGAAGTCTATGTGCTTTTTATCTACTTTTATAAAAACATCATAAGAATTCCCAAGGTTTTTAATGTCAGTAATAGTCCCAATAGCATCAACATGCCCTTGAACAACATGCCCTTCAAATCTATCACCCATAGCCATTGCAGCTTCAATATGGACTTCATTTTTATAGTTTTCAATGACTAAGTGTTTTTGACTCTCAGGGGAGAGTTCAACGCTAAAACCATCGTTATTAACACTAGTCACAGTCAAACAAGCACCATTTATAGCGATGCTATCACCAAGCTCAGCTTTATACTTCGCTTTTATACTAAGTGTCGCACCTACAAAACTTTTAACAGTAGCAATTTCTCTGATTAAACCTGTAAACAATTGTATTCCTTTTAGTTAGGAAATTTTATCATAAGTTATTTAAAGTACCTGATAAGTTAAATATAGTTGAAGTCATATTGATGTAGATAGTCTAAAATATAGGAGTTTATTTATGATAAAAATTATTTTTATTATTTTTAGTTTAGCTATAGGTGCACATGCATTAAGTCATGATGAATGTAACAAATTAGCAAAAGAAATAAATGTTTTGGATAATGAAATAGACTCGATAGATTTACTGTTGAATGCACGTAAACGTACTTATTACCATGCTGTCAAAATTAATGATGAGTGTCGATTAAGATAGTGATGTACTTAAAAAACTATCTTACCATCACTCTGAAGACCTTCGATGATAGTTTTTGCTTTTTCATGTCCTGCATAAGCGGCTTTACGACAGAGGTCTAGTGCCATGTCGTTGTCAGTTTCACAACCCTTACCTTGGTCATACATAAGTCCGAGGTTGTAGTGACCTTGCGCTAGTCCACCCTCTGATGCTTTTTTAAAACAGATGAAACTTTTTGCATCATCTTGAGTTACACCATGACCTTCTTTGTATAAAACACCTAAGTTGTTATATGCTTGAGTATGCCCGCGTTTAGCAGCTTCTTCATACCAAAACGCAGCCTCAGAGTAGTTCTGAACACAGCCAAGACCGCGTTCTAGCATAAGAGCTACTTCATACTGAGCTGGTGGCACTTCGAGTTCTGCTGCTGCCATATGTAACTCATGTGCCTTAAACTGGTCATGTTCAACGCCACCGATACCGTTTTCATAAAGGATAGCGAGGTTAAAAAGTGCATAGGGTTGTTTCGCCTCTGCGGCTAGAGTGTAAAGCTCTAGTGTTGCTTTTTCATTTCTCTCGCACCCTTGAGCATTTTGGTACATAAATGCTAGAGAAGTTTGTGCTGTTGCATCACCCTCTTTTGCTAGTACTGAGTAGAGTTCATAAGCTGTTTTATAATCTTTTGCATTGTAAGCTGCGTTTGCTTTGTTTATCATGGCGTTTATCCTTACATCTTAAAATGTGTAACTAATTTAGTATATATTATGCAAATGATACTCAAAAATGCTAAAATTCGCTTTAATAAAATAGTGTAAGTTTTTATAAGTGGTCGTATTCTCTGATTGTCTAGTACAACCACTTATAAAAACTAGTGCTGAAACTCAGGGGATGATAAATGAATTATGATGTAATAGTAGTAGGTGGTGGTCATGCAGGTGTTGAGGCTTCACTAGCAAGTGCAAGAATGGGACATAACACACTTTTAATCTCTATGTTGGCTGAAAATGTAGGGGCAACTTCATGTAATCCTGCTGTTGGTGGTTTAGCAAAGGGGCATTTAGTTCGTGAACTTGACGCACTTGGTGGAGAGATGGGACTTATTACCGATGAGGCTGGAATACAGTTTCGTATACTTAACCAAACTAAAGGACCTGCCGTTCGTGGTAGCCGTGCTCAAATAGACATGGACAAGTACAGAGTTATCGCACGTAATGTCATACTTAACACAAAAAATCTCTCTCTTGCACAAGAAACAGTTGAGTCACTCATCATAGAAGATAGTGTCGTAAAAGGTGTAAAAACTGACCTTTTAAACGACTATATGGCTACAAAAGTCATCATCACTTCTGGAACATTTTTAAATGGAATCATTCATGTTGGAGAGATTCAGAAAAAAGCAGGTCGTTATGGTGAAGAGAGGAGTGAGGGTTTATCAGCTTCACTAAAATCTGATGCAGGTTTAGAGATGGGGCGACTTAAAACGGGTACTTGTGCTCGTATAGACAGCTCTACTATCGACTTTTCTGTTATGGAAGAGCAGGGTGGGGATGAACTACCTTCACCTTTTTCTTTTCGTACAAATCGTGAAGAGTTTCGTGCAAACAAAAAGCAACTCCCATGTTACATCGCCTATACAAATCCTCTCACACATGAGATAATCTCTTCAAACTTTTACCGTGCACCTCTTTTTACAGGTCAGATAGAAGGAAATTCCCCTCGTTACTGTCCGAGTATAGAAGACAAGGTAAGTAAGTTTGCTGAGAAAGATAGACATCACCTCTTCATTGAGCCACAAACTATGGACAATACTGAGTGTTACATAAATGGTCTCTCAACTTCTCTTCCACCAGAAGTACAACGCGAGATGATACAGTCTGTTGTTGGAATGGAGAACGCGAAGGTTGTGCGTTATGGTTATGCCATAGAGTATGACTTTGTTGACCCAAGAGAACTCAGACATACATTAGAGACAAAAAAGATAAAAGGGCTTTACTGTGCTGGTCAGATTAATGGTACAACGGGTTATGAAGAAGCGGCAGCACAGGGTATCATGGCGGGTATAAATGCAGGACTAAGTCTACAAGGAAAAGAACCTCTTATCCTTGGACGCGATGAAGCATACATCGGTGTTCTCATAGACGACCTTGTAACAAAAGGGACAAATGAGCCTTACAGAATGTTTACTTCTCGCGCTGAATATAGACTTCTTTTACGCGAAGAGAGTGCAGATACTAGACTTGGTAAGTATGGACATGCTCTTGGACTCATTGATGATAAAGAGTATGAGCGAGTCAAACTAAAAGATGAGCAGATTAAATACGGTGCACAACTCTTAGAAGATACAAAGTTCACACCAAACAAAGAGTTTAATGCGCTACTCGTCCAGATGGATGAACAGCCTCTTAAAGATGTCTCAACAGCGCAACAGCTTATCGCAAGAAAAAGTTTTGATGTCCAAAAAATGCTCCAAATTATTCCAGAGTTAGCAAAATTTGATGACTATATAAAAGAAGAGATTTTAGTTGAGGGTAAGTATGCTCGTTACATTGACAAGCAGAGTGATGAGATACGAAGAATGAAGAAGTATCTTAAAATCAGTATTCCAGAAGGATTTGATTTTACGGGTGTGAGTGGACTTTCAAAAGAAGTACAAGAAAAACTAAAAAGTTTTGCCCCTCCAACACTTCAAGCTGCTATGAACATTAGCGGAATTACACCAGCGGCTATAGAGATACTTCATATATATATTAAAATTGATAAAAGAGATAAGAAGTAAAGAAGTTAAATCCTTGAAATTTAATGTCTAATTTATATGATTTAGTATAGCATTGTGTATACTTATATATAGGACACAAGTTGTTTAGAAAAACAGTAGAAAGACTTTTATCAATTGGAGTGGATTCTTCTGACTCCCCAGCATTAAAAATCAAGAAATCTACATTGCTTATTGTTCCATTGATTATCGCTCCTCTTGCTGTGATATGGGGCTCTTCATATATATACTTTGAGCATTACATATCTGCATTTATACCTCTCACTTATAGTCTTGTTTCTATTTTTAATTTATTACATCTTCATAAAACCAAAAATATATTTCTCTTACAAAAGATGCAGATGCTACTCGTTTTATTTTTGCCATTTATTCTAATGTGGTCCCTTGGAGGATTCGCACTAGGAAGCTTTGTCTTCATATGGGCTTTTTATGCACCTATAGCTTCTTTAATGGATGAAGATTCAAATTCACTGTACTGGTTTTATTCTTTTTTCTTTTTAGTGGCTCTATCAATCCTCTTAGACTCCAGTTTTATACAAGAACATACTGGATGTTTACCATTTTGGGCAATAGAACTGTTTTATTTTTTAAATATTACAGCAGGCCTGTCTGGTGTTTATTTTTTAATACAACACTTTATTTCTGAAAAAAATAAAAATGCAGATAGTCTCTTAAAAAAAGAACATCAAAAACTTTTGGAAAAAACACAAGAGCTGAATATTCTTAATGAGAAACTACATGATCTGGCAGTGCATGATTCACTAACAGGTTTGGCTAATAGGTATCTACTTAGAAAAACTTTAATTAAAATGCTAGCTTTAGCAAAAAGGCAAGAGAAGTTAGTTGGTCTATTTTTTTTAGATTTAGATGGTTTTAAAAATATTAATGATAAGTATGGACATGCTGCTGGAGACGCAGTGTTAAAAGCGGTAGGTGAAAGACTCAAACCATTGCTAAGAGAAGAAGACTTCATTGCCAGAATAGGTGGAGATGAATTTGCAATAGCAATCACAAATATCACAGATAAAGAATTTGTTAATCACATCTCACAAAGAATGATTAGTGAAATTAGTCAAGACTATGAAAATATTAAAAGCGAAGATTCTATTAGTGTAAGTATTGGAATTTCTTTTTTTCCAGATGACGGAATAGATATCGATACACTAATAAATAATGCAGATGAAGCCATGTATAAGGTAAAACAAAGCGGAAAAAATAATTTTAAAGTATATTAAATTAGAGAAATTCACACAACTTAACTAAACTTTATACAAATTATATAAAGTTTTAGTATAATAATCGTAAATTTCGTAATAAGTGAGATAAATATGAAAGATAATAGCCGTAGGGGTTTTATGGGTAAGGCATTTGGTGGTGTTGGCGCAGTTGGTGCGGTTGCTTCACTCTTTGCAATGAAAAAATCTTGGGATCCCCTTCCAAGTGTAAAAGCTGCTGGTTTTACAACCCTTGACATGAGTAACTACAATGAAAATGAAGTTATCACAGAAAAGTGGAGAGGCAAGCCAGTTTTTGTACTAAAATACACTCCAGAAATGACTGCAAAACTTGATGAGAAACAAAAAGAACGTACGATTGTAATTGATGGTAGTCATTACATGGTAAATATCGCACTTTGTACACACCTTGGTTGTATCCCAAGTTATGAAAAAGACAACAAAAAGTTTCTTTGCGCTTGCCATGGTGGTATGTACGACTTTACAGGTGCTGTTACAAAATCTCCTCCTCCTCGTGGTCTTGATATTCCTCCTTTTAAAATTGATGGAAATACATTAGTCTTAGGTGAAGAGGGTACAGAGTACAAATTTATGAAAGAAAACGGCATTACGCTCTAAAGGGAAACAATGGCACATTTTACAAAAGCTACAAGTATAAAAGATTGGCTAAACCAGCGTTTAGCAATCGAAAAAGTAGAAAAGGTTTTGGCATCTGAGTATTGGATTCCTAAAAACATTAACTTTCTATGGGCAATGGGTATGATTTTAGTTATTACTTTCGTACTTCTTTTAGTCTCAGGAATTTTTCTTTTGATGTACTATCAACCAAATGTTGATACTGCATTTGATAGTGTAAACTACACGATAATGCGTGAAGTTGGTTTTGGTTGGTTATGGAGACATGTTCACGGTGTTGCGGCATCTGTTGTTTTCCTTATCATTTACATACACATGTTTACGGGAATTTACTACGGCTCATATAAAAAAGGGCGTGAGATGATTTGGATCTCGGGTATGCTTCTTTTCATCGCATTCTCAACTGAGGCTTTCTCAGGTTATATGCTTCCATGGGGACAGATGTCTTACTGGGCAGGTATGGTTATCACTAACCTTTTTGCTGGTGGTTCACTTCATGCTGATGGTTTAGTAGAGTGGATTCGTGGGGATTATGTTCCTGCACAAGCATTTTTAACTAGATTTTTTATGCTTCATGTTTTACTTGTACCTCTAGCAATCATTGGTCTTATTGGTCTTCATTTTGGAGCACTTCGTATTCCCCATGTGAACAACCAAGATGGTGAAGAGATTGATTTTGACGAAGAGAGTAAGAAGTATTTAGCTGGAGATAAAGCAGGAAGCAAAGTGATTCGTTTTGCAAATGACTTTATGGCTAAAGATATGATGGTAGTTGGATTTTACTTAGTGTTCTTTTTCTATCTAGTATTTTACCATTATGGTTTTGCTATGGATCCTGTAAACTTTGACCCTGCTGATGGACTTAAAACTCCAGCACATATCTACCCTGAGTGGTACTTTTTATGGTCTTATGAGATTCTACGTCCATTCTCTACTGATGTTGGTCTGATGGCGTTTGCTTTTGCACAAGGTATCTTTGTGTTCTTACCATTTCTTGATAGAAGTCCAAATGCAGTTCCTGCATCTCGTCGTGGTCTATTTAAGTACTGGTTTTGGGCTATGTTAGTTGATATGATTGCATTGACTGCTATGGGTAAACTACCTCCAGAGGGTATTTTTAGTACTATTGGTTTAGTGGCTGCGTTAGGATTTATTGGTCTGTGGATAGCATTACCAATCATTACATATTTTGAAAAAAAAGCATAAGGGGTAGAGAATGAAAGAATTATTTATACTAGTAGTTGTAACAGTTTTCACTCTTGTGACTTACTATCTTGTAGAACCATTTGCACATGCGAACTTACATAAGCATGTCGAGAGTGAAGCATTTGCTTATGCTGATTTAGCTGCTGTAACTAAAACAGGTGATGCTAACCGTGGTAAAGAGCTTGTAATGGGTGCTGGTGCATGTACTGGCTGTCACTCTATAAATGTAGCGGGAGTATCCGCACCAATGGATGCTGTTAGTTCAGCGGCTGCTTATGGTGTAAACCCACCTGACTTATCTAACGCAGGTGTGGTTTATGATGAGAAGTTTTTAAATGCTCTCATTAAAAATCCAGCTCATACACTTGTTGTTGAGCATACATTTGATGCCGATAAGGGTGAAATGCACCCAATGATTCCTTTTTATGGAGCAGGTGGTGATATAGACCAAGAAGTAGCTGATATGGTTACTTACTTGCAGTCAATAGCAGTTTCACAAGAAGAACTAACACCAGCTATGGCTTTTGAGAATGCTTGTGGTCGTTGTCATGGTGTGAAGTATGAGAAATGGACACAGATAGGTACTAAGGGTACATTTCAGCATAAACGAGATGAGTTAGCATTTGACATACAAGTATTAGACTACAAAGATTCTCTGAAGGCTTATATGGGGAAATTACCACCTGATTTGAGTATGTATATTCGTTCACGTGGTGAGCATTATATCTCTACATTTATAGAAAATCCTCAAAGTTATTTAGAAGGAACATCTATGCCTCGTGTTGGTGTAAGTGCACAGACAGCTGAGAAAGTGATAGAGTACTTAGAAGATTCTGGTGATACTAAACGCCATGAACGCGAAGAAGTTGGAAAATATGTAATGATTTACATTATTATATTTGCTCTTTTTGCACTTTTATGGAAGAAACAAGTCTGGAGAGACCTGCATTAATTTTAAAATAAAGGGGATAACTCCCTTTATTTTATAGTACTTTTATTTCAATACTTCCACAAATTAAATCATGTAATGCTTTATTGTCTTTTCTAAAAAAGGGAACAAGTAGACCTATTATAATCGTTGCAGAAAATAAAAATGCAATAAACCTACATATTGACATCATAAAAGATAAATTTTCCTGACTCTTATAATCAACTACTTTAATAGCATTTGCTTTTTTCCCCGGTGTTTGACCACTTTTACTTACAAAAATAGCATAAATAAGAGCATATAAAAGAGTTGCTATGAGTGGTGCTAACTCAGAGTTGTGTAACTCGTCTTTACCATTTAAAATCACATAAGTGATTAAGAACATGATAGGCATGTAAATCATAAACATATCTGTTATCAGTGCTTTAATTCTTTGTGGGTAAGTGGCATACAGTATTTTTACTTTTTTTACTTTTGTTTTTTTGTTTTTTAAATTACGAAATCTCATATAAAATTATAACGAAATAACCTCAAGGTATTTTCAACTCATAAAGGTATAATGGCAAATATAAAAATTTTAGGGATAGTTATGTTAATAGATAGTTATGACAGAGTAGTAGATTATTTAAGAGTTTCAGTCACAGAACGCTGTAACTTTAGATGTACCTACTGTATGCCTGAAAAACCTTTCTCTTGGGTTCCAAAAGAGAACCTCCTCTCATTTGAAGAACTTTTTGAGTTTATGAAAGTAGCCATTGATGAGGGTATAAAAAAAATTCGCATTACAGGTGGAGAGCCACTACTACGCGAAGACTTAGACAAATTTATCAAAATGATTTACGATTATGAGCCGAGTATTGATTTAGCCATGACTACAAATGCTTTTTTACTTAAAGGAACAGCTCAAAGACTTAAAGATGCAGGTCTAAAACGCATAAATGTAAGTATAGATACACTCAAACCTGAAGTCGCACAAGAGATAGCAGGAAAAAATGTACTTAAAAATGTTCTTGAGGGTGTAGAAGAAGCACTTAAAGTCGGTCTTAAAGTAAAAGTAAACATGGTACCTATGAACACAGTAAATGTAAATGAAATCGTAGATGTTTTGGAGTACTGCAAAGAGCGTGATATGTCTGTGCGTTTTATCGAGTACATGGAAAATAAACATGCAAAAGAGGGTATAAGTGGACTTAAGTCTCCTGAGCTTTTAGCTATTTTAAAAGAGAAGTACGAATTTGTTGATGAGGGCTTTGATGGAACCTCACCTTCACACTACTATAAAATGAAAGATGGATATAGATTTGGTATCATCGAGCCTTATGCTGATGACTTTTGTACTAAATGTAACCGCATAAGATTAACTGCAGAGGGAAATCTCATCCCTTGTTTATATTTTGATGAGGCTATGAGTATTTCTGAGTCTATCAAACGTGGAGATATCAAAGGAGCGGCAGCAGTTTTAAAAGAAGTTGTTCGCACAAAACCAGAGAAAAACCGTTGGGGTGGAGATGATGATGAAATCTCCACTCGTGCATTTTATGAGACTGGCGGATAAAGCATGATATATCTCGTTGAGCATTTTTACTCTATCCAGGGTGAGGGAAAGTATGTAGGAAGTCCTAGTCTTTTTTTCCGTTTTGGTGGATGCAACATGAAATGCGAAGGCTTTGGATGCAAAGAAAAAGCAGACGATGGAGTTGAAGTTCTCGGTTGTGATACTGTCTATGCTGTAAACAAAGAGCATTTTTCTCACAGCTGGGTTCCCATAACTAAGTCAGAAGAGCTTTTAAATGTTTTAGAGCTGTATGAACTTCCTAATGCAGTAGATATTGTCTTAACAGGTGGGGAACCACTTATTTATGCAAATGACATGATTTTCATAAACTTTTTAGAAGAGTTAGTTAAAAAAGGTCACCGCATCACTTTTGAAACAAATGGTTCTCTTGATGTTGATTTTTATAAATTTCCTGTTTATAAAGAGTGCTTTTTTGCCCTCTCTGTGAAGCTTAGTAACTCACATGAGCCTTTATCTAAGCGTGTAAAAGGTGATGTTATATATAACCTTGCCTCAAATGCCAAAGATGCTTTTTTTAAGTTTAGTATCGATGCTGAGTCGATTACTTTGGGTCTAGAAGAGGAGTTGAGAGAGATACTTCTACATTCGCCCAAAACTTCTGTTTACTGTATGCCAGTTGGCGGAAGTAGGGAAGAAGTTGAGAAAAATACTGAACCACTTATAGAATTTTGCAAGGCAAAAGGGTATAATTTTAGTGATAGACTTCATATAAGAATTTGGGATATTAATAAGGGTGTATAGAGTTGTAAATCGATTCTATTTTAGAGGACAAATCCTCGCTTCGCTCTGAGCCTCCAAAACAGAGTCGATTTATAAGTCATAAAAGGGATAAAGAGTGATTATACGTAAAAAATTTAAGTTTGAAAATGCTCACATCGTTAGAGGTTGTTCAAGCGTTAAGTGCCGTAGTTCTGTGCATGGACACTCGTACATAGTTGAACTTCTTTTTGAGTCAAACTTTTTAGATAATGGTCAGATGGTCTATGACTTTGGTCTTATGAAACAAAACATGAAAGACTTAGTTGAGTCTTTTGATCATGCTATAACTCTTTGGAGTGAGGATGAAGCTTCGTATGTAGAAGATATGAAAAAGCACTCAGATAGATGGGTTCAACTTCCAGTTTCTCCCTCTGCGGAACAGTTTTCTCGTGTTATATTTCTTCTAATCGACACATTACTTAAACTCACCTCTACAAAAAATGGTGAAAAAGAGGTAAAACTAAACTCAGTTATAGTCCATGAAACAGCCACAGGTTATGCTCAGTGTTTTAAAGAGGATGCTTACTCAAGAGCTATGGGAGTGCTACATTTAAGTGAAATAAAATTTTCAGATGAAGTGTTAAATGACTTTAATGACTCTAAACTTTTAGAAAAAATGATAGCTGGTGAGGTGTTTATAAACCCTCAAAGTGTTTAAACATAAATGATGACACAATTAAGAAACTTACTCCTTAAATACCCTCAATCTTCATTAGTGTTTTTTATAACACTTTCATATCTATACTTTATGCTAGATATGTATCTCCCAACGACAGGTGATCAAAAGACCTATATGGCTCAAGCTTTAGAAATGCACCGTGATGGACACTGGTTTATGCAGACACTTTTTAATGAACCAGATTACTATAAAGGACCTCTTCACTTTCTTTTTTTAAGACTGGGATTGGTTCTAGTTGGAACACATAGTATGTTTGCCCTTGTTTATATGAACTTTTTTGGACTTATACTTCTGGCTATTTTACTCTTTAGATTTTTGAAAACTTCTCTTGATGATACTGGGTGGGCTTTTTTTTACTCTTTGAGTGTAGTGCTAAGTATTGGCGTTTACTCTCACTCTTTCGCCTCTCAAATGGAAACAGAACTTGTCATTTTATATGGAGTTACACTCTACCTTTTAGATAGAGCAGACAGAGATACAAGTTTAGGTAATCTACTCCTTTTATGGGGTGTTATAGGTTTATCAGGATGGCTAAAGTCACCAGCATACAGTCTCTTTTTAGGTTTAAGTGTTTTACTCTACTGGATGCTAACATCACAGCTCAAATCACGTGCATTAGACTTTAAAAATTATGTAGCAATAGCTATTGGAATAGCTATAAGCATAGCTGGATACTTACCAATACTCATCTATGATGGGGATGCTTTTTATGAGACTTACATACTCAGAGAGTCTTTAAGTAAAGGCTCAAATGGAGTTCCTTGGACTACTGCATTTTTTCCAATCTTTACTTATTTTTTAGCACCTTTTATGTTTGTGGCTATTTTTTCGTATCTGTTAGCACTGTATAAAACTATTTTAAAGAAAAGAGATGTGTTAAATGCGCAGGAGAGAAGGCTTATAAAACTAGGTCTTGCTATAAGCATCCCAACACTACTTTTCTTTACCATCCACCCCTACCGTGGAGATATCTATGCTCTACCTATTGTGAGTGCTACAATGCTTATGGCACATATCTTTTTTCGTGCATATCTAAGAGAGTATGAAAAAACATACATCTTTTTAATGCGTTTGAGCTCTTATGTGCTCTCTCTTGTTCCCTTACTTGTAATAGCTCTATACCTGCGTTTATCACCGATGCCTGAGTGGTGGTCATCACTGCTTTTCCCAATGGCACTCTTTAGTTTAGTCTTTGGTTTATGGTTTGTTCATGTGCAGAGTAAAAAAGTTTTAGAAGACTCTCCTTTGATGCTAAGCCTTGCGTTTATACCGCTACTATTGACACTAAGCCTCATGCTTCAAAGCTTTGGTAAAGGTGAGATACAAGGACTCAAAGAGTATGTAAAGCTAAATAATATTACAAAACCTTTAGCTGACTACAACCTCTATAAAAGCTACTGGAATCAGTACGGAGCCTTAAACTTTTGGGCTGGTGTTGATGTGATAGGTCTTTTTTCTAAAGAGGAGTTAGCAGAGTTTATAAATGGCGGTGGCTCGGTGATAGTTGAGGGCGATAAAAGGCTCAGAGAGTTTGAGAAAAATATTCCTCAATACTTATCCTTGAAAGACTTTGAGATTTATGAGTGGAAACGCTGGTTGACTCATGGAAAAGGACCAAATGGAGAGAGTAAGTTCGTGCAGTACTTTAAGTCTAAAAACATCAACGATATTCAAAAAAATTATTATATTTTAGTCCTAAAAAATGATAGAAAAATATAACTACTCTATTTTGTTTGTAGAAGATGAACTTTTAATACGAGAAAACTATGTCTACTCTTTAAAAATGGCATACAGAGATGTTTTTGAAGCTTCTAATGGTTTTGAAGCATACGAGGTTTATTTAGATAAGTCACCTGATATAATTATTTCAGATATAAATATGCCACGTATGAATGGGATAGATTTAGTCAAAAAAATCCGTAAGTCCGATAGTGAGGTTAAAATTATCTTACTGACCGCATATACAGATACAAAAATACTTTTAGAAGCGGTCGAATTACAGCTGAGTACATACTTAGTAAAACCAGTTTCTTCTAAAGACTTGAGTAAAGCACTATCAAACATTATGGTAAAAATACAAGAAGAACAAAAACAAGAAGTTTTAGTACTTCAAAATGGCTATACATGGGATTATGTTTCAAAAACACTATTTTGTAATGCACTAAAAGTAAAACTGACAAGGAAAGAGTGTTTAGTTCTTAACACGATTTTTATGCATCAAAAAGAGACAATAGTATTTTACGGTAGTATCGAAGAAGAGGTGTGGGGTGAAGAGAGTAAGCTTATTTTAGCACGGCTAAAAACTGTTGTAAAAAATATTAGATATAAAACTTTTGAAGGCATTATCATAAACAATTATGGTGAAGGTTACTCTTACATATGTTAAAACTACTCATGATTTGTTTACTGCTAAGTACTACTCTTTTCAGCTCACAGAACTTTGAAACTAAACTTTCTTACTACTTTTCGTATGAAAATATCTCTGTTGATGATTTAAAAAACTTAGATACATTTGTAGAGACGAAGGGTGAGAACTTTGGTCTCAGAGAGGACTACTGTTACTTAAAACTTGAACTTAAAAATAGGACTTCACAAAAGATACAACGTTACTTTGAGTTTAGTATTCCCTTTTTTGATAAAATCGAGCTTTATGATGAAGATGTGAATACTACACAGTATTTTGGTCAGCTTTATCCCTTTAGAGATACCATAGCATCAGCCTTAAATGCTGCGTTTAATGTTGATATTGAGGGAAACAGTGTAAAAGTACTCTATCTAAAACTAGAAAGTTCTTTCGCGATAAAATTGTTTTTAGAAGACTTTTCTCCACAAGAGTACCATAAACATATAGGTATTTTTAAGAACATATTTATATTTATCTACGGAATGTTTACAGTGATGCTCATTTATAATCTTTTTATCCTTTTCTTCATAAGAACAAAGGCACAACTGTACTATGTACTTTTTCATTTCATGTTTTATCTTGGTGTACTTGCTTGGACTGGTTTTGGATTTGAGTACATTTGGCCAAAAAATCCAATAATAAACTTTTACTCTTTTGGTGTTTTGAGTAATATTGCGCAGGGTTTTAATATCTTAATGATAATAAATACAATAGATTTACAAAAGATATCTCCTAGAATAACCAAAGTATTTTATTTACTAAGTGGAGTGTTCTTTTTCTTAGGGATAACAGCTGTTTTATACCCTCTTAACATCCTCTATGGAGTCCTAGGTATCATAAACGCAGGTATAGTTATACTAGGAATGAGTTATCTTTTATATCTAAAATTTCATTCCATAGTCTTGTATGCTTTTTTAGCAAAGTTGGTCCTAATTTTAAGTTATGCTATCTTGGTTTTATCAGAATTTAACATTGTAGGAAGTTCTTTGCTGATTGAGTACGGATATGTATGGGGTGGAATTATCGAACTTATACTCATGTCATTTGTCATTATGTATAAGTATAAAAACATAGAACTTGCTTATGAGCAGGAGCAAAAAAGAAGAAGAAATTCTGAAGAACTATTACTTATTCAGCATAAGCTCTCAATGCTTGGAGTAAGCTTTAATGCACTTGTTCATCAATGGAGACAGCCTTTTTCTATGATAAACTCCATCGTATTTAAACTTTTTAATGTAATGAACACAAAAGATATAAACAGAGATATAGTAGTACAAGAACTTGAATCCATAGAAGATATTACAAAATATATGTCTGAGAGTATCAATGACTTTAGAAATATGTTTACCGATGAGGGTGTAGAGGAACTTGTAAATATTCGCATGACTTTATATAAAGCACTAGATATGTTACAGCACTCAACTTCAATGAGTAGTATCGAGATTATACATAGCGGTGTTAACTTTGAAGTCCAACTCTACAGTAATGATTTTTTTCATTTGCTTACAATCGTCCTAAATAATGCAGTAGATGCGATAAATATATCAGGTAAAACACATAAAACTTTAGAGTTAATCATAGACAATAAGAGTAAAATAGTAAAGATACAAGATAGTGGAAATGGTCTTTCTTTGGCTAGTGAGGAAGAGTGTTTTAAGCTTTTTCATACAACTAAAAGTAAAGATGATGGAAGTGGTGTTGGGCTTTATATTGCCAAAGTGCTTGCACAACGTCTTAACATAGAGATAGACTTGTACAATACTTCTAATGGCTGTTGTTTTGAGATAAAATTTTAGAATGAAATAAGGTTTTTATACTCACTTGATGTAAAACTAAACTTTGTGCTGATAGTCTTGACTTGAGTGTTTTGTTCTAAAAAACTGCATTTCTCATCTAGCATGATAAAACTATTTGCAAAGCCAAGTGGAGAGACCATCCCTGGTGCAAAATGCTCACAAGGTGTGAAAAACTCTCCATCAAAAACACCAGGAACTAAACAACGGCGTCCGCCTTTAAGTTCATAGTCGTTTTTCATTTTTGCACATATAGGGTTTGTAAACCTACTCTTTGCACCGCTTAATACTCGAATGATGCTAGTCCCAAAAAGTTCAAAATTTAATGCCGCAGCAAGTGGGTTTCCTGGAAGATTTAAAACAAGTGTTTCACCGATTTTTCCAAAAGTTGTAGGCTTTCCAGGTTTTATGTCTATCTTGTCAAAGAGTATCTTATAGCCAAACGCAGCGAAGGCTTCTTTTGTGAAGTCCGCATCGCCAACACTCACTCCACCACTTGTTATAACTAAGTCATATTCAAGAGCACTTTTCACATGGGCTTTTAAATCTTCTAAAGTGTCTTGTGCAGTTCCTATAAATGCAACCGAGCAGCTTAACTCTTTAGCACGAGCAAGAAGAGTAGGGGTGTTTGTGTTGTAGAGTTGGCAAGATGTGACTTGCTCGAAGTGCATCTTTAGCTCATTACCAGAAGCAAAAAGAGCTACGCGAGGAGCTTTATGTACTTTAATGTGGCTTATGCCTTGAGAGGCAAGAAGTGTTATCTGATGTGCATTTATAGTGTCACCGATATGTAAAAGTGGCATCTCTTTTTTGATGTCCTCTCCTGCTAGACGGATATGTTTACTTATGACTAGATTTTGAGGAAGAGTAACTCCATCATCTGACTTTTGTATCTCCTCTATGGGAACTATACACTGCGTTCCTAAAGGGATTTTTGCACCTGTCATTATTTTGATGGCATACCCTGCATTTAATACTCCATCAAAGTTATCGCCAGCGAAAATAGTAGACTCAACTTTAACACTTTTACCTGAGTCCTCAATCTTAACGGCATAACCATCCATAGCAGAGTTATCAAAGGGTGGAAGATTGTGAGAAGAGACGATATTTTGTGCTAATACATAACCTAAACACTTTTCTATTGGTAAGATGTGAAGTGATGTTTTTTTTACATTTGTATAGATGAGTTCAAGTGCTTTTTCAACTGAGATAGGCATAGAGATATTCCTTTACATTTAATGTCTTAATTATATACTGTTTTTCTTAAACATAGTTCTTATGAAAACCTTAGCTTTTCTTAGATATAATAAGAGTAATTGTCAAAAAACAGGAAATTATTATGGTTAGAGTTGAGTTTTTAGGACCTATACAAAAAGAAGCATTAGAATTAGAAATCACTAACTTAAATGAATTAGCAAAGATACTTCAAGCAGATGCAGAGGTAAGTGACTGGTTAGAGTCTTGTGCTGTTGCACTCAATGATACTCTAGTAACTTCCCTAGAAGCACCACTAAAAGATGGAGATAAGATATCTCTTCTTCCTCCTGTTTGTGGTGGTTAAGTCATGCTAAGTTTGTACGATGGCTCTTTAGATGTGCCGAGTATTTTAAAAGAGTGGTATGAAGAAGAAGCGACAAGTAATTATGGTGCATATATCCCTTTTGTAGGAACGGTAAGAAGTGAAGATGGTATAGATGGGCTGAGTTTTGATGTGTATGAGCCTATCTTAGAGTTATGGTTTAGCTCGTGGCAAGAAAAAGCAAAAGAGAAGGGTGCAAAGATAAAAATGGCACACTCTAAAGGCGATGTACTCTTACATGAGTCTTCATATATAGCCGCAGTTTTTTCACCTAAACGCAGAGTGGCATTAGAGTTTATTGATGAGTTTGTTGAAGATTTTAAAGCGAGTGCTCCCATTTGGAAGTATGACTTGAAAAATGGACAGCGAATATATGCAAAAGATCGTTCTACTGCAATTAGCGGCAGTGGCTTATTAGCTTAGAGGATTAGAGTAATGGATTTATTATCGTATGAGACCAGTCAAAATATGTTGGATTTACTTCATGTAAACTCTAGTAGATACGAGAGAGTACCTTTAAGTAGTGCACTTGGTCGTATATTAGCAGTAGATATTGTAGCTGAGTTTAATGACCCACAGTTTCCCACAGCTTCGATGGATGGTTATGCTCTAAAACATGAGGACTTAGAAAAAGGTGTTTTAAAAGTTCTAGGTGACAACCCTGCTGGACATGATGAAACTAGAGTTGTAAACGCAGGTGAGTGCATCAAAACTTTTACTGGTTCTATGATGCCAAATGGCACTGATACACTTATTCAGATAGAAAATGTCACTTTTGAAGATGGCAAAATTAGCATAAATGAAACTGTCTCTTTAGCAAACGCAGTACGCCCTATTGGGGAAGGCTATCGTTCAGGCGATATTCTTATAACAAAAGGAACTAAAATTGCTTTTGCAGAGATAGGTGTAATGGCAGGACTCAACCAAGTGATGGTAAAAGTGGCAATCCGCCCTCGTGTTGCAGTCATAGCAACTGGGAGTGAGATTTTAGATTTGGGTGAGAACTCTGATAATCCTGCCCGTATTAGAAGCTCAAATAACTATACTTTAGCAGCTCTTTTTGAGCAAGCAGGTGCTGAGGTTATACAACTTGGAGTGGCACCTGATGATAGAGATGAGATAATGCAGACATTTCAAACTGCACTTGAATCTGCTGATATACTAGTCAGTACAGGTGGAGTAAGTGTTGGGGATTATGACTTTGTAAAAGATATAGTGCCGCGTTTAGGTGCTGAGGTTGTTTACAAAGGTGTAGGAATCAAACCGGGTCGTCATATTATGGTTGCACAAAAAGAGGAAAAGTTTGTTTTAGCCCTTCCCGGCTTTGCTTACTCTTCAACTGTGACAGCAATTCTTTATGTTCTTCCTTTAGTGGCAAAGATGTTAGGTAGAGATAAGCCTTACAAAACAGTAGCGGCGAAACTCTCTAGTGACTTTAAAAAGAGAAGTCGTTTTACTGAGTTTACAGCTTGTAATGTTGTCGTAGAAGATGGCGAATACTTTGTAAACTTTGAGGGTAAAAAAGTAGGTAGTTCAGCAATTTTGGTAAACATGCTAAGTGAGTCTGCACTAATGATAGCAGGTGAGGAAGATAAGTTTCTTGAATCGGGCACTTATGTGAATGTGATTTTGTTAGATAACTTATAAAATAGACTAATATTTTAATAGTTATTACCGATATTAAACAGAGATTTAGAAATAAAGGAAATTTATGAAAATTATATTAGGATTATTACTTTTAGTGAGTTTAGTGTTTAGTGCAGTAGATTTAAATACTGCGTCGTTTGATGAACTTGTAGAACTAAAAGGCATAGGTAAGAAAAAAGCGAAGAAAATCTTGAAGTACCGAAAAAAACACTGTTTTGAGTCAGTAAAAGAGCTTAAAAAAGTGAAAGGAATTGGTAAGAAGAAAGCCAAAAAGATTATGAAAAAGAACAAGGGTAAGATAGAAGTAAGTGAGTGTGAAGATTAAAATAAAATTTTAAAGAGTTAACATGAAAGCATATCTATTAAGTACATTCTTTTTCCTCCTTTTTATAGGATGCGGAAGCTTTAATGATCAATCCAATAAAGAGCCCTCTTTTCGTGGTGCCATAATTGACAGTACTTCTTGGTATCTAGACCAAAGCACCACTGTTCGAGAATCAAATGTAACCTTTTTAACACCCAATGCTTCTTTATGTGCTCCCTACACAGACACAAGTGCAGCTGTTCGGGCATGTACTTTACTTGATGTAGAAAATGATACTGACCCATATGATACATATAAACCCTCCCTCGATGTTGCTTTTACAACTTCCACATTTTTTCTCTCAAATGAAGTAAGTAATGCACTTTTATTTCAAAAAGGAAAATCAACAAGATCCACAGCTCAAAAATCCTGGAAGATTAAACTTGACTCAAAAACAAATTTATACGAGAATCAAAGAAGACTACAGTACAACAAACAGTTTTATGATATGACACGTCTACGTAACAAACTCAGTTTTGATTTATTTATAGGGATTCCTAATTTTACAAGTTTAAAAACAGAATTTGTACAGTTAAATATAGATAATGTGGATAAAGGGCTTTTTACAAAAGTAGAGTCTTGCGATAAAGACTATTTACTCAATCGTGGTTGGAGTAAAGATGAGAATCTTTATAAAGCACAAAATTTTCTTTTCTACCTTAAACCTGAACTAACATTAACAGACAAGGGTGTGCCAGTAGACTTAGTTGCATTTAGTTCTATCATAGAACCCCAGCGAGGTAAGAAACAGACAAAACTTATAGAAATGCTTAATGCGGTTAACAATGCTAGCATAAGTAGTGACACGGTTATTAGTAAATACTTTAACAGAGAAAATTATTTAACATGGCTAGCTCTTAATATCTTAACTGGAAATGTAGACACAATTACTCAGAATTTCTTTTTGTTAAATCCTGTAAATTCTGATACATTTTATTTTCTTCCTTGGGATTATGATGATGCTTGGGGCTGGTATAAACAAGAGGACCAAAATATAAATCAATATGCACGATGGCATAAAAGTATTTCTCGATGGTGGGATGCACCTCTTCACAATAAATTTTTAAGAGTTAAAAAAAATAGGGATGATTTAGATTTGAAAATTGTATCTTTACGTGCAGACTATTTTACTGATGCACAAATTCAGGCGAAAGTAGATGAATATAAGGCAGTAGCGGGAACCTTTATACTACAGTCACCAGATGTTGACAACTTGATCTATCAGGACAATAACAGTACGCTTACACAACAAAACTGGGAAGCTGAGTGTGATATACTCAAGACACGTTTACAAGAAAATATTGATGAGTATAATGCACAAAAAGGCTCACCTATGCCATTTTGGCAGGTGGCAACATATAGTGGGGGAACAACATTAACTTTGCAGTGGGATACGGCAGTAGACTTTGAAGATGATGCAATTGTATATGACATACTTATTGGAAGTGATCCTGACTTTAATGTTACCGATGTAAACCTAACAAATCAAGTACCCGGAACAGACTTAGGTTTAACTTCATTTGGAGAAGTCTCTTATACAAGTGATATAGCCCTAACAAGTGGAAATCACTACATGAAAGTTCTTGCAAAAGAATCACTAAACGCAGCTAACTATCGTTTAGCTTTTGATAGTTACAGTGATGCTAATGATAAAATTTATCATGGTGTTTTAGAGTTTCAGGTGCCATAAATGAATGAAGGTATCAATATAAACAATAAACAAATCAAAAAGAAAAAAGAGCTCTCTAAACTTGTAGGTACCTTTTTTCGTAATGCACTACGTTCTAACCTAGACCTAACATCTTTAGCAGACACAAAAGCTGGAATATTAATCTCTATCAATGGTTTTATCTTAACTGTTAGTGTCACTGCTTCTGGTTTTGCTATTCATAATTCAATGATGAACTATGCTTTTATATCTATAATTATAACTTCACTTGGTGCTATTATCTTTGCTGTTTTGGCAGTGAAACCTCGTAGAAAAGAGAAGCTAGTTGCAAAAGAATTTGTTGATGAGTATGAATCACTCTTATACTATCAAGATATGGCAGATTTGAGTCCTGATGAGTATAAAAAAGCTGTAAATAAAGTTATATATAAAACAGGTAAGTCTAAAAATGAGATGATAAGTCATCTACATATACTGAGTACTGAAATCAAGACAAAATACTTTTGGCTCACAAGAGCATATACTTTTTTCTCTCTTGGACTTGTTGTGAGTGCATCTTTTATTATCTATGCTTTAATGTATGTTGAAGATAGTGCATATTCTAACCTCTCAGAAGATAGTGTAATTTACAAAAAAGATAGATTTTATAATCTTTATGAACCATCGGGTGCCACTACTTTACCCGATGGAAGAGTACTTGTAGTAGAAGATGAAGGTAATGCAAAAGTTTTTAAACTGCTAGAGATAGAAAAAGATGCACAAGTTGCAGAAATTGGAAATTTATATTTACGTAAAAAAATGAAAAAAGTTTTCAAAAAGAATGTAGAAGATCTCGAAGGATTAGCTTCAAATGGAAAATATGTATATGCAATAACCTCTCATTCTTTGAGCAAAAATTTTAAACATAAGAAATCTAGAGAAAAGTTTATAATGTTTACATATGATGATGGTGCAATGGAAAACCTTTATTTACACAGCAGTTTTAAAAAAGAGTTGAAAAAAGCATTTCCTAAAATTTTTAAAAAAGATATATTTGATAAAGATACTATAAATATAGAAGGACTCTCTGTTGATGGAAAAAAATTAATCATCGCATTTAGAGGACCTTTAGTTGGGGACAAGGCTCTTCTTCTCTCTTTAAAAAACCCTCAAGGGATGTTCCTTAAAAATGAAAAACCAGAGTTTGACACTCCTGTTACACTTGATTTAGATGGGCAAGGAATCCGTGGAATAACATATGACAAAGAGAAGGATTTGTATTGGATTATTGCAGGAAGTAGCAGTGAAAGGATGGGAACATTTTCTTTATGGTCATGGAGTAAAGCAAAAAATAGATTAGAGTTTATTCAAAACCAACCAGAGATAGGTTTTGGAGAAGGTATTACTGTGGTATATGATGGAAATCAAAAATCAGCATTACTAATAGTAGAGGATAATGGTAAGAAACCAAATAAGGCTGCAAATTATATTATTATTCAAAAGGAAAGTTTATGAAAATTTTACTACTGTTCTTTCTTCTAACTGCATCTATATTTGCAGAAAATGAGAGTTGTTATAGTGTGCAGCTAGCGAGTGCTTATAAAACACAGCAGAGCAGTGAAGAGTTGTATTCAAACAGTTATGACAACTCTTGTAAGGTAATGGACATCGGTTTAAATGTACTAGTTAGATGTGGTTGTTTTAAAAAGTATAGAGATGCACAAAGACATCTTAAAAAGTATAAATCTAGCTATACCGATGCGTATATACTTACTACTTATGCAAGCCGTTTTGAAGTACCAACGAGTACAGCAGTAGCACTTGTTAGTATTCCTGTTATAGAGATAAGTACTGCAAAAATTCCTCAAGCTATTGCAGTTCATTCCGTTGAAATTTTAGATGATGTAATTCCAACTATGGTACTTGATGTTTCAGATAACAAACAAGAACTAAAAGAGGGATCCAGCAAAAACAAAAGAATAAATAAGAAATCTAAAAAAGAAAAGAAAGCAAAGAAAAAGAGAAAGAAAAAAGAGAAAAAAGCCAAAAAAAAAGCTAAAAAAAAGAAATCTAAAGCTAAAAAAAGAAAACAAAAAAAGCTACAAGCACAACAGTATCCTTATCATCGATATTTGAAAAAAATTACAAAGCAGAAAAGCTAAAGGAAAATATAAATATAAGTATAAATTTGGAGCACAAATTAGTTATGATGTCGCCTATGTTAATGAAGCAGATCAATCTTACATAGACAGTGATTTCCGTCGTATTAGAATTTATCATAAGGGAAGTTTTCTCCATGAAAAGTTATTTTATGAGTTAGAGTATAGTTTTACTGGTTCAAATAAATTTAAAGATATATTTGTTGGCTATAAGGGTCATGAGAAAATGATTGATGCTGATTATAGGATAAAAGCTGGAAATATTAGAATTCCATTTGGGCTTGAGCACTACACAAGTTCTAAGAATAATATGTTTATGGAAAGAGCTTTAAATGATGCATTTTCTCAGGGGCGTCAATTAGGCTTAGAACTATTACTTAACAAAAAATTTAGCAAATATGACTCAGGAAATCTTTTTATCTCGCTATTTACAAGTTCACTTGATGAGCGAATCTCCAATGATATTATTAAGCAAGGTTACACACTAAGAGGAACTTATGCTCATAAGTGGAGAAAAAACCATCTTCTAAGTGTAGGTACAGCATATTTTTTACAAAATGTAAATAATGATAAAGTCAAGTTTAGTGATACAGCTGAATCATACTTGATGAAAAACAAGTATATCTCTGCGTCTATATTAAAAGGACAGTCAATTGCTAAAAATAATGTAGAACTCTTATATATTTATGATAATTATTCACTACAAGGAGAGTATACGCAAGTTGGGGTTGATGCAGTTAATAAAAGTAATACAGGAAAAGTTACTACTTATGCATTTAATGGATACTATTTAGAGGGAAGTTACTTTGTGCTAGGTCAAGGAAGACGATATCGTTCAAGTGCATCTCGTATGAAAAAACCTCGGCTAAATAGAGACGGAGCAGTTGAACTTGCATTTAGATACTCGTATTTAAATTTAAATGATAAGGATGAAGATAATAATGGAGAGCAGACAGACTATAACTTTGGAGTAAATTGGTATATTAATGATGAAATGAAACTTATGTTGAATTACATTATAGCGGAGCCAACACAAACGAAACTCTATAATGGAAGACTACATGTCATTCAAACACGAATGCTTTTTGCATTTTAAGAGTGTCAAATTAAATATTTAAAAGGATTACAGATGAGTAAAATGAGATTTATATTTTTAGGAGTGCTTGTGCTATTAATAGCAGGATGTTCAACTTCTTCTTTGGTTGTTACACAAGAGGGTATGCCTGTGGTATATGAAGATGATGGGGATAAGCAGATAAAAAACGATATCTCTATTTCACTTTTTAGACTTCATAATTATACGGATACACCAAGAGCAGGAATGCGTGCTTCAAATATCATCGAAGGTATCTTGTATGCAAAAGGTTATAAGGTGAAAAGTCATCTAAAAGAGAAGATGTCAACACTAAAAAAGGCAAAAAAAGCTGCAAAAGAAGATGGTTCTAAGTACTTTATGTTTGGAGGAGTGAGTGAGTGGCGCTACAAGACAGGTATTGATGGCGAGCCGGCTGTAAGTTTGCAGCTTAGTCTTTACAAAACAAAGAATGCTAAGTTAGTTTGGAGTGCAACAGCAGCAGATAGCGACTGGGGTAATGCTTCAATCGGAACAACAGCACAAGATCTCATTGAAGAGATGATGGAAGAGTAGGAAAAAAATGGAAGTAGAATCAGGGCGTGTAAAAGAAAAAAGTAAACTAGAAAGTCTACTCAAAATTTTACATGAATATGCTTATATGGAAACTATAGTAATGGTTACTATATATTTAAGTATTGGTTATTTAATAGATAATAAGGACATATGTATGTTAAATACAGATGTTTCTTTTATACTCATCTTATTGTCTGTTATTACCCTTTTTCATGGTTTTGAAAATGGTATTTTAGCACTAAGTGTTTTAGCTATTGCTATGTGGCTATTTTATCCTATATTTGCATATATCGAATTTTTGGTTGCTCTAATGATGACACTAATCTTTAGTGAATTTCATTATTACTGGACACAAAAGATTAAGACAGCTGAAATACAAGCTAATTATCGTGGTGCAAAACTTGATGAACTCTCAAAAGCTTTTTATACATTAAAAATTTCACATGACCAGCTAGAAAAGAATTATGTAATTAAGCCTATGAGTATTAGAAATTCAATTGAGTATATTATAAACCAAAAAACTAGTATAGATGAAGATGATACTATTGAGAATAAACAAGAAGAGTATTACAATCGTTTCATAGGGCTACTAGAAAAATCTTTTAATGTTAATAGTGCGTTAATAATTCACAGAAAATTTAGTGATGATGAAAGTAGTTATCTTCTTGAAGATAATAGTACTTTTTCTTATGGTACTCTTGCAGAAAAACGAACAGCTCAGGTTATTTTGGAAGATTATCTTGTAGATAAGGCGATTAGTAGAAAAACTGCAATTTATATTAGTGATGATTTAGGTGAGCCGACGGTTACTAATGACATAAACAGTTTATACTTAGCCGCAATTCCTGCATTGGAAAATAATAAAATTGTGAGTGTTTTAGTTATTGAGAGAATGCCATTTATGTCTTTTAACAGAGAAAACTTGACATCTATATCTATACTGCTTGAGTACTTTTCAATTGAAATATCAAAAAAAGATTTACTTGCTAAAGAGAATGAACTAACTTTGGTCAAAGATGAACCATTTCAGTATGAGTTTGAGAGAATGAAATACCTTTATAAGAAATTTGAGGTAAATTCGATTATACTTGTTTTACGAATAGACAATGAGCTCCAAGCAACTCGTGTATATGAAAAAGTTCAAAAAATGTTGCGTTCATTAGATATGGTAACCTTAGTAAGGAATCAAGGGTTTTATTATATAACATTACTTTTTCCATTACATGATAAAGCTGCAGCACTTGGGTATCTAAATCGATTGCTTTTTACCTTAGAAGAAGCAAAAGATAAAAAATTTAACTATATGACTTTTGATTTATCAAAAACAGAACTTTTAAACAAGTACTATGCGGAAGATTATGATGGGTAATTTTACTACTACTATTGAGCCATATTTACCTTTACTTTATGTCCTTCATATAATAATAAGTATTGTACTCTCAGTTTTTTTAACAAAATATATTCAAAAAAGATTTATAAATGATGAAGTAGTGAAGATGAAAGACTTACTACGTTTAGAACAGATAGAGGATAGAAGTCTTATATTTCGTCTTTTTTTTAAAATTTCACTACATAAAAATAATACAAAAGTAAGCTTTTTATTTCTTTTTTTATTTAATATAGCGATACCTGTTTTAGGTTATCCTCTTTGTATATGGACAGCATGGTATTTATATAATGTTACTTACGATAAAACAGTTGCAAAAACAAACATACTTAATCTTGATGAATTTGGAATCTCATTTTTAAAAATAGAACGGATCTTTGGAGAAGGCTCATTAATAGACCTTATGACAAGCAAGTATGCCCCAAAGTCTAAGAAACTCAAAGCTCTTTCGGCACTTGCGACAAGAGTTTCACCTGAAAATCTTCGAGTTGTCCGTGAAACACTTACTAGTAAAGATGATGAAATACGCATGTTTGGGTATGCCATTTTAAACAAGGCAGAAAAAGCATTAAGTATGAAAATAAACACAAATTTAGAAATATTTCATGAGGAAAACAATAAAGAAACAGATATAAATTTCGCTAGAAAAGCTGCATCAGCACAAGAGCTAGCAACTCTCTATTGGGAGATGGTTTATACTGAGCTTTCTCATGAGAGTTTAAAAAAGAGTTTTTTAGATGAGGTATCGAGATATGTGCAAATAGCAAAAGATTATTATGTACCAAGATCTCATGTGCTGCAAAAAAAGTTAGAGATAATTAAAGTGAACTTAGAAAAAAGTGAACTTTTAGTGAAAAAGTTGAATAAGAGAGAGATAAAAGAGATAAAAACAGATGAAACACCACAGTACTATAAGAATAGAATAAAAGAGATTGAGATTGATTTACTGTCTTACAATAATCGGGCTACAAAATTATTTTTGTTAATGGGTAGGGTTTATTTGAGTAATGATGAGTATGAAAATGCCAGTACAGAGTTCACTGTTGCTCAAGAACTGTACCAAGGGGAAGCTTCTTTTATCTTACCATATATTGCTGAGATTCAGTTTTTGATGGGTAACTACTCTGTTGTCAACTCAATTATCAACGAATCACCAGAATTAGGTCTTAATGCGAGACTATTTCCTATAGTTGAACAATGGAAAATATCATGAATGAAACAAAAGAATTTCCTAAAAGTGACAGTGTAGATGTAATGCTTTTTTCAGAGGGAACTTACCCTTATGTTAAAGGTGGAGTTTCGTCTTGGTTACTGCAACTAATAAAAGGACTTCCTGAGTATACTTTTGGTGTTTGTTTTATCGGTGCTCAAGAGTATGTAGATGGGCATAAAATGGAGATTAGTTATGAATTTCCTCCGAATTTAAAACACCTAGAAGTGCACTATCTTTTTGATGATAAAGATAATTTAGTTCCAAAAAAGATTAAAGGAAGTGATGCTGGATTTGAAGCAGTATCTGATCTCTATGAGTCTTTTAAATCTAATGCAAAAGAGATCCCAGAAGTACTACAAAAAATAAAATTTTATACTGAAGATGTTACCTTTAAAGACTTTTTATTCTCAAAAAAAATCGTGGCAATTTATAAATGATACGTATATGAAGAATTGTCCTGATGTCCCTTTTATTGATTATTTTTGGACATTGAGAAATATTCATAAACCCATATGGATTTTAGCTGAAATTGTACAGAACCTACCAAAGGCAAAGATATTTCACTCTCCATCAACTGGATATGCAGGTTTTTGTGCAGCACTTGCATCTTATGATACTGGTAGACCAATAGTACTAACTGAACACGGAATTTATACAAGAGAGAGAAAGATTGATATGCTCTCGGCTGATTGGATTGAGTATAAAAAACCATCGCTTTTACAACAACCTGAAGAGTATAACTACATCAAAAAAATGTGGGTTAATTTCTTTGAAAAAATAGGTGTATTCTGTTATCAGCGCTCCAACCATGTACTCTCTCTTTTTCCAGGTGCACAAAAAATTCAAGTTCTTTTTGGTGCAGATGAGAATAAAACTATGGTTATTCCTAATGGAGTAGATGTCGATGGGCTTAAAAAGACTATGAAAGATAGACAAAGCATTCCAAAACCCATTGTAACACTCATTGGAAGAGTTGTACCTATTAAGGACATTAAAACCTTTATTCGTGCTATAAAAATTGCATCTTTAACAATACCAAATATAGAGGGTTGGATTGTTGGAGCGGTTGAAGAAGATAGAGAGTACCTTGCAGAATGCCAGCAAATGGCTACATCTTTGGGTCTTAAAAAAGCTTCTCAGGTCTTTGATGGCAATAAAAGTGATATGACGCAAGACGAGATAATAGCACATAGTGATAAAGTGAAGTTTTTTGGACACAGTGATATTAAAAAAATCCTTCCTCACTCAGCACTACAAACACTTTCCTCGATTAGTGAGGGAATGCCACTTGTTATACTAGAGGGATTTGCTGCAGGTGTACCCTGTGTTGCTACTGATGTTGGTTCATGTCGTGACCTTATTGAAGGTGGTATTGACGAAGAGGATATAAGAATAGGTAAAGCAGGAGCTATTACAGGTATAGCAAACCCAGATGCTTTAGCTAAAGAATATATTAGATTGCTAAACTTTGAAAGTGGTGAATGGAAAAATGCACAAGAAGCAGGTTTAGTGCGAGTTGAGAAATACTACAGGCAAGAATCGTTTTTAAGTGACTATCGAGATATTTACGATGAAGCAAAAGTTTTAGACTGGGCAACATTAAAAGGAAAAGTATTTCCGTACTATCTTCCAAAGCCTTCACCATATACAAAAGTAATGCTTAAGCGCTTTAAGGTTGTCTCATGGCAGGTATAGGTTTTGAGCTTCGTAAGATTCTAAATGAGGATAGATTACTATCCTTTGCAAAAGTATATGGCTACTCGGCGATTTTAAGTTCTGGTCCATGGGTTATCTCTATCCTGGCTATTGTACTTGTAGGTTTCATCAACCTTGCTCATCTTGGTGAAGTGAGTGATGCTTTTCGTTTTCAAGTTGTTGTTACCTATGCGATTGCTCTTGCTTCAAGTCTTATTATTACGGGTATTTTACAACTCCCTTTTACTCGTTATGTCGCTGACCTTATTTTTAACCACAAAGAGGATGAAATTCTTCCTTCGTACTTTGGAGCTATTTTTATGGCATGGGCATTAGGGCTACCTATTGTTACACCTTTTTATATGTGGGTTTTTGAAGAACAAAGCTTACTCTTTCTCATAGGTGTAATTTCTACTTTTTTAATCCTTTGTGGTGTTTGGATTTCTAGTATTTTAGCCGCTAGTTTGAAGTACTACAAGGGTGTGGTATGGGCTTATTTTGTTTCATACGCACTAATAGTAATTTTTTCTTATTATTTCGGTAACTCAATTGAGCTATTACTTTTTATATTTTTCTTTGGAAATTCAATACTTTTTGTTATTTTACTGACTTTAATAGTAAAGAGTTATAAGTCAACTATATTTATGAAAATAGATTTCTTTTTAGCAGATAACTTTTACTGGACACTTGGTATGGCTGGACTAATGTACAACTTAGGTGCGTGGATAGATAAGTTTATATTTTGGTACTCTCCTTCAACAGGTCACACAGTTATAGGTAAGCTTAACGCATCTATTGTGTATGACATGCCAATATTCTTGGCTTATTTATCTATTTTACCGGGTATGGCTATCTTTTTTTATAGACTAGAGTCAGATTTTGCAGAAAAATATGACCTTTATTATGATGCAGTCCGAAGTGGAGGTACACTTGCAACTATTAAAGGGTACAAGCATGATATGATTGATGTTATTCGCCACTCAATTCATGAGATACTAATGATACAAGGTATTATAGATATTATACTATTTTTAACGGCTCCAAAAGTATTTGAATTTTTACATATTCCACAACTTTATCTCGGACTGCTTTATATTTTAACAATAGGGGCGATGTTACAGATAGCTTTTATGTCAGTTCTCGCTATACTATACTACCTAGATAGAAAACATGTTGCAATGTGGCTCTGCATACTATTTTTTGTAGCAAACACAGTGCTTACTCTTGTTTCAATTGAACTTGGACCTGCATACTTTGGGTATGGGTATACAGTTTCTTTGCTTATAGTTTTTATAACAAGTTTAGTGGTAATTAGAAATGAAATGGATAGGTTGGATTATGAAACATTTATGTTACAGTAAATATATATTTTTACTTTTTATAGTAAATATTACTTTGTCCGCTTCATTGTTAGACAAAAGTGCACTTTTTTATTATGGTGATAAAATCTCTTATAGTATGGTTGGAGTTCACGACTACATTGTAGTTGAGCCTGAAAATACAAATGTTTATACACATGGGTTTTCTGTATATAAGCATAAAATATTTGCAAGGGTTATTATTTCTAACTCAATAGAGGAGACCAAAAAAAGAATAAAAAAATTACTTAAACAGGGTTACAAGGGCATATACTTAGATAAAAATGAGAGTAGTAAAAAGAGTAAGAAGCTCATCAACTACTTTAAAAGTGTTTCACCTGAGGTGAATTTTATAGTTAAGTATGATGAAAGACTAGAAGAAGAGTTGTATGAACTGTTTGATGCGATAGTTATTGATGATACACATGAAATTAAAGTAAAACATATCAAAACTATTCAAAAAAGTGGTGTGGACATTATTAAAATTCACTTTGTTACTTCTAAAGAGCTGGATGATGTACAAGAATATATACAAAAAATACAATCACAAGATATGGTTCCCTATGTAACAACAAGGACATTCAATCGATATGGTAAATCTTCAAAAAATGCTATTAAACGCGAAATATTTACACTTATTGATGAGTCTAAAGAGGATAGAACACTTATCGGAGCACATCAAATAGGTGCAATGCCAATGGAGTACTTGGGGTATATTCAAAAACTCTATGACATCTCCGCTGGACTACCTGAGCTTGAAGATATGCACCATTATGCAGGTGTAGCTGTTTGGTTGCATAAAGATTATAAAAATCCTCAAAAACTAATGCAATGGATACTCTCTATGCATAAAATAGGTATTAAAGTTGTCTTTATGAATAGTTTTGGTTTTAGTATAGACTCTGGAAGTATGAAGGCACTTGATATTGATATTTATGATGGGGATTCAAGTGTAAAAAATAAAAAACAGATAATCTATCAAGATAAAATGATAGGTTTTGAGATGGACCCTTCTCTAGGAGAAAATACGATTTACATGCATCCAAATCATGCGAGAGAATTATTGGTTTTTGAAGACTCACATGGTTTACGTTCTACTCCAGTTGCTATTACATCTTGGGGTGGTTATGCAATAGGACAAGGTATGCTAGTGGAATTAAAGGATGAAAATGTGTGGGTAGTTAATCCTTTTGATTTTTTACAAGAAGCACTTCGTCTACCTATTATAGCAGTTCCCGATACAACAACACATAACGGAAAACGTATATTTTTCACACATATTGATGGTGATGGAATGGTGAGCCGTGTGGAGTCAAATCCTGAACTCTTCTCAGGAGATATGATTTTAGATAAGATTTTAAAAGCTTATGATGTACCACATTCTGTCTCTTTAATTGGAGCAGAAGTTGAACCAACAGGCCTATATCCAAAATTTTCTTCCCGCGTTTTAGGAATTTCAAAAGAGATGTATGCCCTTGAAAATGTAGAGGCAGCTACTCACACCTTTACACATCCATTTTATTGGGGTGAGATTAAAAATGGTAAGCTTGCCCCAGAGTTCCGTTTACAACCTAAAGACTATGAGTTTTCACTTGATAGAGAGTTTTTGGGAACATTAGAGTTTATTACAAATAATCTTCTAAATAAAGATGAGCGAAAAAGAGCTGTATCTGTTTTTTGGAGCGGAGACTGTACACCGCGTTTTAATGCTTTGGAGTACATTTATCAGCACAATCTTTTAAATATCAATGGTGGATATACAACAATCAATAATATTGCACCATGGTTGACACTTGTCGCACCAATAGGGTTAGAGAGAAACGAGTACTATCAAATATATACAGGTGCACAAAATGAAAACGTTTTTACAAATGATTGGCTTGGTCCATTTTGGGGTTTCAAGAGAGTCGTACAAACTTTTAAGTTGACTGACTCTCCACGTAGATTAAAGCCCATAGATATTTACTATCATTTATACTCAGGTACTAAAACAGCCTCTTTAAATGCTTTGAAGTACATTTTTAACTGGTCACTCAAACAAGAGATATTTCCAATTTTTACTTCAGAGTATATACCAAAAGCGATGGACTATTTTATTGTTTCCATGGCAAATGAAGAAAATAGGTGGTTAGTATCTGGTATGAAGTCATTAAAAACTCTGCGTTTTGAAGATTTCAACAAAAGTATAGATATAACTAAGTCAAACAGTGTGTATGGTTTTAGAAACTTTGAGAATCATACATATATAAGTTTTGACAAGAAACAAGAACATAATTTTACAGTCATAAAAGAAAAGCCTAGTGTTGCATATCTTATAGCATCTAATGCTGAGGTGATAAAATACAATAGAGGTCAAACACACACACAATATAGCTTCAAGGGGTATACAAGTTTAACATTAGACTTTTATCTTCCTGGGTCATGCAAGCTTTTAAGTACACCCAAGGCTTCTTCATCAGTATATCAAAACGAAAATATTCATTTAGAATATCTTAAAAGTAAAGAGGCTATTGTAAATGTCATTTGCAGATGAAGAAATAAAAAAAGTATATGTGATTACATATAAAGAGCTGATTTTTACGTTCTTAATGTTTAGTGTAATACTAATTGTACTGTTTCCAAAAGACATCTTAAAAGAGCAGATTTTATCTGAAAATTCAAATTATGATTTGAGTATGTTGTATCTGCAAAATCTTCTTAAGCATTCACCAGAAGATGAATCCTTGATGCTAATATTAGCAGAACAGAGTCTTCGGTCAGGTAAAAGAGACCTCTCGTTACGACTTTTAGCTCTTTTACTGAAAAGTGATAATATGGACTATCGTCATAGAGCGAATATCCTCAGTTATGATTTACAAAAAGATGATTATTTTTATATTCAAGTAGAAATGGACAAAGCTTTTCAAATGAAAAAATTAAAAGCACTCTTTGCATCTATATATATACAAAAAATGTATGATAGAAAAAATATAGATAAATGGTTTGAAGAAGCAAATTTTGTTAATAATAAAAGAGCTAGGTATGATTTTTTAAAACAAAAGATAAGGAAAAATCCAAGAGATATTGGACTTTTAGAAGAGGGATATTATTTAGCACAGCAGAGACATAAGAAAAAGGATGCAGTAATGTTTTTAACATTACTACAAAAGTATGATCCTTTACGTGCGGAGAAATGGGCACTTGATGATTATCACATGAGTATGGCATTTAAAGATTATGCAAGTGCAGAAAAAATACTGATAGAAAGAGCTAAAACTTCTACTGTTTGGCAAGAACGACTTGCAGATTTTCATTTGATGAATAGTTCTTATAGGCGAGCATCTAAAGAGTATATACTTTTGTATAAAAAGAGTAAATCATATAAGATTAAAAGGCGTTATTTTTATAAGGCTGTTAGGTCATTACAAGCAGGTAACCATTTAAATGAAGCAGCAAGGTTGGTACGTAGATATGAGAGGAGATATGTCTCAGATAAAAGTGCTAGAAGGTTTATGATTAAAATCTACCTTGCTACAGGTGATTTAGAGTATGCGGCAAACCTATCGAAAAAAATTCTAAAAAAAGAGTATAAATAATGAAAAAAGTTATTCTTTTCCTCTTTATGAGTCTTTCGCTTTTTGCAAAAGCAGAAGATAGCTGCTATACAGTTCAGCTGATAAGTAGTTACAATAATGAAAAAAATCTAAGTACTCTTCAAAGTGTAAAGTATCCAAAAAGTTGTAAAATTATGCAAATTGGGAAAAGCTTAACAGTTAGATGTGGGTGTTTTGATAAGTACGATGATGCACAATTGCATAAAAATAACTTTGGTGCTTATGGCGATATAAAACTAGCAACTACATACAAATATCGTTTTTTAGATGATGTAAGTGTAGCACCTAAAAAAAATATAAACTTGAGTAAACTTAGGAATCTCAAGAAAAGAACACACAAGGTTGTTGATGATAGACCTCGCAACCAAAGAGATGAAGAGTTACGATTAATGTTGCAGGTGTTTTTATATAAAGGCGACTTGGAAAATGGATATAGGGTTGCGACTTTAGGCTTTAGTGCAAATCCAAACTCTTACTACTGGAACCAAAAAATGGCTGAAATTTGTAAATGGACAAATAGAAGTGCACGTTCAATGAAACATTTACGTTTTATGTATGATACTAAACGAGATCCTATCATAGAAAAAGAGCTAATTGACTATGGTTCAAGTGCTTATCAATATGAAGCGATAGAGCCTCTGGTTGTTAACCGTGCTATTGCAGACCCTAGTGAGAAAAATATTGATTTAATGATTTTAGTATATAAAATGGTTGGCTCACCAGAGAAGGTAGTGAAAATTCTTGAAGCACAATACATTCAAGATCCAACGAATGTTTTACTTTTAACAAAAGCATTAGAGCTTAGCTTAGAGATGGGAGACTTAGTGTTGGCAAAAAAATATGTTACCATGATTGAAGAAACTAAACCGTACTCTAAAGTGGATGCGACATTGATTGCACATTACTATTATATAAAACAAGATATTCCAAGAGCTTATAAAAGTATGCTCCATGTAGCAGAGGATAAAAAACTTTCGGGAGTGAAACTAAAAAAATATTACCAGTTAAAGAGTGATTTTGCTTGGTATTTACAAAAAAACAGTGAAGCAGCAGAGGCATCGTATATGCTTTTTTATATGAATGAAACACGCTTGGCTGATTATGAACGAGTAAGTTATGTATATCAAAAAAAGAGACCAAAACGTGCACTATTAGCTTCACAAAGAGCATATGAAGAGTATCAATTATCCTACCTTTTTTATACATATGCTAATGGCGCTTTAAATAATAAAGAGTATAAAAATGTACAAATTTTTATATCACAAATAGATACTGCACAAAGTCCACTGATAAATGAGGCACTTTACTGGTTAATAAAAGCACGTGTATACCAACACTATAAACTACAAGAACTAGAACAGAATGCTTTGCTTGTTGCATATGAACTTGAACCTGATAACTTTCAGATAAAACAAGAACTCTTGTGGTCGTATATGGATAAAAAAGATTATATGAACATTCGTATTATTTTGAGTGATATGGCAGAGAGTGGGAACCTTGGACTGAGTCAATATCTTACATTAGCCAATGGATATCTTTTCCTTAGTGATGTAAATCGTGCCTCTTTTTACACGCAAGAACTTTTGGCTAATCAACATGAGTTGACAAAAAGTTTAGAGTTTAAATTTCTTCAAGCATATATCTATCAAGTTCAGAATGAAGAATCCGCATTCAGAAAATCTATGAAAAATATTGTAAATACTTTAGACATTAAAGCCTTGGAAAAGCCAAGTTTAAAGTATCAAAGTCAATTTTTATCTGATTATTTACGTGCAGCAATGTATGTGTTTAATCCAGATAAATTTGAGAAAAAATTAAAAGTATCAAAACAATTTTTAAAGAGAAAGGAGTATAATGACATATCTTACTCCTGGGCAATTCAAAATAAAGCTTTTGATAAAAGCTTTAAAATATACCATCGTATGAAAAAAAGAGAATTATGGACAAAGTTTAGTAATGCACTGTTGAGAGAAAGCACAAGTAAAATCAATAATATTCTTGATTTATATCTTCATAGTATTGCCAGAGGTGATGCTGCTAGTGCAGCGGATAATTATGGAAGAATTTCATTAGCACAGAGTATTACATATGAAGCATTATATACAAATGATAAAAATCAAAATGCATATATACAGCATTTAGATCTTAGTAAAAAACGTTCAGATAAATTTGATATGACTACATCATACTATGACCGTAATCCTTTACTCCAAAAATATGTAATGCTCAATAATAGCACATATCTAACAGATGGTTACTATTTAGATTTAGGGCTTGATTATTTTTTAAATGAGAGTATAAACAGTACCCTTTTGGTTAATGTTCCCGATGATAAGCTTATCGCAAAGTTAGGGATTAGAAAACTATTTAATAGAGGTGAAGTATCTTTGTATACGGCATATCATAATTCGATGGAGTCTTATATAGAGTATGGAATGAGTGCTGATTACAGAGTTGCATCAACATTAAGAGTAGGAGCTAAACTGAGTAAAAATATAGATACATTAGAGAGTACACAACTCCTTTTGGGCGGAAAAAAGGATATGATAGATTTTCATGCTTCATGGAAGATTTTAAACTCCACAACAATTAGTTTACTCAGAGAATTTAATAATTATAAATCTCAAGATAGTGTTAATTTGGGAGATGGTACCTATGACAGAATAGTTATTTCAAAGCAGATTCGCAATGGATATCCAGATCTTAACTTAGGAGTATTTTATGACACAGGAAGTTACAGTGAAACATCTGGTTCAAGGGGTGTAGTTGATGATTTACAACTTGAAGATTTCGCGGTATTGCCTAACAATTTTTACAATCTAGGTGTAAGCATATCGTATGGTGTAGCAAATAGAAATTTATATACACGAGTATGGAGACCCTATTTTGAATTTTCACCTTACTACAACAATGACATAGATAGTATCACCTATAGTTTTAATGCTGGATATGGTGGAAAAATATTTCACCAAGATCATTTAGTATTTGGTGTCTCTTATGCTGATTCAGTTAATGGTATTGGGGGTAGTATATTGGAGTTGTTTGTGAATTATCAGTTTATGTATTACCACCCTTAAAAGAGAGATTATGAGATTATTTTTATTATTATTTTTAATATCCTTGAGTCCACTGTATGCTTCATTGAGTTCTAAGAGTGCAATGGTTTACTATGGTGAAAAGATATCTTACTCAATGGTTGGAATCCATGAGTACATTATAGTGCAACCACACCTAACCAACACCTATACTCACGGTTTTTCCCTGTATAAAGACCAGATGTATGCTTATGTTAGTATTGGGGAACTCGATAGAACACTCGATATATATAAAGATATAAAACAAGAGTGGATTGTCGCACAAAACAAAGCATGGAAAAGTGATGTCCTTGACCTCAAAAATAGAGAGTATAGAGAGTTTATGTTTAAAAAACTGATAGAACCAGCACGAAAAAAAGGTTTTAAAAACTTCTTTTTTGATACACTCGATTCTTATGAATTTTACTCAAAAACTCAAAAACAAAGACTTGTAAATCGTGCAGCATTAGTGAGTTTTATAGAAGAATTTCATAATCGCTATCCTGATTCAAAACTTATACTTAATCGTGGATTTAACATTATAGACGAAGTACATGAAGTAGTAGAAGCAGTACTGTTTGAATCATATTATCAAGGTATTAGTGGTGAAAATTTAGTATATAAAGCCGTTTCGCAAAAAGATAGAGAGTGGTTAGAAAGACATATAACAAAGATTAAAGCTTATGGTTTAGATGTTATTTGTTTAGACTACTTAGACTTTACAAACCAAGATAAAACTCTAAAATTAGCCAAACAGATAGAAAAAAGAGGCATGATACCTTATATTAGCACTAAAGATTTAACTCGCTATGGAGTCTCTTCTAAGAATGCGATTAAACGCGAAATATTTACACTAATTGATAGTTCTAGAACTGATGTTACAGAACAAGGGCTTATCATCAACTCAGGTGTTGTATTTGAATACATGGGCTATATGCAACATTTTCATGATATAAATAAAGGTCTTCCAAAAGTTGAAAAAATGCTACACTATAAAGGTGTAGTGATTTGGTTACAGCAGTATTATAAGCATCCTTCAAAAATGATGACTTGGATTACAAAGCTTAAAGACAAGGGAATAAAGGTCGTGTTTGTAGGTAATTTCGGAGTATTACCTACAAACAAATTTTTAGAACCATTAGGGATTAAAGTAGATAAAGTTACTCTAAGAAAAGAGAAAATTATAAACGTGGATCCCATGATGGGGTATGAAATAGACCCATCTATGTCACTTTCGAGTATAAACATTACCCCCAAAAATGCTAAGCCTCTTTTACGTTACAGAATGGTAGATAGGACAGAGTCAACATTAGCAGCACTAACTTCGTGGGGTGGGTATGCTGTTGGTGAGGCATGTATAAATAGTATTGGAGAAGATAATCTTTGGGTAGTAAATCCTTTTGAGTTTTTTAAAAAAGCTTTAAGATTAAAGAGTCTGCTTGTGCCTGATACAACAACACAAAATGGAAAAAGATTACTTTTTAGCCATATTGACGGTGATGGTATTATGAATAAAGTTGAGGGGGACCATGGCTATTACTCAGGTGATGTTATCTTAAATAAGATTTTAAAAGTATATAAAGTTCCACATTCAGTCTCTCTTATTGGAGCTGAAATTTCGTCTGATGGTTTGTACAAAAAAGAGTCAGCAGAACTTATGAGTATTGCAAAAGAAATGTATAGTCTAAATAATGTAGAACCGGCAACACATACGTATACTCATCCATTTTTTTGGAAAAAAATTAAAGATGATAAACTGGATGAAAAGTATAGATTAAAGCCTAAAGGATATTCATTTTCTCTACAAAATGAGTTGAGTGGAAGTTTGAACTTTTTAAGAACAAAACTACAACCTAAAAGAGAAGCGAAGAGTGTTTTTTGGTCAGGGGACTGTATGCCTCAAAACAATGCGCTAGAGTATGTATATAAAAATAATATTTTAAATATTAATGGGGGAGATACAACTATCACAGATTTGAGACCATGGTTGTCTGCTATCGCACCAATGGGCTTAAAGAGAGATGAATATGTACAAGTTTTTACAGGTGCTCAAAATGAGAATGTTTACACAAACAATTGGTTAGGTCCTTACTGGGGGTTTAAGAGAGTGGTACAAACTTTTGAACTGACTAATGAGCCTCTGCGTTTAAAGCCTATAGATATTTACTACCACATATATTCAGGTTCAAAACAAGCATCGCTTAAAGCACTAGAGTATGTTTTTGATTGGGCGATACAAGAAGATGTTATGCCAATATATACATCAGAGTATATCCCAAAAGTGATGGACTATTATGATGTTAGTATTGCAAATGAAGGAAAAAAGTGGTTGCTCAGTGGACTTAATGATTTAAAAACACTAAGAGTCACAAATGATATGTTAGATATTAATCTTGAAGAATCGCCTCATGTTTTAGGAGTTAAAAAAGAGCAAGAGATTACTTATATTAGTTTAGGAGCAAGAAGCAGGTATCTACTGAATTTAAACCAAACTAATTTAAACTCTCAAAGTTACATAATTTCTTCAAATGCGAAGATAGACAAAGTAGTTATAGATAAACACAGTACAATCTATAACTTTAAAGCATATGTAGGCCTAAAAGTTGATTTTCATCTCTCATCTACTTGTAGTTTAAGCAGCGAACCTACATTCATGACAAAAGAAGAAGATGCCAATCACATACTCCTTATCTTCGGTGAAACCAAAGAAGCTAGTGTTACGGTTATATGTGAGAAATAACCTTTAACTTAGCTTGAGTATCCTTGAGGATTGTTTGATTGCCAACGCCAAGAATCTTCGCACATTTCATTTAACTCTTTTTTTGCACTCCAGCCAAGGACCTCTTTGGCATAAGCAGGATCAGCAAAACAAGCAGCTATATCCCCATCACGTCTAGGTGCGATTTTATAAGTTACTTTTTTCCCTGAAGCCTTCTCAAACGCAGTGACCATCTCAAGAACAGAGTAACCATTCCCTGTACCTAAGTTAACAGTTAAAATATCCCCAAGAGCATCTATCTTTTGAAGAGAGTTTACATGCCCCTGTGCTAAATCTACTACATGAATATAGTCACGAACACCAGTCCCATCAGGAGTGTTATAGTCATCCCCGAAAACACTCAAGTATTCGCGTTTCCCAACAGCAGTTTGAGCGATAAAAGGCATAAGGTTATTTGGTTTACCATTTGGGTCTTCACCGATAGTGCCACTTATATGTGCTCCAACAGGATTAAAGTATCTAAGTATCACTATTTTAAAGGTATTATCAGCTCTATATACATCTCTGAGTATCTCTTCTATAAAGAGTTTTGTTCTGCCATAAGGGTTTGTACACGAGAGGGGGAAGTCTTCTTTTATAGGTGTAGTATGAGGGTCACCGTAAACAGTTGCTGAAGAGCTAAAGACTATCTTTTTGCACTTATACTCTTGCATTACATCAAGTAGAACTAATGTACCATTTATATTGTTGTCATAGTACTTTAGGGGAAGTTCTACTGACTCTCCAACGGCTTTAAGTCCAGCAAAATGGATAACAGAGTCTATATTGTA
>NZ_JAEMVD010000030.1 GCF_029215975.1 Sulfurimonas sp. SAG-AH-194-C20
GCCTGAATCTACACCTCTTACCAAAGTAAATGGTGTAAAGTATTATGGTGCAGAGGTTATTCTTCATGGAAGTAACTATGATGAGGCTTATGCTTACGCAAAAGAGTATGGGGCCAAACACTCTCTGACTTTTATACATCCTTTTGAAGACACAGAAGTTATAGCAGGGCAAGGAACAGTTGCATTAGAGATTTTAGATAAATGTGACTCTCTCGATGCTATTATCATTCCTGTTGGTGGTGGTGGACTTATTGCTGGTATGAGTGAAGCTATTAAGGCTCTCAATCCTAAGATAGAAGTGATAGGTGTTAGTGCAAGCGGAGCACCTGCGTTTAAAGAGTCTTATGAAAAAAAATCAGCAGTAGATAGTGTGAGTGTTAGAACTATAGCCGATGGAATAGCCGTTCGTGATACTTCAGATGTAACACTCCAGTATGCCCTTAAAAATGTAGATAAAATTATCAGTGTTGATGATGAAGAGATAGCAAGTGCCATTTTGTTTTTACTTGAGAAGCAAAAGCTTGTTGTTGAAGGTGCAGGAGCAGTTGGTGTGGCAGCTCTTCTTCATAACAAACTTCCAAATATGAAACATAAGAAGGTTGCAGTAGTACTTAGTGGTGGAAACATGGATGTTACACTACTTTCTGTGATTATAGAAAAAGGACTTTTAAAGTCGCATAGAAAAATGAAACTTACAGTAACTCTTATCGATAAACCGGGTTCATTGATGCGTTTTACTGAGATTTTAGAAAACCTTAATGCTAATATTGTACATATTGCATATGACAGAACATCAATATCTCTTGATTATGGAGATGCAAGTGTTACTGTTCATATGGAAACCAAGGGTGAAGAACATCAAAAAAGTATACGAGAAGCATTAAAAAACGAAGGGTATTTAAGGGAGTAATATTAGAATGGATTTTGTAATAAGAAAAGGCATCAATAAAGCAGTAATTGTACTAAAAATTTTAGAAGATGGTCGGCTTATAGTAGTTGATAATGAGACAACTATTCGTTTTATGAAAGTAGATGAATTAAGTCTTGTTGAGGGTTTTAAAGTTAATATAAAACACAAATATTATAAAACTAATGTAGTCTCTTTTAGTAATGACGGAGAGTACTTTTCTACATTGACAGCTGATCGAAAAGAGTCTTGCCTTTATAGCACAAAAACCAAAAAGCTGATTACTAAAGTCAACAGACACCATGGAGAAGCATCTTGTGTCGGCATAGATCCTTTGAACAGATATATGTTTTCATGTGGTGATGATGGAAAGACTTTTGCTATTGACATTAAAAGTGGTAAACTTGTTTTTACTCTTCCAGCACATGTTGATACTATAAACGACATTGTATTTAGTGCAAATGGTAACTGGGTAGCAACTTGTAGTTATGACAGAAAAATTTCTGTTTTTTCTCTTGTTACAATGTCTGCAAAAACAAAATTAAAAGCTCATGCTGCAGCTGTTACGAAAATGAAATTTATCAAGGGCAATAGACTAGTAAGTATAGATAAAAACTCTTCTGCTATTGTCTGGGACTTATTTACAGGAAAAGTGCTAGAAAGACTACAAGGTATTCATGATAATGTTACACAGTTGATTACAAGTAAAGATGATGAATTTTTATTTTTAGGAACTACACTTGGCTATATTCTAGTATATGACCTTAAAACATATGAACTACTTTCTCCTAAGTATATTAAAATTGCTTCTCCAATTAGCGCACTAGCATTTAACAATGAAAATCATCAACTTATAATTGGGACTGAAGATGGATTTATCATGTCATATAATATATATGCAGGGGAAGAAAAGCTTAAAGATATGCTGAAAAATAAAGAGTTTGACACTATTCAAAAAGAGGCTGAAATAAATCCAATTTTAGCATACACTCAAATATATAGTCTTGTGTCAAATCTTTGGGAAAACACACTAGCAAAAGCAAAAATTGCCTTACAAAATAACGATAGAGATAAAGCTTTACTCCTTTTAAATACATTTAAAAATATTCCATCAAAAAATAAAATTATTCAAAAAACAATGGCAGATTATGTTGAATTTGAAAAATTTGCTAAATTTGCTAAAGAGGGTAAACTAGCACTTGCATATAGCCTCTCAAATACATACCCAGTTTATAAGAGTTCTAAGCTTTATCTAGCATTAGAAGATAGATGGAAAAAAACATTTGTACAGGCACAAAAATATATACTTGATCCAAAAGGTATGGAAAAGGCCAAGGAAGTTTTTAAACCATATAGAGGTATAAGTGAAAAAACAAAACTTATACAAGAACTTTTAACGCAGGGCGAAGTATATAAACGTTTTCGTACAGCAATCGGACAAAAAGATTTTACTATCTGCTTTGAGTTGATTAAACAACATAAATTTTTAAAAGAATTTCCTGAATATGATGTACTGATGAACTATGCTGATACTTTATACATTAAGTCTCAAGAACTTCTTAATAACGATGACACAAACTCAGCGGTTAAAATGTTAAGAATACTCTCTGTCTTTGATGACTTTAAAGAAGAAGTAAAGTTACTAATGCACGATATAGAAACAAAACAGAAGTTTTTTAGCGCAGTAGAAAATAAAGAATATGATAAAGCTTATGAATATATGACACAGACTGAAGAGCTACAAGACACACCAGAAGGTATAGAACTACAAACTAAATGGAATAACGACCTAGTAAAAGCAAATGCCTATGCTGTCAATGGCGATGCTCTAAGTGTCAAAAAAGAACTGATGGAATATATGAAAATGAGTGCAAAAACTACTGCAATTGCTACTGTATTTGCTTGGTGCTACATGGTTCAACTTGAAGATAATGCAAGGGATGGGGCTTCCCAGTTAGCATTAGAAAAAGGCATAAAAAATTATATGCTTCATTTTGGTCTTCAAGAGCAAATTGAAAGCTTTTTTATATTATTTAAAAATAAATATCCTGCTACAAAATTAAATTTAGAACAGCTTACTCAAGGTTCAGCATCAATGTGGAGACCATCAATGATTGTTATGTCAATCCTAGACTAACTTTACTCACAGGGTAGAACTCATTTTTTAACCTATAATATAGTTATTTTTTAGTATAATCACGTCAAATATAAAATAATAATTTTTAGAGGAGACTTGATAATGCAAATTAGTGGTGCACAAATGGTCATAGAAGCTTTTATTGCTGAGGGCGTAGATACAGTTTTTGGTTACCCAGGTGGGGCAATTATGAATGTTTACGATGAGATTTACAAACAAGATAAATTTGAACATATCTTAAATCGTCATGAGCAAGCTTCTGTGCATGCTGCTGAAGGTTACTCAAAAGCGAGTGGAAAAGTTGGTGTTGCCATGATTACATCTGGTCCTGGTTTTACAAACGCAGTGACTGGTTTAGCTGATGCTTATATGGATTCTATTCCTTTAGTTGTAATCTCAGGGCAAGTTCCTATGTTCCTTATAGGTACAGATGCATTTCAAGAGATAGATGCTGTTGGTATCTCTCGTTCTTGTACAAAACACAACTATCTTGTAACTGATGTAAAAGATTTACCTCGCATCTTAAAAGAAGCATTTTATATAGCTCGCACGGGTCGTCCCGGTCCTGTTCATATTGATATTCCAAAGGATATAACAGCACAGATGGGAGAGTTTGATTATGACATCGAGCTTGACTTAGAGACTTATAAACCTCATACTAAAGGTAATCCTCGTCAAATTAAAAAAGCAATAGAAGCTATAGCCAATGCAAAACGTCCACTTTTTTATCTTGGTGGTGGTATCATCAATGCAAACGCAGCATATGAAGTAAGAGAATTTGTACAAAAGACTGGTATTCCTGCAGTTGAGACTTTTATGGCTCGTGGCGTTTTAAGTCATGATGATGAACTACTTATTGGTATGCTTGGTATGCACGGAAGTTATGCTTCAAATATGGCGATGAGTGAGACAGATTTGGTTATCGGTCTTGGTGTTCGTTTTGATGACCGTGTTACAGGTAAACTCTCAGAGTTTGCAAAAAATGCAGATGTTATTCATGTTGACATCGATCCTGCATCTATCTCTAAGCTTGTAAACGCAGACTACCCGATAGTAGGGGATGTCAAAAATGTTGTTGCCGATATGCTTGAGCAAGTTGGAAAAATAGACAAGGATAAGTATGAATCATGGAGAGAGACTATAATTAACTTTAATGAACTCCATCCTCTAACTTTTCATGAAGACTCAGAACGTCTTAAACCTCAGTGGGTTGTAAAACGTGTTGGTGAGCTTCTTGGTGATGATGCAAACATCTCTACAGATGTTGGACAGCACCAGATGTGGGCAGGACAGTTTTACCCATTTACTCGCCCTCGTCAGTTTGTAAGTTCTTCTGGACTTGGAACTATGGGTTTTGGTTTTCCAGCGGCTATAGGTGTTAAAGCAGCAAAAAACCTTCCTAATTATCAATCTTTTTCCGTAAACCAACCTTTTTCAGGTTCAAGGTTTGTTATAAAGCACTCTGGTTCAGTGCTAAATGAAGAAGAAGTTGATGAAGACCTTAGTGTTGTCTTTGGAGCTAACAGAAAGATTCCATTTACATCAGAGTCGCCTATAATACGCTCAGCAATGAGCGATGGCTCACTCTCTCCAGAAGCAATTAGGGCCTTCAGTATAGCTGGGCACAACTCCGGTCTTACAGTGAATACAGGTGAAGGATCACTAACTTCGAATCATCTTTTTACACTCAAGCCTGATTTAGACAACTGTGACTACTTAGACATTATTCCAAGTACTCCTTATGCAGAGTTTGCATATAAAGTGGGTGATTTTTTGTTTAATGCTAAAATTGCCCTTAAGTGGTATAGAAGTATTCTACTACACAAAAAGACTCAAAACACATATATTTACGATACAGCTTCTCATGTACTTTTTCGTGTAAAGTGGGATGCACCACTAGAGAGTTTTCCTAAAACTGTGCCAGGGAGCATTGGAAACATAGTTTTTCAAATGAGTTCAGGTCTTTATGGTGTTCGTGCTCAAGACGGTACTTTTGATGAAGAAAAATATAAAAAAGTTATGAAGTTTTGTCGTATGACAGAGATAAAAATTGCACAAGGGGCAAAACAAACAGGTGGAAAACTTGCAGCTGCAAAAGTTACTGCTGATATTGCCTATTATAGAGGTGTACCAGAAGGACAAAATGTTTTCTCACCAAATAGATTTCCATATGCTGACACAACTGAAGATTTACTTGATTTTGTAGAAAGACTTCAAAAACTTTCCGATAAACCTGTTGGATTTAAAATCGTAGTATCAGATGCTGGGGCGGTAGAAGAGTTAGCAGAAGCCATAGCAAAAAGAAAAGCTAATGGAAAGAATATTCCTGATTTTATTACCGTAGATAGTGGAGAAGGTGGAAGTGCTACAGCACCACTTGAACTTATGGAGTCAGTTGGTCTTACGACTAACAATGCATTATATGTCTTGGACTCTATGCTCAAGCAAGCTGGTCTTAGAGAGGATATAAAAATCATAGCTAGTGGTAAGATTTTAACACCTGACGATGTAATAATCACGTTAGCAATGGGAGCTGATGCAGTAGGCATGGCTCGTGGCTTTATGATGAGTGGTGGTTGTATTCGTGCTCGTATGTGTGCTGGATTTGGTTCACATGTTTGCCCTGTAGGTTTTGCAACTCAAGATGAAAAGAAACGTGCTTCATACCTTGTCGTAAAACAAGGAGCAAAGATAGGAAACTATCATAACAACCTCGTAAAAAGCATGAAAGTTGTACTTGCTGTTATGGGTAAAAAAAGTATTAATGAACTTGATAAAAGTGCCTTAACATATACAAATCGTAATGGCGAAGTCTTTTTTGACATAGATGTTTACTTTAGAAGTAAACTACACCTTTAGGTCATAATGAACTCTTACGGTTTAAACATATGGTCCGATGATAACTTTATCATAGACAAAGACGAGGTTTTGGTTAACTATAAATCAAGACCTTCTCTTTTAAGCATAACAAAAAAAATTCGCTCTTTTGATGTTCGAGGGCCTATTATATTACGCTTCCCTCATCTCATAAAAAAACAGATAAAAAACCTTTATAATTCTTTTAATTTTTCCATACAAGAGAACAATTATAAAGGTAATTTTAAGGCTGTATTTCCTCTCAAGGTAAACCAGTTTCCCCATGTTGTTGAGGCGACTACCCATGAAGGTGCAGATTTTTCTTATGGTTTAGAAGCTGGTAGTAAAGCTGAACTAATTTTAGCAATGAGCAAGTCACTCAACGATTCCCCTATTACAGTTAATGGCTTTAAAGACAAAGAGATGATAACTCTCGCTTTTATAGCCAAACATACTGGGCATGATATAACTATAACCATAGAAGGTCTGGGTGAACTAAAAACTATCATCCAAGTTGCACAAGAGTCAAACTTAAAAGTACCAAATATTGGTCTAAGAGTACGCCTACACTCAACTGGAAGCGGAACATGGGCAAAAAGTGCAGGAATGGATGCTAAGTTTGGTCTCACTGCAACAGAAATTTTAGAGGCGAGAAAACTTTTAAGTTCTGCTAATCTTTTAGATAAATTCACTATGATACATTTTCATATTGGCTCTCAAATGGAAGATATTGCTCCTATTAAACGTGCTTTACGAGAGGCTGGAAATATATATGCAGAGTTAAAAGTACTTGGTGCTATGTCTTTAAACAGCATAAATATCGGTGGTGGTTTAGCCGTTACATATGCGCAACATGATAATGCTAAACTTCACAACTACTCAATACAAGAATTTTCAAGTAGTGTTATATTTTTACTTGGTGAAATAATGGATGCAAAAGGTGTTAAACACCCTGATGTTTTTACTGAGTCTGGACGTTTTGTAGTTGCATCACATTCAATACTTATCACGCCAGTTTTAGAACTTTTTACACAGGACTATCATGAAGACTTGCTAAATCTTCAAGAGAGTAATCCTCCCCTCATACATGAGTTAAATGAACTCTACACTCACCTCAAACCTGATAACTGTATAGAATACCTGCATGATGCTCTTGATCATATAGAGTCGCTACTAACACTTTTTGATTTAGGTTACATAAATCTTCAAGACCGTTCAAATGCAGAGATACTTGTTCATAACATTATCAAAAAATCTTTGAGCCTTACATCTAAAATAAATGCTAGTGAGTTAAAACAGCTTCAAGTAAACCTTCAAGAGCGCTACTTAATAAATGCTTCTATCTTTCAGAGTCTACCTGATTACTGGGGGCTCAAACAGCATTTTCCCGTTATGCCCATTCACCATCATACAAAACAAGCGATGAGAGCTGCTTCTATATGGGATATTACCTGTGATAGTGATGGTGAAATTGGTTTTAACCCTGACAAACCACTTTATTTACACGATATTGACCTTACTAAAGAGGATTATTTCTTAGGATTTTTTAATGTTGGAGCATATCAAGAAGCCCTAGGTATGAGTCATAACCTATTTACGCATCCAAATGAGTATACTATTATTATTACTGATAACTCTTTTGAAATTTCAAATAGAGTTGAGTCACAAAGTGCTTTAGATATTTTAAAGTCTATTGGTTATGACAGCCGTGAACTCTTAAGTAAACTTAAAACAGATCTTAACAAAAGTAGTTTTACCACAGAAAAAGAAAAAAGTGATACACTATCAAAACTAGAAATCATCCTCGCACAAAATGGTTATCTAAGAACAATTAGTTAAGGTAGTTTATGGGATTGTACACAGAAATAAAAGAAGATTTTTCGAATGCATATAAAAATGATCCTGCACTTAACTCTAAAATAGATTTTTTATTTAATTATCCTGGTGTATGGGCAATTGCATGGTATAGAATAGCTCATAAACTTCATACTATTGGTTTCAAGCGCCTTGCCAGAATGATTATGGGCCTTACCCAAATCTTTACACATATTGACATTCACCCTGCTGCACAGATTGGAAAACGTGTTTTTATTGACCATGGGACAGGTGTTGTAATTGGTGAAACTTCGATAATAGAAGATGATGTTCTTATATATCAAGGTGTTACATTAGGTGGGGTCTCACTTGACAGCGGTAAACGCCATCCAACTATTAGACAAGGTGCAGTTTTAGGTGCTGGAGCGAAAATTCTTGGAAATATTGAGATTGGTGAGTACTCTAAAATAGGTGCAAATTCTGTTGTAGTTAAAGAAGTGCCATCTTGTTCAACTGCTATTGGAATTCCTGCTCATGTTATCGCCAAAGGTCGTTGTAAAGATCCATTTATGCACAACATGCTTCCTGATATCAACAAAGAGATGTTTGAGTATATGCTTAAGCGTGTAGCTATACTCGAGCATATTTTAGTTGAGGACAACAAAGAACTACTTGAGCAAGATTTAGAACTAGAACACATTTACGATTCTTTCATAAAATCCATGCAAAGTTAAGCCCTATTAGCTTATATCTATTATTATTTTAGTATAATTTATCTATTAATTTCACCTAAGGGTTTGCAATGCTAACTAACCGCATAAACACATTATCTGAATCAATTACAATCGCTATTACTACATTAGCACAAGAGTTAAAAGCACAGGGTAAAGATGTACTCAGCTTTTCAGCAGGAGAGCCTGATTTTGGAACACCACAAGTGATCAAAGATGCAGCAATTCTAGCAATTAACAATGACTTTACAAAATATACTGCCGTTGATGGTATTCCTGCTCTCAAAGAGGCTATAGCGACAAAACTAAAACGAGACAATGATTTAGAGTATGCTCCAAATCAAATCATTGCTAACAATGGTGCAAAACACTCACTATTTAATCTTTTTTCAGCAACTATTGACAAGGGTGACGAGGTGATTATTCCTGCACCTTACTGGGTTACATACCCTGAACTTGTGAAGTACTGTGGAGGAAGTGTTGTTGAGATTCAAACAGATGATACTTCTGCATTTAAAATCACTCCTGAGCAACTTCAAGCTGCTATTACAGATAAAACAAAGATGTTGGTTCTCACAACACCGTCCAATCCAACAGGTAGTGTTTACTCTAAAGATGAGCTGACTGCACTAGGAAAGGTTTTAGAAGGTACAGATATTATAGTTGCAAGTGATGAGATGTATGAAAAACTTATCTATGATGGTACATTCACATCAAGTGCTGCTGTAAGTCGTGATATGTATGAGAGAACCGTAACTATTAACGGTCTAAGTAAATCTGTAGCGATGACAGGGTGGCGTTTTGGCTATATGGCTGCACATAATACTGAACTTATTAAAGCAACTAAAAAACTTCAGTCTCAAAGTACATCAAACATTAATTCTATTACTCAGATGGCAGCTATAGCTGGACTAGATGGTAGTGCTGATGCAGAAATAGAAATGATGCGTAAAGCATTTATGAGTCGTCGTGATGAAGCAGTAAAACTCTTTAATGCAGTAGATGGCTTAAGTGTTTTAAAACCAGATGGTGCTTTTTATCTTTTTGTAAATATTAAAGAAGTTAGTAATGACTCTCTTACATTTGCAAAAGATTTACTAGCACAAAAAGAAGTTGCTGTTGTTCCCGGTGTTGGTTTTGGAAGTGAGGGTTATTTTAGATTTTCATTTGCCACTGACATTGAGAGTATTCGTCAAGGAATTAAACGAATAGAAGAGTTTGTCCAAGACCTAAAATAAAAGTCATTTGTCACTATATATAGTCAGAACTTACAGTCTGACTATACAAAAACTATTTTAAAGCACTTAGTGCTTTAATAACTTCATCTAAGTTATCCATAGGAATATGTACCTTCCACTCAGGACTCTCAGCATTACCACTTAAAGATATTCCAATACTCGCTACAGGAGCACTATTTTCACCATACGGTCTTTCTACTTTTGTTACTGAAATAACACCTTTTTTCGTTGAACTTAATGGAATTGTTGTCATGGTTAAATGTCCTTTGTTTTATTTGATAAGTCTAGCTAATTTACCCTGAATTTTAAGCCATGCTCTATGGTCCATAAAGGGGAAACCTGCAAATATCTTACCACTCTCTTTGATAGTCTTAGTCACACCTGTTCTTGCGGCAAAAGTATTAAAAGGTGCAATCTCTAAGTGCCCTGCAACACCTGATTGTGCACCAAAAACACTACTTCGTCCTAGTTTAGAAGAACCTGCTAGTCCAGTTTGACCGGCTATTACACTATATTCGCCTATTTCACAGTTATGCGCTACATGTACTAGGTTATCTAGTCTTGCACCCCGTTTTACATAAGTACTTGAAAATACTGCTCTATCTATAGAACTATTTGAGCCTATCTCAACATCATCCTCTATAACTACATTTCCAAGATGATATATCTTTTTATGTATACCCATCTTATCAGATGCAAAACCAAAACCATCACTACCGATGACTGTTCCCGCATGAATAACACACGAGCTACCGACTCTACAGTCTCTATAAAGCACTACATTTGGATACAAAGTAGTATTGTCCCCTACTATAGCATTGGAGCCAATGTAGACACCCGCCATAATGTTACAGTTTTTACCAATGCTAGCACCATTAGCGACTTCTGCCCTACTAGATACTATACTACCCTCACCTATGCTAGCTTTAGCAGAGTTTATATCTTCAAGAGTAGGAGCAAACTTAGCAGTAAGCACTGCCATCTGCCAATATGGAGCATCAACAACTAAAGCTGTACAAGTAGAGGGAATTTTTTCTAAGGCTTTTACATCACAGATGATAGCACCTGCGTTTGATGAAGGGATTTCTTTTATGTACTTAGCATTTGCAACAAAAGAGATTTCTGTTGCATTTGCCTCACTAAGAGTGTTCATAGAAGTGATTTCTTTATCATCTCCTGTGAACTGTGCACCTATAAGTTGTGCAATCTCACTAAGTTTCATTTTATCGCTCGAGTGCTACTGCACCGCTTCTAACTATCTCTTTTGGGTTGTAGCGTTTGATAGCTTTTAAGAAGTTATCTATGCGTTTAGGCTCATCAGCAACCATAGCGATGATAGTGTTTTCACCTGCGTTTACTATTTTTCCATTATAGGCTTCACAAAGTGTATTTATATCACTGAGGTTCTCACTAATTGGCAGCTTTATCATTGCCATCTCTTTTTCAACCATATCTTCATGCTCATACACACGAAGCACGGGAATAAGCTTATGGAGTTGCTTTGTAATCTGCTCAATAACACGAACACTTCCCGCTGTCACAATAGTTAAACGCGAGTACTTACTCTCTGGAATAGGAGCAACTGTTAGGGATGTGATGTTATAACCACGCCCTGAAAAAAGGTCGGTGATTCGAGATAAAACACTCGCTTCGTTAACTACAATAACTGAAACTACTCTTCTTTGATTTTCTTCAGTCATTATTTATCTCCCTTCTTTTCTAGTAGCATCATGTTAAAAAGACTTCCACCTGATGGAACCATCGGCATAACATTTTCCATTCTATGTACGATTACTTCTATAAAAGCAACAACATTTTTCTCTACTGCATCTTTAAGGGCAGCATCAAACTCTTCTTTAGTCTTAACTCTATACCCTATTCCACCAAAAGCTTCTGCAAGTTTTACAAAGTCTGGCTGAACACTTAAGTCTGTCTCAGAGTGGCGTTTATCGTAAAAGAGTGTTTGCCACTGACGAACCATACCAAGAAAATTATTATTTAAAATAATGTTAATTACTGGTATCTTTTTCTCAACTGCCGTCATAAGTTCTTGAACATTCATCAAAATTGAACCATCACCTGTAAAGTTGATACTTGTTTTCTCTGGAGATGCTGCTTTAACACCTATAGCCGCTGGAAAACCAAAACCCATAGTTCCAAGTCCAGAAGAACTTACAAACTGACGAGGGCGAGTAAATGGGTAAAACTGTCCTGCCCACATCTGGTGCTGTCCAACATCTGTAGAGATGTTTGCATCATCACCAAGAAGCTCACCAACACGTTTTACAACCCACTGAGGTTTAAGACGTTCTGAGTCTTCATGAAAAGTTAGAGGATGGAGTTCATTAAAGTTAATTATAGTCTCTCTCCATGATTCATACTTATCCTTGTCTATTTTTCCAACTTGCTCAAGCATATCGGCAACAACATTTTTGACATCCCCTACTATCGGGTAGTCTGCGTTTACAAGCTTAGAGATAGATGCAGGATCGATGTCAACATGAATAACATCTGCATTTTTTGCAAACTCTGAGAGTTTACCTGTAACACGGTCATCAAAACGAACACCAAGACCGATAACCAAATCTGTCTCACTCATCGCCATATTTGAAGCATAACTTCCGTGCATACCAAGCATACCAATAAGTAGTTCATCATCATGACTTAAAACGCCACGAGCCATAAAAGTCTCAACTGCAGGAATACCAGTCTTTTGTACAAATTCTCTTACTTCATATGCTGCGTTTGCATTGATGATACCACCACCAAGATAAAAAAGTGGACGTTTTGCATTGGCTATAGCTTCTATTGCTTTTTTAATTTGACGAGGATTACCTTTAGTATGAGGTTTATAAGTCTCTAAGTCAAGCTCGATGTCATAATCAAACTCTCCCATCTGTGCTGTTATATCCTTTGGAATATCAATATGAACAGGACCGGGACGACCCGTGCGAGCTATATAAAATGCTTCTTTTAAGATGCGAGGTAAATCTTTTACATCAGTTACAAGATAGTTGTGTTTTGTACAAGAACGAGAGATACCAACAGCATCTATCTCTTGAAATGCATCTGTACCTATAAGGAACATAGGAACTTGCCCTGAGATTACAACTAAAGGAATAGAATCCATATAAGCATCAGCTAAACCAGTCACTGCGTTTGTAAAACCAGGACCAGATGTAATCATGGCAACACCAACTTTTCCACTCGCTTTTGAGTAACCTTCAGCAGCATGCACAGAAGCTTGCTCATGACGATTTAAGATATGTTCAAATTTATCTTGTTTGTAAATCTCATCGTAAACATTCATAATTGCCCCACCTGGGTAACCAAAAACTGTATCTACGCCCTCAGCAATAAAAGCTTCTATGACCATTTGTGCACCACTAATTTGCATTATCAAGTCTCCTCTAAAAATTATTATTTTATATTTGACGTGATTATACTAAAAAATAACTATATTATAGGTTAAAAAATGAGTTCTACCCTGTGAGTAAAGTTAGTCTAGGATTGACATAACAATCATTGATGGTCTCCACATTGATGCTGAACCTTGAGTAAGCTGTTCTAAATTTAATTTTGTAGCAGGATATTTATTTTTAAATAATATAAAAAAGCTTTCAATTTGCTCTTGAAGACCAAAATGAAGCATATAATTTTTTATGCCTTTTTCTAATGCTAACTGGGAAGCCCCATCCCTTGCATTATCTTCAAGTTGAACCATGTAGCACCAAGCAAATACAGTAGCAATTGCAGTAGTTTTTGCACTCATTTTCATATATTCCATCAGTTCTTTTTTGACACTTAGAGCATCGCCATTGACAGCATAGGCATTTGCTTTTACTAGGTCGTTATTCCATTTAGTTTGTAGTTCTATACCTTCTGGTGTGTCTTGTAGCTCTTCAGTCTGTGTCATATATTCATAAGCTTTATCATATTCTTTATTTTCTACTGCGCTAAAAAACTTCTGTTTTGTTTCTATATCGTGCATTAGTAACTTTACTTCTTCTTTAAAGTCATCAAAGACAGAGAGTATTCTTAACATTTTAACCGCTGAGTTTGTGTCATCGTTATTAAGAAGTTCTTGAGACTTAATGTATAAAGTATCAGCATAGTTCATCAGTACATCATATTCAGGAAATTCTTTTAAAAATTTATGTTGTTTAATCAACTCAAAGCAGATAGTAAAATCTTTTTGTCCGATTGCTGTACGAAAACGTTTATATACTTCGCCCTGCGTTAAAAGTTCTTGTATAAGTTTTGTTTTTTCACTTATACCTCTATATGGTTTAAAAACTTCCTTGGCCTTTTCCATACCTTTTGGATCAAGTATATATTTTTGTGCCTGTACAAATGTTTTTTTCCATCTATCTTCTAATGCTAGATAAAGCTTAGAACTCTTATAAACTGGGTATGTATTTGAGAGGCTATATGCAAGTGCTAGTTTACCCTCTTTAGCAAATTTAGCAAATTTTTCAAATTCAACATAATCTGCCATTGTTTTTTGAATAATTTTATTTTTTGATGGAATATTTTTAAATGTATTTAAAAGGAGTAAAGCTTTATCTCTATCGTTATTTTGTAAGGCAATTTTTGCTTTTGCTAGTGTGTTTTCCCAAAGATTTGACACAAGACTATATATTTGAGTGTATGCTAAAATTGGATTTATTTCAGCCTCTTTTTGAATAGTGTCAAACTCTTTATTTTTCAGCATATCTTTAAGCTTTTCTTCCCCTGCATATATATTATATGACATGATAAATCCATCTTCAGTCCCAATTATAAGTTGATGATTTTCATTGTTAAATGCTAGTGCGCTAATTGGAGAAGCAATTTTAATATACTTAGGAGAAAGTAGTTCATATGTTTTAAGGTCATATACTAGAATATAGCCAAGTGTAGTTCCTAAAAATAAAAATTCATCATCTTTACTTGTAATCAACTGTGTAACATTATCATGAATACCTTGTAGTCTTTCTAGCACTTTTCCTGTAAATAAGTCCCAGACAATAGCAGAAGAGTTTTTATCTATACTTACTAGTCTATTGCCCTTGATAAATTTCATTTTCGTAACAGCTGCAGCATGAGCTTTTAATTTTGTTTTTGCAGACATTGTAACAAGAGAAAAAACAGAAATTTTTCTGTCATAACTACAAGTTGCTACCCAGTTACCATTTGCACTAAATACAATGTCGTTTATAGTATCAACATGTGCTGGAAGAGTAAAAACAAGTTTACCACTTTTAATGTCAATAGCAAAAGTCTTTCCATCATCACCACATGAAAACATATATCTGTTCAAAGGATCTATGCCGACACAAGATGCTTCTCCATGGTGTCTGTTGACTTTAGTAATCAGCTTTTTGGTTTTTGTGCTATAAAGGCAAGACTCTTTTCGATCAGCTGTCAATGTAGAAAAGTACTCTCCGTCATTACTAAAAGAGACTACATTAGTTTTATAATATTTGTGTTTTATATTAACTTTAAAACCCTCAACAAGACTTAATTCATCTACTTTCATAAAACGAATAGTTGTCTCATTATCAACTACTATAAGCCGACCATCTTCTAAAATTTTTAGTACAATTACTGCTTTATTGATGCCTTTTCTTATTACAAAATCCATTCTAATATTACTCCCTTAAATACCCTTCGTTTTTTAATGCTTCTCGTATACTTTTTTGATGTTCTTCACCCTTGGTTTCCATATGAACAGTAACACTTGCATCTCCATAATCAAGAGATATTGATGTTCTGTCATATGCAATATGTACAATATTAGCATTAAGGTTTTCTAAAATCTCAGTAAAACGCATCAATGAACCCGGTTTATCGATAAGAGTTACTGTAAGTTTCATTTTTCTATGCGACTTTAAAAGTCCTTTTTCTATAATCACAGAAAGTAGTGTAACATCCATGTTTCCACCACTAAGTACTACTGCAACCTTCTTATGTTTCATATTTGGAAGTTTGTTATGAAGAAGAGCTGCCACACCAACTGCTCCTGCACCTTCAACAACAAGCTTTTGCTTCTCAAGTAAAAACAAAATGGCACTTGCTATCTCTTCATCATCAACACTGATAATTTTATCTACATTTTTAAGGGCATACTGGAGTGTTACATCTGAAGTATCACGAACGGCTATTCCATCGGCTATAGTTCTAACACTCACACTATCTACTGCTGATTTTTTTTCATAAGACTCTTTAAACGCAGGTGCTCCGCTTGCACTAACACCTATCACTTCTATCTTAGGATTGAGAGCCTTAATAGCTTCACTCATACCAGCAATAAGTCCACCACCACCAACAGGAATGATAATAGCATCGAGAGAGTCACATTTATCTAAAATCTCTAATGCAACTGTTCCTTGCCCTGCTATAACTTCTGTGTCTTCAAAAGGATGTATAAAAGTCAGAGAGTGTTTGGCCCCATACTCTTTTGCGTAAGCATAAGCCTCATCATAGTTACTTCCATGAAGAATAACCTCTGCACCATAATACTTTACACCATTTACTTTGGTAAGAGGTGTAGATTCAGGC
>NZ_JAEMVD010000031.1 GCF_029215975.1 Sulfurimonas sp. SAG-AH-194-C20
TGTAGAGATAAATGCACCGATGATTTTACTAGATGGAGCTTTAATCGCAACAATGGATAAAAAAATCATACAAACTACAACTCTTGGAGCAGATGCAACAGACACAATCATCGAAGAGGGTTGGAAATTTGGGATTTATCCTTTTGTTTTGGCTCTTGAAGATGCAAAAAGTCTTAGAGAGAGTTTTGTGCATGATAAGGTTTTAAATAGTTACCAAAGAGCAGTGCTCACTCGTTACTCTTGTGCTGATAATATTCAGGTAGAAGATGGCATTAGGGGCAAAGAAGAGAACTTTAAAATAGTCTATATGGGTGAAGAAGAGTTACTCCGAGAACTTCACGAACATTTTCTTACTAAGTTTGGAGATAGTGTGAAGTACATTTTAGCTCCTGAAACATATACAGGTTGTTACTTCTTAACCATCCTCAACAAAGAAGCAGATAAGTCTCATGGTATAAAAAGTGTGAGTGAGGCTATGGGGTTTGACCTTGATAAGCTCACAGTCTTTGGAGATAACTTTAACGATATGGGTATGTTTGAACTTGCAGGAACTTCAGTAGCTATTCAAAACGCACAGCCCGAAGTAAAAGATATGGCACAGATAATACTGCCACATACAAACGAAGAAGATGGTGTAGCAAAATACTTAGAAGGACTAAAAAATGAATAAAAAATCCAGTCTAATTCCTATGATAATTATAGGCATACTCTTTTTTATATTTGGTTTTGTAACATGGCTTAACGGTTCTCTCATTCCTTTTCTAAAAGTCATCTGTACTCTAAGTGATTATGAAGCACTCTTTGTTACTTTTGCTTTTTATATCGCCTACACAGTTATGGCTCTACCGATGGCATATTTACTAGACATTACAGGATATAAAAAAGGTATGAGTTATGGTTTAGCACTGATGTCAGTGGGAAGTTTACTCTTTATACCAGCCGCACTAAACTCAGAGTTTATCTTTTTCTTAGTCGCACTTTTTACCTTAGGCTCAGGACTTACACTCCTTCAAACTGCTTCAAACCCTTACATCGTTTTAGTCGGTCCCATAGAGAGTGCTGCTATGCGCATAAGCATCATGGGACTTATCAACAAGAGTGCAGGGGTTTTAGCTCCTGTCATCTTTAGTGTTGTGATTTTTTCTGGGATAGGTTCTGTTGAAGACTTATCAGCAGTTGAGATAGATACACTTGCTCAAAAGCTCATTATCCCCTATGGTGTTATGTCATTTGTACTTTTTCTCTTAGCTATGTTCGTTCACTTTTCTGCCTTAGAAGAGTTAGAGTTTATTGAAGATGAGTATGACGAGAGTTCTATTTTTAGTTTTCCTCGTCTTGTTTTAGGTGCTCTTGCACTCTTTTTTTATGTAGGTATAGAAGTTATTGCTGGCGATACCATTGGACTTTATGCACAAAGTATCGGTGTTATAAATGTAACTGTTTTAACCTCATATACTATGGTTTTTATGGTTATCTCTTATCTTGTGGGTGTATTTTTTATACCTAAGTACCTTTCACAAGAAAAAGCTCTTGTTGGTTCGGCTATTTTAGGTATTGTACTTCTTGTTGGTGTTGCATTTAGTTCTACTACAGAGTTTTATATATCTCAGTTTTTATGGGGATGGAGTGGCATAACAACATTACCAAACAGTGTAACTTTTGTAGCTCTTTTAGGTCTCTCAAATGCACTTGTATGGCCTACAATCTGGCCTTTAGCCTTAGAAGACTTAGGAAAACACACCGCCAAAGGCTCGGCCTTGCTTATAATGGCGATAGCGGGTGGAGCACTCCTTCCACTAGCATTTGGAAAATTAGCACAACTAGGTGGTAGTATGCAAGAGGCATATCTATACGGCATCATCTGTTATGGTGTCATCCTTTTTTACGGACTCAAAGGTCACAAAATAAGTGTCTGGTGCAAGCAGTGCTAAATGCTTAAAACATTTGAGAATGGCTTTGCCTACATCGAGGTAAGCAACAAGCTTAGCTCAGCTAAGATAGCCCTTCAAGGTGCACATATTTTTGAGTATAAACGCAGTGAAAAAGATGAACTGTTGTGGTTAAGCCCTACAAGTGATTACCAAGAGGGTAAGGCTATCCGTGGAGGTATCCCCATCTGTTGGCCACGTTTTGGAGTGCTTGATGAAAGTATGCCTGCACATGGTTTTAGTCGAACGGCTGTGTTTGAGTTAGTTTGCATTAAAGAGTTAGATGAAAAAACAACAGAAGTTATCTTACGCCTTTGTGATACAAAAGAGACTAGGGCTATTTGGGACTATAAGTTTGAGCTCGACATAAAGTTTCTTATTTCGGATAGATTAAGTGTAGAAATAGTGACAAAAAACACAGATACAAAAGAGTTTATGATAACACAGGCACTTCATACTTACCTGAGTGTCTCACACATAGATGATGTAAGTATAAGTGGGCTTGAAAAAATATCTTATATCGATACCCTAAACGATACAAAAGAGTTACAAGAGGGTAAGCTAGAGATAGATGCAGAGTGCGACCGTGTTTATCTCGGAGAAACAAAAGAGATACTCTTAGAGGATAAAAACAGAACTATTGAGCTAAACGCAGTAGGTTCTTCCTCGGCTGTTGTCTGGAATCCATGGATAGAAAAAGGCTCTAAAATGAGTGGAATGAAGGTAGATGCTTATAAAGAGTTTGTCTGCATAGAAACTGCAAATGCATTTGATGATTTTAGAGTTATAAAAGCAAATGAGAGTCACACACTTGGAGTGACTCTTAAAAGTGACTAGAGGTTTTTAAAAGTCATCATCCTTATCAAACTCCGCCGCTTCTTTTTGATACTCAGCTTCACTAAGAGCTTTTAGTTCATCTGCTGACATCATTTTTAGTGCTACATTTTGTCCAAAAAATGTTTTGTTCTCAAGTTTGTAAAAGTACAAGTACCCTGCATAAACGAGTAAGATAAAACTGATGGAGACTATGGTCTTTTGCACAGGGTTAAAAGTCTGTATCTTCTCTTTGAATTGAATCTCACAGACTCCTCCTGGGCAATATTTTGAACTATTTTTCATTACTAGATTATAGATTTTACACCCTAAACAGATAGAAAAAGCTGACTCGGCTATGAGTAAGAAAAGACAGAGTATACAGATGAAAACTTTTATGGGGTTAGGTTGCCAGTTGATAACTAGATAGTAAAACATAGGCAGAGCTAGAAGCAACCCGATACTCCAAGCAAATCTTTTTTGTGTCGCCCCTACATACTCAGGTTTTTGATTTTGTACAAAAAAACGGCCCATAAGCATAGATGGTGAGTAGCTAGGGTTTATAACTCGGATGAGAAAATCTAAAGTAAAAAAAGAGATAAAGTAACGAGTCACAACTCCATGACCTAACATGACTGCGTTTGTAAGACTAAGAAGTCCAATGGCAAAGAGTATTCCCGCGGCAGCACGAGCTTCGCGTTCATTTATAACTCGAACATCGTAACCCGCCACTTCTTCGCCGTATTTGAAAAAATCATTCATTTTTATAAAACCTTTGTAAAATATCTATCGCATTTTAGCATGAGAGTGTAAAGAATTTATGAATTTTTTAACATAACTCGTTTTGTACAAGTGGTAGTAGCTCTTGCTCAAGTAGCTTGAGAGTTTTTTCATACTCTACATTTTCTTTTCCACTTGGATCTTCAAAGCCCATGTGGATTGTTTTGACAACACGAGGAAACATTGGACAGGTCTCTTTAGCACTATCACAAACAGTTACCACTAAATCAAACGTAGTGTCTAAAACAGTTTCTATTACTTTAGAGTGGTACTCATCTCGCCAAAGCCCTTTAGATATTAAGAGTTCTTGTGCGATTGGATTTACTTTTCCACTCGCTTTTACCCCAGAGCTTTGTGCCTCGACACACTTCCCAAGTTTAGCATTTATAAGTGCTTCTGCCATGATGGAACGACAACTATTTCCGGTACATAAAATCAAAACATTTTTTTTCATACTTTACATCCTTTTTCTTCATTAGATTTTTTAAATGCAGGGAGTTTTATATCTAGGTGTCTTATCTCTTGTAATGCTTCAAGTCGAAACCTATCAAGAGGAGAACGAACACTATAATAAGCCCAAGTTCCTTTACGGTCAACTCTTAAAAAACCTGCATCTTTTAAAAGTTTTAAGTGGCGAGATAAACGCGACTGTATCATCTCTAAAGAGTTTTGTAAGTCACAAACACAGCATTCTCCATTTTCATCTATAAAACGCAGCAGAAGTACCCGTGTTTCATCATTTAAGGCAGATACTGTTTTTAAAAAGATGTCCATTTAGCACTTATTTCCTGTTGACCACTGCCCATTAGTGCTAAAAGAAGGAGTACAACAACCCTCTCCACCTGTAAAGCTATCACCACCAAAAAGTTCCATTTGCTCCATAGTATGGTAGTTTTCCCAGATGATTCCCTCCGGATCTTGCACCCAGTACTTTGTTGATTTTGCATAACAACAGACTGCTTCTTTTTGTTTTTCACCTGAAACACCAGCAGCTTGAAGTCTCTCTTCGAGTTCTTGAACTTCTGCATCACTATCTACTTGAAGACCTAAATGGTTGAGTCCTTTTTCTTCTTTATCAGTTGAAATAGCAAAGTTTACAGCAGGATCATCCACTAACCACTGCACATAATCTTGCTTATCTTTTGTTGGTTCCATGCCAAAAAGTGCTGTATAAAATGCCTTGCTTTTTTCTAAATCATCTACCGAAATATGTATATGTAATCTTTTCATAATTTCTCCATCTATTATTTTAATGTCAAAAGTGTAGCACAATTAAATAACAATATCAAGATATATTGATTTAATAGAATAATTTAGCTATAGTTTCATCACTTTAATATATAGGAATATTTATGATTTTAGCATTTAGCCTTTTTTTAGTCACTCTAACCTTCATCATCTGGCAACCAAAAGGTTTACAGATAGGAACTTCAGCAGTTGTTGGTGCAGTAGTTGCAGTTCTCATCGGAGTTGTGAGCTTTGATGATGTTCTTACAGTTACGAGTATAGTGTGGGATGCAACTCTCGCATTTATCGGAATTATTATTTTATCCATGGTATTGGATGAAATAGGATTTTTTGAGTGGGCAGCCATAAAAATGGCGAAACTTAGTGGAGGTAGTGGAGTAAAACTTTTTATCTACATTCTACTACTTGGTGCTTTAGTCGCAGCATTTTTTGCTAACGATGGAGCAGCACTTATACTCACACCGATTTTACTAGCGAAGATGAAGTACTTGAAGATGAAACCTTTAGCAATCTTTGCATTTCTTATGGCAGGGGGTTTTATTGGTGATAGTGCTTCAAACCCTTTAGTCATCTCAAACCTTACAAACATAGTGACAGCAGGGTACTTTAACATCGGTTTCTTTGAGTATATGCAAAATATGTTCTTGCCAAATCTACTTGCAATAGTCGCTTCTATAATAGTACTGTTTATCTACTTCCGCAAAGATATTCCTTTGAGAGTTGATGTGGATGCTCTTCCTGAGGCCTCATCTGTCATCAAAAATCAAACAATGTTCAAACTTTCATGGGCTTTTTTAGCACTTCTTATGGTCGGGTATTTTATAGGTGATGTCTACGTACTTCCCATCTCAGTTTTTGCTCTTGGTGGGGCACTTGTGTTTTTAGCTATTGCAAACTACTATAAAGCAGTAAAACCATTAGAGACTATAAAAAATGCACCATGGCAGATAGTATGGTTTAGTATAGGTTTATATGTGGTTGTTTATGGTCTTAAAAATGCAGGTCTCACAGATATAATCGCTTCATGGATAGTAGAACTACAAACTCAGGGAACAGTTGTATCCATCATAGGAACAGGGTTTTTATCTGCGTTTATAAGCTCAGTAATGAACAATATGCCTACGATTATGATTATGGATATAGCCATTGATAAGGTTGGTTATGCTGGAAATGAGGCACTTGTATATGCAAACATTTTAGGCTCTAACCTCGGACCAAAAATGACTCCTATCGGCTCACTAGCAACACTCCTTTGGTTGCATGTACTCGCTCAAAAGGGTGTGAAAATTGGCTGGATTGAGTATATGAAAGTAGGGCTTGTTATAACGCCACCTGTACTTTTTGTAGCACTCTTAGGATTATTATAAAGATAAAATGTAAAAGCCAATTCACAAGGATAGTTAGTTTATTTATGCTATTATCGCGCAAATTATAAACTTATGAAAAAAGGAACAAATATGGAAAATGGAAAAGTATTAAATTTATACATGACACTCCCTGACATGATACGTGCAGGTCACAGAATGCAGGTTGATGATTTTGATTGTGATGCGAGTGGAATTGTTGGAAGTCGTGACTATGAAAATGGTGATAACTTTACTATGGTTTTAGTATCTAAAAAAAGTTATGACATCATAGAAGAGGCTGAACTTGTTCTTGGTGATGGCGTTTTAATGGAAGACATTTTTGTTGATGTTGATTTGTACCATTTAAAAGCTGGTTCTATTCTTGAGATTGGTGAAGTACTTTTTGAAGTAAAAGGTTTATGTGAAGATTATCGTTACCTTTATGCTTTTGCCCCTGAACTCCCAGAACTTCTTGAAAAACAACGCGGTCTCATAATATCTCCAATTGATTACGGTGGTATTGCTATTGGAAATGAAGTTAAAGTGATAGAAGAAGCTTAAGAGATGAGTATACTTGGAATAGGGATAGACTATAGTAATATCTGTAAAGATTACAACACAAGTTACCTAGATAGAGACAACTTAGATCCAGACACTAAAAAGTGTATGAAAAAAGTACTGACTTGGACGAAAGAGTTTGTATCTGCACTCTTAGAAGAGTTCGAGTATAAACTTTACAACTTAAGTTCTGATATTCCTGTCGACATAGATAAAATCGCTGCTAAAAGGTTTCTCTTTTACTCTCTTGAAAAAGAGATAACACTTCAAAGTTTTGTAATAGACAAAGAGTATACTGAGTATAGTAGTTTAGTTGCTTGGGAGTCTGAGAATAAAACGAGTCTTCTTATAAGAAATGATGAAGATGGTGGATCTATCTACTTCTATGTAGATAAAAACCCAAAAGTTCGAGAATGGATTGAAGAGAGATTAAGTGACTTTGCTTTAGATGAAGTCGTTTTTGAAGCTAAATGATTAAATTATGGTCTTATACAAGACCATGATATTTTCGATATATACTTTTCACATACTTCGCTTTTAATCCTGAAGTATTTATCTCATATAACTCTTGTTTGATATGCTCTTTTTTGATGTTAATGAGACGTTCCCATCTTTGTGCTAAAAAAACTCTAGCCTCTGCTTCAAAGTCACCTTCATAGTCTATAAATTTAGCATTAAAAACTTCTATCATCTGTGTAAAGTCTGTTGCTTTAAGTAGGTCAAGCTGTGCTACGGGATGTGTTTTTTGAACTTCAACAAGATCTGTCCAGCCAAGCTCAACAATAGTGTTCAGTTCTGCTAAGAAGTCTCTTTCATCTTCTTTTGGAAATGCCTTATGTAACTCCTCAGCAATATCTTTAAAAGAATGTTTATTTACCAAAAATAGCTCGTCTTCAAAACATTTCAGGTCCTCTTCATATTCGGCTGCATCGTTATACATTTCAGCGATAGCTGCATTCTTAGCATTGTGGTTAGGATTGACTTTTTTTATTGTTGGATTTTGTGCGATATTCTCAGCATGAGCTGCTTTGAGCTCTTCCATCTGCATTTCTAAATATCGTTTTGTTTTTTTCTCAGCCATATTTGAAGACCTCATAATGATTTTTTAGTATTTTAGCAGGAAATTATAGTGATAAAGTTAAATTATTGTATTTGTTTTTTGATAAAGTTGATTTTTATTGTTGGAGAAATTTGAGAGTAATTAGATCTTTAAATGGTGCGGATGAGAGGACTTGAACCTCCACGCCTTGCGGCACCAGATCCTAAGTCTGGCGTGTATACCAATTTCACCACATCCGCATGTGATTGTTAATAGGAGTCGAATTATAACGAATAATTCTTTGTTCTACTTTAAAAGTAGTGGTACCCCCTACTCGATTCGAACGAGTGGCCTACGCCTTAGAAGGGCGTTGCTCTATCCAGCTGAGCTAAGGAGGCATATATCTAAAGGTGGTGCGCCCGATAGGATTCGAACCTATAACCCTCGGAGCCGAAATCCGAAACTCTATCCAGTTGAGCCACGAACGCCACTGTATATTAGTTATTATATTTATTAAGTTTTATATTTATTAAATTATGGGGTGGGATACGGGATTCGAACCCGCGACCCCCGGCACCACAAACCAGTGCTCTAACCAACTGAGCTAATCCCACCATAGTTATTGTCTTAAATATAAATCTTGATAATTTTAAAAAGGTGGTCGGGGTGAAAGGACTCGAACCTTCGGCCCCCTGGTCCCAAACCAGGTACTCTAACCATACTGAGCTACACCCCGACCTAACACAAAAACCATGCACGAGTGCTGATTAATGAGCCGGAATTATAGTCAATTAATGATAAAATGTCAAGAGTATTTAGCTACAATTACTTAATTAGTATTTTACGGGGGTTATTTTGGGTGAATTATTTGTTGCAGCGAACTCTTTTTTAGAGAGTGCTCTATTTTTCGACATACTTTTTGGATCTGTAGAGGGTGTGAGTTTACCATTTTTAGTGGTTTGGCTTATTGTTGGTGGCGTTTACCTTACATTTGTAACGAAGTTTATAAATATAAGGGTTTTTAAGCACTCATTGGACATTATTAGAGGTAAGTATAGAACTACTGATGATGTAGGTCAGATATCCCCTTTTGGAGCACTTACAACGGCTCTGAGTGCTACTGTTGGACTGGGTAACATTGCAGGTGTGGCGTTAGCTGTTGCTATTGGTGGTCCAGGAGCAACATTTTGGATGATATTTGCTGGATTTTTAGGAATGAGTCTAAAGTTTACCGAAGTTACACTCTCTATTCAACATAGAGTTTTTCTCAAAGATGGAACTATTATGGGTGGAGCTATGGAGTACCTATCTAAAGGTATCGCACAAAAAGGCTATCCAAGTTTCGGAAAAGTTTTAGCAGTAGTATTTGCTTTTTTGATGATTGGTGGTGCTATTGGCGGAGGAAATATTTTCCAAGTCTCGCAAGCATATAGTGTAATTTCACATGAAATTCCTTACTTTGCAAGTAACCCTTTAGTATTTGGATTTATTTTAGCAACTTTAACTGGAGCTGTCATCATTGGTGGAGTTAAGAGAATTGCTTCGATTACAGAGAGACTTGTCCCTGTTATGGTAATTATCTATATTAGTGCTTCTATCTGGATTTTAGCTGTAAATGCTGATAAAATTCTAGATGCTTTTGAACTTATCTTCTCAGAAGCATTTTCTACAAGTGCTGTTTATGGAGGTACTATTGGTGCTCTTATACAAGGATTTCAAAGGGCAGTATTTTCAAGTGAAGCGGGTATTGGTTCTTCTCCTGTTGCACATGCACCAGCCCTGACAAAGTACCCAGTTCGTCAAGGAATGGTAGCACTTTATGAGCCTTTTATAGATACGGTTGTTATCTGTACTATGACAGCTCTTGTTATCATTATCACAGGTGTATTTGAGCAGGATGGTGCTTATACTGCATTGATTGTCGCAAAAGAGGGGGCTGCACTTACAAGTGCGGCTTATGGAACTGTTATCTCGTGGTTTCCTACTGTTTTATCTATTAGTATCTTCTTGTTCGCGTTTTCAACGATGATATCTTGGTCATACTATGGAGAGCGTGCTTGGGTATATCTTTTTGGCTCTAAGTTTTCTATCATTTATAAGCTGATATTTTTATCCCTATCGGTTGTAGCAACCGTAGTAAGCACAGGCATACTTGTGGACTTTAGTTTTATGCTTATGCTTGCTATGGCACTACCAAATATCTTAGGATTGCTTATTCTCAGTGGCGATGTAAGAGAGCAACTAAACTCTTATATGGCTAAACTAAAAAGTGGTGAGCTAGACCGTGAGGCTATAAGAGATGAGTAAGTTATCAGATGAGTGTAAAAAAATCCTCTTAGAAGAAAGCATTGATATCTTCTCAGAGATAGATTTTGAAGTAAACTCTAAGGTACATACACTTAGTTTCGAGTACATTATAGATACTTTTATGCAAGCATCAGATGAATCACAGTTAGTTTTTTTAGCAGCACTTAAAAAAGCTTTACTGACAGATGAGATGGGAGTAGAGAAGTTTTTTGAAGGTATGGGTCAACTTCTGTTGATGACCCATCTCTCGACTAAGATAGAGGTTTAGTTCTAGTATAAAAATCCAAAAAGATACAAGGGTATTCTATTTTTGAACCCTTGTTCAATATTATCAGCTGCCACAAAAGAATTTTCTATATCTTTTATTTGGGTAAAGCTTTTATTTTTTCCACCAATTTCAAATATGTATTTTTCTTCTAAGTAAAAATCACCTCTACTACTTGAGTATATACCAAGGTTCATAAATGTAGTTGTTTGTGTCTCGTAGTAGTTGTCTAGCTGGTTCATAAAAAATGTTTCTCTTACATTCCCTATGTCTGGGTCTATTATATACATTAAGTTTGTATTTGCTAAGTATATTTTTTCAGGCTTGTCAAACGAATTCATACTTAATGATGAAGCCATTAGTAGCTTAATGAGTCCTGCATCATCAAGATGAGAGAGATACTCTTTAAGTGTTCTATCGTCTTTGACATCTATAGCTTTTTTAATACTAGAGAGAGTGGGTACAAATGGCACATTTTTCATAATCACAGCTAAAAGCAGTTTTAACTTTCTTATAGTAGTTCCATTGAGTTTTGGATAGATATTTAGAAGGTCACTCTCTATGGATACATCAATATTTTGGTTGAGTGTTTGAAAAAACATAGGTTCATTAGGCATATCTAAGTAGTAAGGGTAGTAGCCATGTCTAAGGTACTCTTTAAACAGTGGTATGATTTTTTTGTCATCTTTTTGTAATGTTTTTACAATATCTTTAGATATTTGAGTGTGATTTTTCAAAATATCTTCTAAGCTATAGTAGTCGAGTTTATAATCATAGTGTAACTCTAAAAACTCCCTAAAACTCATTCCTAGCATTTTATATACTATGGCTCTTCTACTTAAATCATGCGTCCCTCTGTTAATCTCTAATGCAGAACTACCAGTAGCAATAACCTTAATATCTGGATATGTATCATAAATAGCTTTAAGCTCAGCAGACCAGCTTGGGTACTTATGTATTTCATCAAAACACAATAGCTTGCCATTGTTGAGTGAAAACTCTTGGGCAATCTTTAGCATTGTAAATTTTTCAGTATTGATAATATCATCGAAACTTACATAAAGTCTTTGAGTCTCTGTATAGTTATCACTCATATACTGTGCAAGGGTTGTACTTTTACCAATTCCACGAGAGCCAAGTAAAATACTCATTTGATGCTCAAATTTGTATCTATTTATGAAATATCTTTTATATTTTAAGTTACTACGTTGTAAAAATTGTTCACTTTTAATAAATAGATTTTCTAACATGAGTATCCTTTAGTATGTAATAAAAAACATTATATCAAAATATAGTATGTAATACAATACATCATTGTAGTGTAAGGGATTGGTTTATTTAAAACTTATACTTTGAAATATCCTCTTGATATGTAGCTCTTGGATAAGAAGATGTTTTACACATTTTCAAGTCACGTTTAGGGTTATAGCCAGGTATTTTCTTTTGAACTAGTTTTACTTTTTGGCACCCTTCGACTGAACCTATGATTTTAAAAAGGTCATACTGATTTTCTCTTCTTACTTTGTAGCCATTTTTATATACCTTAGTTTCATAGATTTTGAGTTGACCTTGAACAACGATGTAGTTGTAAACTTCGCCTGTCTTCACAACTTTGAGTAAGCCCTGAGGGTTAAAAAGAAGCTTTATAACTTCGTTTCTCTCTTTACCTAGGTAGTTCCCAAACGCCACTGTTTTGTTGAGTTTAGCAGAGGATAGTTCCCATGAGCCTAATAGGTTTTGTTTAGTGAAGTTTTGGGCTTGGAGAGATGCAAAAATGAGAAGTAGTGTTAGTATGAATTTCATTCTTTTCCTTCAGAACTGCTTTTTACTCGTTCCCTTATTTGAGACTGTAAAAGAAGGAACTTCTTTTACAGGCTAGAACCAACACTTTTTATTTTCAACATATATTTGATGAAAATCTTCATCTGATTTTATAAGATACATAATAAACTCGATAAAAGCTATTATACCAATAATAATCGTAGGAATACCCACAAGAATAAAACCAGCTAGGAACAGTACTAGCATAATTATTCCAGCTGTATTGCACCCAAGATAAAATTTATGTATACCTAATCCACCTAAAAAGAAAGCAAGTAAGGCAGCTACAATCTTACTCTTCCCTCCTACTGAAGCAACATTTTTATCTAAATAAATACCAGTAGCATCTCCTTCATTAATTGAAAAATCAACAATTTGATTAGCTATTGGACTTTTATCACTTTTCCACTCAGCAGCACTGAAGTTATATCTTACAGAATCATTTCCAGATATTATGCCTTCACCAGTTTGAATGTTAAAATCTAATATTTTACCTTTCATATTAAAAACTTATCGTATAAGTATTTTTTTCAATATCTAAATAAAATTTTTGAGTACGTTGCATGCTTTTAGATTTAAACTCATAGTTGTATGATGTGCCACCATTTTTAATTGTTTTAACTTTGATATCTGAACAGTCAGAAAAACTTTTTTGAGCACGTTTTAGGCCCGCTTTTTTCTTATTCTCAGCTAAACCGATAAAATAAGAATTTGCATGCTCATTTATCCCCTCAAGATCAGCATCTTGAAACATTTCACAAATTTCTTGGGCTGTAGATTCTGGTGTATAAGTACCACAACCACTCATTCCTACTGTCACTGTTAGCATTAAGCTAACTAGTAATAATTCTTTTTTCATTTTAAATCCTCGTATTATATTATTTACACTCTTGAGCTGCAGTTAACATCGCAGAGCGTAATTGTTGTGTACTATCAATAATGTCTAAGTAAGTAACATTACTATACACTTCTTCTAAACTACACTCACAGTAATCTTCGTCTTGGTTAGATGTTCTCATGCAAGCAGGCATACCTTTGTTCATAAAAAATTCTAAGTCGAGTTCTGTTAACTTTGTATCCAAGAGCGCTTCAGCCATAGCTGTCCCACCCTTTGCATTAGCATACTCCATGAGAGGTCTACCGTTTTCACGTTTCATAACTGAATAACTAGCATCAGGACTAGCCAAGTCTCTAACTTCACTCACATCACCAGAGTCAATAGCTTCTCTCATATCTGCATCACTAGTTCCTGAACAACCAACAAGGGAGAAAGCGACTAAGGAACTAAGTAAAATATTTTTTATATTTATCATTATTTATAGTCGCTATAAGTGTGAAGCACTTTTTCATCTTTATCAAGAATCTCAAGTTTTGTGATATGACCTACTACAGAAACCTTAGAAAGGTCATCACAGTTATAAAAATTTTCTTCACAAGAAGCTATATTTTTAGTTGGAGTAGAGACTTTTTTAATTGTGTATGTATATTTAGCAGTCAAATTTCTATTTACTCGTCCATTCTTGTGCTTTCTAGACTTCATAAAGGCCTTAGCATCAGCTTTTACCATTGGTAAATGTGTATTCTTTGGATTAATGTTGTCAAATGTTAGTACAATACTATTTCTCCATCCAGCAAACACATCACCTGCAAACTCTATATATGAACTAGGTTCCATAAGTGAAATTGGAAATGATTGCTTTTTAAAATCATATTTTTTGAAAGAAGAACCAAGTCTTAATACTCCTGTTTGTCCAACATAGTTTTCGCTATCTTGAACAGTTTTTTCAAAAGTAGAATATGCTTCTTCGATAGCACCATCAAGTTCAAACTCATCATTCTTAACATCTCTATATTTTGACTGCTGACCTTGAAGTAAATACCATCTACCAGCGGCTGCTTTATCTACCTTTGAAAGTGTGTTTTGTAAACCAAATAAAGCTATTTTATCGCATGTTTTTTCATCGTTTAAGTTTACATCTGCAAATAAACTCACTGCTATACTAAGCATTCCTGCTACTACTATTTTTTTCATTTTTGTCCTTCGTTTTTAATTTCGAAGGAATGATAACTTTAGAGTGTGAGTGAAATGTGAGTTTATTTAATTAAATTGATTATATTGTATTTATGTAGTGAGAAATATTTATGGAGGGCATCAATTTTACTACTTAGAACACTTATATTAAAGGTGAAATCAAATAATAAATTTGTATTCACCCTATGGACATTAAGTAGAATAATTTCTTGGTCATTCAGTATATGATAATTTAAGTCAAACTCTTTAGTAAAAAGAAGCTCAAAGCTATTAAATTCTACATAATAAAAGTCTTTATCTGTAGGTACTCGATATTCCAAACTCTCTTCCATTGCTTTTAAGGGTTCATAAAGTTCAGCTTTGGCATTTTTCCAGCACTTTATTAGCTTTTGACAATAATATTCTGGTTCTCTGTCAATAATAGCAGGATTTTCTTTTTTTAATTCTCCTACATTAACTGAAAATAAAATTTTATTCTCGATAAGAGAAATAAAAAGAATATAATCTTGGAGTAATGGATGTAAGACACTATAAACAGTATCTTTAGAGATTTCTTTCAGTATCTCAAAACCTTCTTTTTGAAGTACTTCTTTTAATCTATTTTGCATAGGCACTCCAAAAACAAGCGATACGGTTAAAGAATTTTGCGACACATGTATATTCAATTTTTAAGTTTTGAATCATATAAACTTCATATCTCTCTTCTGCTGTCGCACAACCATTAGCTATTTTATCACTAAGCTCAGTATAGTTAGATATGGTACCATCGGTTAGTTCGTAAAACCTTATTTTGGCATAAACCTGTCTGTCTTTGTAAATATTATCAAGTATGGGAGAATACTGATTTCTCATATATTCATGTGCGGTGTGAGTTAGAAAAAAAGCTTCTGTTCTATCTATCTTGTACTCTTGTGTAACATTCTTCCATAAATTATTTATATTCATTGTCACTAAAGTGTAAAAGTGGTCAGGATAAACTTTATGTGAGTTGTCAGTATTAGGGATATCAAAATAATCAATGTCTTTTAATATACTATGAATAAGTTTTGAACAAAAATAAGTTTCACTAGAACCTTCTTTATATCTCATTTCAAACTTTTTCTCTAAGAATTTCTGAGTGTTTTGTATTATTATATCAGCTTGGTGATAAAATTCTTTATTTCTGTAAACTTGCCAACTTACATCTGTCCGTTGTAGACTGAAGATATCTCCAAACATAGTAAATCTAAC
>NZ_JAEMVD010000032.1 GCF_029215975.1 Sulfurimonas sp. SAG-AH-194-C20
GTAACAATGGTTACTATATGTTTAGAATGCTTGAAGATGAACCAAAATCTCTCGTAGGGTTTGACCCTTCACCTTTGTATAAAACACAGTTTGATTTTATAAACCATTTTGTAAAAAGCGATATTGTTTACGAGATTTTAGGTGTAGAACATGTGGAATTTTATGAAGAGAAGTTTGATACTATCTTCTGTTTAGGTGTTTTGTACCATAGAAGTGACCCTGTTGCAATGTTAAAGCAGTTGTTTAAAGGGCTTGATAAAAAGGGTGAAGTTATACTTGATACTTTTTATATAGAGGGTGATGATGAGATGTGTTTATGTCCGGAGTCCTCGTACTCTAAGATACCAAATATCTATTTCGTGCCAACTATAAAAGCACTAAAAAACTGGTGCCTACGTGCGGGATTTTGTAAGTTTGAAGTTTTAGAGACTTCTGTTACACAAGCAAATGAGCAGAGAAAAACTGAGTGGATAGAGGGACAATCTTTAGAAGATTTTCTAGACCCTAGTGATAGCTCTAAAACAGTTGAAGGCTATCCCGCTCCAGCACGTGTTTATGTAAGATTAATAAAGGATAAAAAATAATGATTCGAGAAGAAAACATAGAAGAAGATTTACAAATTGATGCATACAATACAAATGAGAATGAGGTAATGCTTAGCACACATGAGCGGGTAAATCCTGACTTATGTGGTGAAGTACTTGTTCTAGAACGTGGCTATATAGAAACAAGGCTTAGAACTATTCCTGAAATGGTTGCAGATGATGTAGGACTCATTCATGGTGGGTTTATCTTTGGTGCAGCGGATTATGCAGCAATGCTAGCTGTAAATGAGAAAAATGTTGTCCTAGTAGCTAGTAGCTGTCAGTTTCTCTCTCCTGTAAAGTTTCATGATGAAGTGAAGTTTGTAGCAAGAGTTCGTCATAAAGAGGGTCGAAAACGCAATGTGAATGTCGAAGGACATGTTTTAGATATAAAGGTCTTTGAAGGTGAGTTTAAAACAGTGGTAACTGAACGCCATGTTTTAAAACTGCACTTACTTGATGAAGATGGTGAGAACCTTGAAAGCGGTACTCCTATCGTTTAGCACTGAGTAAAAACACTCCAAAATCTCTTTGGGGTTTGTTGATAGTAGTCACATTCTCAACTGTAACATCTTTAAAACCACATTTTTTGACAATTTCACATAGTTTCTCCGGTTCAAATCCAAAATGATAAACACCTGTATTGTCCGAATGAAAACTCCCATCCTCTTTTTCTAAGTCAGCAATGGCGATAAAACCATCTTTATTAAGGTTTTTATAGATACTTTTAAAAAAAGATTCTAAATTTTCTACATGGTGAAGTGTCATAGAACTTATGATTCCATCAAAAGTATCACTCAAAGGCTGTTTGACTATGTCTTGTTCTATCGCTTCTATCGATAGTTCAGGAGTGTTTTTCTCACGAAGTTTAGCGAGCATACTCGGTGACATATCTACACCAAAAACTTTTTTTACCTCTTTAGCAATCTCAAAGCCTAAAAGTCCAGTTCCGACACCAAAGTCCATGATTTTCATTTTATTATTTAAAGAAAACTTTTGTTTTATAACATCAGCAATAGCTAATGGTGTTGTCTTGCGAATAGCACCATCATCCCAGTTCTGTGCCTTGTCTTTAAAGTAATCAGCCATTATAAAGTACTTATCCAGTAATCTGAGTGGTGTTGTTCTTGTTTTATAGTAGTAGTTCCACCATGCCCCGGGTAGATAGTCTTATCAAAATCAAGCAGTTTAAACTTCTCTAAGGATGCTTTCATATCTTGGGGACTAGACATTGGAAAATCAGTACGACCGATACTTTTCTCAAAGATAAAGTCACCACTAAACATCGCATCGCCTATCTCTATGGTTGAGCATCCTGGACAGTGACCTGGAAAGTGACGAAACTTGACCTTTGTGCCATCAAAGTCTAACTCTTCATCACCTTTGATAATTACATCTGGAAAAGAAGGTGGTAAGTCTGCCATCCATGAACTATCACTTAGAAAAGGAACATCACCCTCAGGTGTGTAGAGTTTAATGCCAAACAGCTCTTGAACCTCTGCGTTTGACCATACATGGTCAAAGTGTCCGTGAGTGTTTAAAATAGCTACAGGATTTGTCACATTTCTTTTTATCCACGCAGCAGCACCAACACCCGGATCTATAATAAAATCTTTCCCATCAATAGTAGCAATGTAACAGTTTGTCTGATACATTCCCATTGGCTGAACTTTTACTGTCATATTTATCTCTTTTTTAGAGGGATTATAGCATTATATGGCTATGAACTATTATAAAACTTTAGAAACAATTTTACTAGCAAAGAGCCCTTTAAAAAAGATAGAATTATTTAATGATTTTTATGAAAAGTATAAAGAGGGTGAAGTCGGGTTTGAAGAGAATTACTCAGCACTAGAATTAAGCAAGCCTTCTTACTATAACTTTTGCAACTCTATATCTCCTCAAGATGTTCCTAAACGCAAGAACTTAACATCAGTTAATGGACAAATCAACCTTATTCATGCTGTTGCACATATCGAGTACTCTGCAATAGATTTGGCACTTGATAGTGCTTATAGGTTTAGTGGCTTGCCTAAAGAGTATTATGATGACTGGTTAGAAGTAGCAGATGATGAGATTCGCCATTTTTTGATGCTAGAAAAATTACTCAAAGAGTTAGGTTCTTCTTATGGAGAGGTAAATGTTCATGATTCTCTGTTTGAAGCAGGACAAAAGACTATAAACATAGTGGAAAGAATGGCAGTTGTCCCTCGTTACCTAGAAGCAAATGGTCTTGATGCAACACCGATGATACTTAAAAAGTTAAAAAAATTACAAAAAAGTGAAAGTTTAGAAAAAATCATCCAGACACTTAGTATTATTTTAGATGAAGAGGTTGAGCATGTAAGAAAAGGAGATGTCTGGTTTTCTTATGTATGTGAGAAAGAGGGTTTGAATACGGATATCTTTTTTGACATTATTAAAAAGTATTATCCTCGAAGTTTTTTACGACCAAATGATTTAAATATTGAGGCGAGAAAAATGGCCGGTTTTTCTTGTCAAGAGTTAAAAATTATGGCAAAAAAAGATGTTTGTTAAAGAAATTTTTACTTCTTAAACTTATAAAACTTATAGTTAAGATACTCTGAAACATTAAGACTCTCATCGTCAAACCAGTCAGCATCATTACTAAAGCGACAGGCATCAACGATATTGCAAAGTTTTTTAAAGTCAGTTATTTTACCTTTTTTTGCTACAAAGTCTTCATTGTTATGACAATCCATACAAGCTGCATCATTAAATAGTTCTTGAGCATCTTCGTACTCTCCAAAGAGTAAAACTTGGGAAAATAAAAGTGAGATAAATAATAGTTTTTTAGACATAATATAACTCCATTAAGATATTAAATATTTACTATGATAGTTATTTTAACTTAAAGTTTAATTTGTTACAAAACTTAGTTATAATAATATTAGTTAATAATTTATAAAGGTTCTGCTTTAAAATGAATAAATATAGTCAAATTAGCCAATACCTACAACATTTTTTAGAAGATGAAGTGAAAAAAACAGGACTTAAAAAAGTTGTTATTGGCTTGAGTGGTGGACTTGACTCTGCCGTTGTGGCTGTTTTAGCAGAGGCTGTCTTTAAAGATGACCTTATATGTGTCAAAATGCCATCACAGTACTCTTCTATGAGTTCTTTGGATGATGCAGATGAACTATGTAGAGACTTCTCACTCAATGCTATAACAGCATCAATTGAACCGATGCTTAGGGCATATGAAGTGTTAAATCCAGACCTAGATAACTTGAGAAAAGGAAACTTCTCCTCTCGTATGAGAATGTCAACACTTTTTGACATAAGTGCTAAAGAGGGTGCTTTGGTTTTAGGTACAAGTAACAAGAGTGAGTTGATGCTTGGTTATGGAACACTTTATGGTGATTTAGCTTCGGCTGTAAATCCCATCGGAGATTTATACAAAAGTGAAGTATTTGAACTTGCACGATACTTAGGTGTGAGTAAGAGCATCATCAAAAAACCTCCCTCAGCAGACTTATGGGATGGACAGAGTGATGAGGCTGACCTTGGTTACACTTATGCAGAACTAGACGGGGCTATGAAGCTTTATGTAGAGGAGCGACTCTCTCGTGAAGAGATAGTTGCTAAAGGGATAGATGCTAAGATGTTAGACATGATAATACAGAGGATTTTTCGCAATCATTTTAAGAGAAAAATGCCTGTTATCGCAAAACTGACATCAAGAACACTAAACCATGATTTTAACTATCCAAGAGATATAACTTTATAAAGGAAAAATAATGAAAATACCATACAATAGATATGAAAGTTCCCGCGATGCTCACTCACATGTAAGTGATACTCTCGATGGTGAAGATATAAACCAAGTACAAGAGTTAGAAAGCGAGTTTGCCCAGTATGTTGGAGCAGAGCATGTTTTAGCTACTTCTCATGGAACATCAGCACTACACTTAGCGATGCTAGCACTTGACCTCAAACGCGGTGATAAAGTGGTCTGTTCTGTAAATGCACACCCTAGTGTTCCTGAAGTTGTACGACACTTTGATGCTGAACCTGTGTTTATAGACATCGATGCGGATTCGTATAACATAAACCTTGATAAACTAGATGTTTACCTTGATGAGAACAAAAGTAAAAAACTAAAAGCTGTCATCATTACACACCTTGGTGGAGCTACAGTTGATTTAGACCGTGTGTATACGATGGCTAAAACTTATAAGGTAAAGATAGTTGAGGATGCTAGTGATGCTCTTGGTGCAACATACAAGGGTAAAAAGATAGGTTCTACGGGAGCAGATATAGTATGTTTTAACTTCTCTCCACATCTCAAAAAAAACATTTGTAATGGTGGTATGTTAGTTACAAATAGTGATGAGATTATAGAGCGTGCAAAACTACTTATGAACCATGCTATTGTTCGTAATGAAAATACACTTGATTATATTTATGATGTTGTAGATATTGGAAATGACTACTCTTTAAGCCCTTTAAACGCAGCCTATATTCGTGCAATGGTGGCTGACCAAGATGCAGTCATTCTAAGACAACAGACTATAGCAACTATGTACTCTAATGCTCTTGAGAGTGTTGATCATGTTAGTGTCCCATCTATGGAAAATGAAGAGAATCCTTTCTCTTTATATGTTATAAAAGTTGATAAGAACCGTGACTCTTTCGCAGTTGAGCTTAAAAATGTTAGTATCGGAACGGGTCTTCACTACATTCCTCTTCACTTACTTTCATACTACAAAGCAAAGTATTCCTTGAGAGTAAATGACTATCCAGTAGCACTGCGTTCATACCAACAAGTGCTCTCACTACCAATCTATGCAAACATGAGTGATGCTGAGGTAAAATCTGTGATAGACAAAGTGAAAAAAATAGCTAAAACAAGAGTATAGATTTGCTTACGAGAAATTCTCTTGTCTTTTGGGTTGAAAAATATTTTTACAACCCAAGCCTCTCACAAAAACTTATCTCTTTTTGTTTACTACCTCTCTCCTATATTTACTGTTTTTTAATGCTAGTACGTTTTAAGAGTAAAGTGGCTGAGGATTTTGGCATTGACATTGTAAGTGTCGGAAACTTGACAGTTGGAGGCAGTGGTAAAACTCCTCTTGTAATAGCCCTAGCAAAAGAACATCTAAACGCAGCGATAATACTTCGTGGTTACGGTCGAGATTCTAGTGGACTTTATGTAGTAAAAGATAAAAATAAAATCCTTTGTGATGTAAGTGTCAGCGGTGATGAAGCGATGATATATGCACACAAACTTCCTCGTGCAGTTGTAATTGTGAGTGAAGATAGAAAAGAGGGTATAAAAAAAGCAAAAGAGATGGGTGTAACAAGTGTTTTTTTAGATGATGCTTACTCAAAACATGACATAAAAAAGAGAGATATACTCATAGAAGTAGATACCTCAAACAATAGATGTTTACCTTCAGGTCCGTATCGTGAAAGACTTTGGAAGGCCAAGGAAGTAACACTTTTTAGAGAAGGTATAGACTTTAAACGTAGAGTTGAGCTTAAAGATGCTACTGTAAAGATGTCACTTGTAACGGCCATAGCAAGACCAGAGCGACTTGATGAATTTTTGCCAAAAGTTGTAAGTAAAAACTATTTCGCAGACCACCATACTTTCACTAAAAAAGAGTTAGAAGATATACTAAAAAAAGACAAGTCAGACTCGCTTTTAGTGACTTATAAGGACTATGTAAAGGTGCAAGACTTTGGTTTAAAACTATCCTTACTTGACTTAGAAGTAGAACTAATTTCCCCTTTATAAGAAATCAACCTGTTTTTGGATAAAATAACAAAATTATATAAACATTTATAGGAAAAATATTGCAAGCAAAAATTGAAACAGTAAAAACACTCCTTGATGCCCTTCCCTTTATAAAAGAGTTTCGTAAAGAGATAGTGGTTATAAAGTACGGTGGTTCAGCACAAACATCACCTCAGTTAAAAGAAAAATTTGCTGAAGATATTTTACTTATGTATCTTGTTGGAATTAAACCTGTTATCATTCATGGTGGTGGTAAAAAAATCACCGAGATGCTTGATGCCTTAAACATTGACACAAAGTTTATAGAAGGGCAACGGGTTACTACAAAAGAAGTGATGCGAATTGCTGAGATGATTTTAAGTGGAGAGATAAACAAAGAGATAGTTTCACTTTTAAACTCTCACTCTGCAAAAGCTATTGGTGTGAGTGGAAAAGATGCACACTTCATCAAAGCTGAAGCAAAAGACTTTGCAAAATGGGGACTAACTGGAAACATTACAAGTGTAGATGCTGATGTAGTATGTAACCTAATTCGTGAGGGTTTTATTCCTGTTATCGCACCAATCGCTGCTGGATCTGAGATGGGACACCCTGGTTTTAACATAAACGCAGACCTTTGTGCTTCGTATGTTGCAAAAGCCATAGGTGCAAATAAAATCATCTTTTTAACAGATACTGCGGGTGTTTTAAACAATGATAAAGAACTTTTTTCTTCTTTAACAAAAGCAGAAGTTGAAGCTCTCAAAGCAGATGGCACGATTCATGGTGGGATGGTTCCAAAAGTTGATGCTTGTCTTGAAGCGATAGATGGTGGTGTTGCTAAAGCACACATTATTGATGGTCGTCTTGAACACTCTATGCTTTTAGAACTCTTTACTTCTGAGGGTGTTGGAACGGAGATAGTTGGATAGTAGATGCAAATAATTTTACGCCTTTTTATCACAGTTGTATTACTTTTTAGTACATTAAAGGCTATAGAATTTGCAGATATGTATGAAGTGTCTCTAAAAAAGGATGAGTCAACCAAATTTCTTGTAAAATATAACAACTATAAGAGGCTAGTTGCGTTTCGTTGGACACTTTACACAAATGAGGGCTTAGTAATGTTTCACTCATACGACACAAAAGTTGCACAAAATGTACTCTATCTAAACACAACAAATCAAAGTTTTAAGATTTTTCTAAAACAAGGTGGCAATGCAAACTATGAAGCCCCTTATCTTTTAGTAAAGTTTAAAGAGTTTGATTTAGAAAAGAATAAAGCAAAGTTTGAAGTTTTTTTATCTGATAAAAAATCGCAAATAAAAATAGAAAAAATTAAGAAGAAGAGCTAATGCAAAGAGTAGAAAAAGAGATAGCAAGACTAATACAAGAGATAGACTATGAAGAAGTTACAAAACTTTTTAGTACTCTGAGCGGTGGTAAACGCCTTCGTGCAAAACTAATCTTAAAGATTGCACCTGAGCATAAAGACGCACCGCTTTTAGCAGCGATAGTAGAACTTATTCATGGGGCTTCTTTGCTTCATGATGATGTAATAGATGATGCCATGACACGTCGAGGTGTAACTTCTGTAAATGCAAGTAGTGGTAGTAAAACAGCTGTTATGCTTGGAGATATTCTCTACTCAAAAGCTTTTACTGAGTTAGTTGCGTTTGACAAAGATGTGGCACAAACTATAGCATCTTCTGTGACAGCACTCTCAAAGGGTGAGATGATGGATGTGAAGATGGCTGAGGAATTTAACTCAGATGAGTCACTTTATCTTGATATGCTTTATCTTAAAACTGCTACACTCATCGAGGCAGCTGCTTCAGCGAGTGCTCTTTTAGCAGGTAAAGATGCAGACAAACATGCACTTTATGGCCGTAATCTTGGTCTCTCATTTCAGATAATCGATGATATTTTAGATATTACAGCTACCGAGGAAGCTCTTGGTAAACCTGCTATGAATGATTTTGTAGAAGGGAAATGTACTCTTCCTTATATCTATCTGTATGAAGAGTTAAACGCAGGTGATAAGGAACATTTAGTATCTCTTCACACCAAAGAGACAAATGAAGAAGAGACACTCTGGATAAAAGAAAAAATGCAAGAACATAAAACGGTGGAAAAGTCATTTCAGCTTGCACAAAAGCTTTCAAACGAAGCACAGCTTGCTATGAGTGAAGATAGCGAACTTGTCGCTATTTTAGAAACTATGATAAAGAGAACCTTTTAATGCACTACTTAAACATAAGCTTTACACACAGAAACTCAACACTAGAAATCCGAGAAAAACTCTCATATCCAGATAATGAACATAAGCGAGAATGTTTAAAAAAACTACTCAGTTGTGATGATATATCTGAAGCAATCCTTATTTCAACTTGCAACAGAATGGAAGTCTTTTGTAACTGTAGTGATGTTTCAGCTGCAACGATGCACATACTAAAAATGTTAGAGCAACGTTCAGGTATAAGTATAGAAGAACTTGAAGGTAGAGCTGACATCTTTGATGATAGTTCAGCTATTCACCACCTTTTTAGTGTAGCAGCTTCTTTAGACTCTATGGTGATAGGTGAGACACAAATAGCAGGACAACTTAAAGATGCTTTTCGTTTTGCTTATGACAACAAGTTTTGCTCTAAAAAACTAGCCCGTGCGATGAAGTCTGCATTTAAGTGTGCTGCTAAAGTAAGAAATGCTACAGATATTTCTTCTAAACCAGTCTCAATGGCAAGTGTAGCAGTAAGTCAGCTGAAATCTTTAGTTGATGATATAAGTTCAAAAAAAGCACTTATTATTGGTACGGGGGAGATGAGTGCTATTACAGCTAAGCACTTGGTAAACGCAGGTGCTGATGTATACATCATGAATCGTACTAAACACAAGGCCGAGGCTTTGGCAAAAGAGTGTGCTACTAAGGTTCTTGACTTTAGTGAGCTTCCAAATGCTATAAATGAATTTGAGATACTTTACACTGCTACATCTGCTCCCCAACCAATAATAACTGATGAAATTATTGAGTCAAGAGATTTTGATAGATACTGGTTTGATTTAGCTTTACCTCGTGATATTAATTACAGTAAGGGTGAAAGGATTAACCTTTTTGTTATTGATGATCTAAAACTTATCGTAGATGAAAATGTTTCATCTCGTGAGGTAGCATCACGAGCAGCACATGGTGTCATCGGTCGAGCTATAGTTGAGTTTTTTGAGTGGGTAAGTACACAGGATTTGGAACCACTTATAAAAGAGCTATATACTCGTGCCGATAGTGCAGCTAAAGAAGAGACACAAAGAACGATAAAAGCAGGATACCTTCCAAAAGAGTATGAAGCTGAGGCTCAAAAGATGTGTGAACAAGCTCTTAAAAGATTTTTACATGAGTTCACTACAAATATGAGAAATGCAAAAGAAGATACACATACAGAATTACTAAGCGGAGCAATGGCTTCAATGATGAAAGAAAAAGTTTAAGGAAAAACATGAGAAGAAGTAGAGCATTTATACCAACAAGTAAAGAAGCACCATCTGATGCAAGTTTAGCGAGTCATATATTTTTAGCACGAGCGGGTTTTATCTCTCAGAGTGCAGCAGGACTTTATAACTACATGCCTCTTGCAAAACGAGTCATTAAAAAAATAGAAACTATTGTAAATGAAGAGATGAGCAAAGTAGGAGCTCAAGAAGTTGAACTCTCTTTTGTAACACCAGCAGAATTATGGAAAAAAAGTGGAAGAATAGAAAAGTTTGGAAAAGAACTTCTGCGTTTCAAAGATAGAAAAGATAATATGTTTGTTTTAGGGCCAACACATGAAGAGATGATGGTTGAACTCATAAAAAATCGTGTGACTTCGTACAAAAACCTACCACTTAATCTCTACCAGATAAAAACAAAGTTTCGTGATGAGGCGAGACCGCGTTTTGGCTTGATGCGCGGACGTGAGTTTATCATGAAAGATGGATACTCTTTTCATGCTAGTACAGAAGATTTAGACCGTGAGTTTGAGGAGATGGAAGCTGCTTATAAGAGAATATTAACTCGTTTAGGACTTGACTATCGTGTGGTTGAAGCAGATAGTGGAGCTATAGGTGGAAGTGGAAGTAAAGAGCTTATGGTTATCGCAGATAGTGGCGAAGATACTATCGCCATTTGTTCTAAGTGTGAGTATGGTGCAAATGTCGAAGCTGCAATTAGTGGTGAGAGAAAAGAAGTACCAGAAGCACCAGAAGCAGAGTTTAATAAGTTTTCTACTCCAGATGTGAAAAGTATAGAAGAGTTAGCTGCATTTTTTAAGATAGATGCTTACTATACAGTGAAGTGTGTTGCGAAGAAACTTGTGTATGAAAACGAATCAGAAATCGTTCTTTTCTTTTTACGTGGTTGTGATAATCTTCAAGAAGTAAAAGCTGTAAACGCAGCGGGTGCATTAGAGATACAAGATGCAAGTGAAGAAGAGTTAAAAGCTCTTGGATTAGTTCCTGGTTTTATCGGTCCACTTGATCAAGATAAGGCAAAACATGTGATAGATACTTCACTAAAAAATGCTAAAAACATGGTGTGTGGAGCAAATGAGCTTGATTATCACTATGTTGGTGCTGATTTATCAGTTATCAGTGATGTGGCATACTTTGCAGATATCTCAGAGGTAAACGCAGGTGACTCTTGTCCTAAGTGTGATGGAGAACTTTCATTTACTAAGGGTATAGAAGTTGGACATATCTTTAAACTAGGAACTACTTACTCTGAGGCTTTAAAAGCGGAGTACTTAGATGAAAATGGAAAAGCACAGCCTTTCATCATGGGAACATACGGGATGGGAATCTCGCGTTTAGTAGCCTCAGTGATAGAGCAACATCATGATGAAAATGGCTGTATCTGGACAAAAGAAACTGCTCCTTATATGGTAAACATTATGGTGAGTAACATTAAAGATGAAGCACAGATGGCAGCGGGTGAAAAACTCTACAAAGAACTTCAAGAAAAAAATGTTGAAGTGATGCTTGATGATAGAAAAGAGCGCTTTGGTTTTAAAATGAAAGATGCTGAACTCATTGGTTTTCCATATACTGTCATCATCGGTAAAGAGTTGGTAAATGGAAATGTTCAGGTTTATGAGCGCTTTACTACTGAAAAAACAGCAGTAAATGCAGATGAAATATTATCCTATGTGATGGACATTATTTAAGATGCTTTATTTTGTCATTTATCTCTTTTTAGAAGTACTACTTTCTGTTAGTATCTCTTCTGCTCTTGGTGGACTACTCACTTTTATAGAGATAATGACAAGTGCTTTTATAGGTCTTGGAATACTTATAAACTTTAGAAAAACACTTGTTGAAAATATGACAGCAGTTTCGTATAACTGTATAGATTTAGAACAGTTTGCACGTTTAAATCTTTTTACACTCTTTGGAGCAGTTTTACTAATACTTCCGGGATTTTTAACAGATATTTTAGGAATTTTAATGCAGTTTAGTGTTTTTACGAGTATGTTGGTTAACCGTTATAATGTAAAATCAGGAAACTGTAATGAGTCAGATACTCAACAAAACAATTTAAAAAAGGATTCAAATGTCATTGATGTTGAAATTATTAACAATAACACTACTATTAACTAGTTCTGCATTTGCACAAACTACAAGTCAAAAATTAGAGAAATATTTAACTGAGAAGTATGAGGACAATCCGAATATTAAAACTATTATAGTTAAAGTTGAAGGGGTGAAACCACTTCAAGGCATAAGGGGCTGGAATGCTTATATAATAGCTTTAGAGGCTACTCTTAAAAACAAACCCAAAGAGCTTATAAAACAAAAACATATTTGGTTTTCTAATGGAACAATGATAACTGAGAAACTTACAAACCTAAGTAATGGCGATAATTATGAAGATGAAGTTAAACCAGATATTAAGGCATCAGAGTACTCAAAAGAAAACCTTGTGTATGGAAATGAAAATGCAAAACATAAGGTGGTCATCTTTTCAGATCCTTTATGCCCATTTTGCAAAGATTTTGCTCCTGAAGCACTTTTATATATGAAAAAGTATCCAGAGAAATTTGCAGTTTATTATTATCATTTTCCACTTTTACGTATTCATCCGGCTTCGGCTATTATAACTCGTGCAGCAGTTGTAGCACAACGAGCAGGTGTTAAAGATGTAAGTATCAAAATGTATGATATTAAAGTCAATGCACAAGAAAAAAATGTAGACAAGATACTTAGCGCATTTAACAAGGTTGTAGGTTCACATGTAACAGAAAAAGATATCAAAGTGGCTTCAGTAACTGCTGAGATTAACCATGATACAAATTTTGCTACAAACCTTTTTGTTGGTGGAACACCTACGATTTATTTTGATGGAAAGATAGATAAAACAAGAAAAAAATACAAGACAGCAAAATAATTACATGAAAAAAATAACAATAGCAACAAGAGTTTCAGACCTAGCACTTTGGCAAGCATATCATATAAAAGAGCGAATAGAGACTTCATATCCTGAAATAGAAGTAGTCCTTAACAAGATAGTGAGTAATGGAGATAAAATTTTAGATAAACCTCTTGCTCTCATTGGCGGTAAAGGGCATTTTACTAAAGAGCTTGAAGATGCAATGCTTGCAGGCGAAGCTGACATCGCTGTTCACTCACTTAAAGATGTACCAACTTACATACCTGAGGGTTTAGAACTTGTCGCAGTGACACAAAGACAAGATCAAAGTGATGTTTTTTTATCACACAATTATAAAAGTTTAGAAGATTTGCCTCAAGGGGCTGTTGTGGGAACAACGAGCCTTAGACGACGTATGCAACTTTTACAACAAAGACCTGACCTTAAAGTTAAAGATTTACGGGGCAATGTAAACACGAGGCTTCGTAAACTTGAAGAGGGTCAATACGATGCTATTATCTTAGCATGGATAGGACTGAATCGTCTTGATTTACTTAAAGATATTCCTTTTACACAAAAACTATCGCTTGATATGATGATACCTCCTATGGGTCAAGCTGCTTTAGGGATAGAGATAGTTCAAGGTAATGACAAAATTCGTGAAATTGCGCAGACCCTTAAAGATGAAAATACTTATGCATGTACTCAGATAGAACGCCAGTTTATCTCAAAAATAGGGGCAGGGTGTTCTGCTCCAGTTGCTTGTAATGCTGTTGTAAACGCAGGAATAATTACTTTTAGAGTTATGTTAGGTTTTCCTGATGGAACAAATATAAGAAAAGAAAAAGTTGTAAAACCTTTAAGTGAATGTGACAAATTAGGTGAAGAACTTGCAAAAAAAATGATAGATGCAGGAGCTTTACAACTCTTGGAGAACGCACAAAAGATAGCATTTAAAGATGAAATGCCACAAAGATTATAATAGATGAAAAAAACTATAGCTTTACTTAAAAAGCACGATGAACTAAGAGTTGTTGAAGAAGAGTTAGATATATACCTTGAAGTTTCACACTTAGCCTATGCAGAGGTGAAAAAAAAGGATGGCGGTAAAGCAATTCTTTTTACTAATGTAGTAGATAAAAAAAATAACAAAAAATTTAGCGAACCAGTACTTATGAATGTCTTTGGCTCATACAAGCGCTGTGAACTTCTTTTTGGCCGTAGCATAGAATCTGTCGCAGATGAGATAACAAATCTTTTACATATGAAACCACCTGCGAGTTTTATGGGCAAAATAAGTATGGCAAAAGACCTTTTTTCATTAAAAAATATCTTTCCTAAAAAGCTAAAAGGTGAGGGTGCTTGTCAAGCAATCAAGTTTTTTGAAGATGAGATAGACCTGACTTCATTACCAGTTTTAACAACTTGGGAACAAGATGGCGGTCCTTTTATCACTATGGGACAAGTCTACACTCAAAGTCTTGATGGCGAGATGGTAAATCTTGGAATGTATAGATTACAAGTATATGACAAAAATCACCTAGGTATGCATTGGCAGATTCACAAAGACAGTTCACACTTTTTTGATCAGTATCAAAAAGCAGGTAAAAAAATGCCTGTAACTGTAGCTATAGGTGGAAACCCACTCTATACTTGGTGTGCAACAGCTCCTTTACCTTATGGTGTAAATGAGTTACTTATGTATGGTCTTATCACTAAAAAGCCTGCACAACTTGTGAAGTCACTTACAACTCCTCTTTATATTCCTCGTGATGTAGATTATGTGATAGAGGGTTGGGTTGATACAACTCAGATGAAAGTAGAAGGTCCTTTTGGCGACCATACAGGTTACTATACTTTAGAAGAGCCATATCCTGTCATGGAAGTATCTGCTATAACGATGAAAAAAGAGCCTACTTTTTTAGCGACAGTTGTAGGAAAACCACCTTTAGAGGACAAGTATATGGGCTTCGCTACTGGTAAGATATTTTTCCCACTTTTAAAGACAACTGTGCCAGATTTATTAGACTATCATATGCCTGAAAATGCAGGTTTCCATAATCTTATACTTGCAAAAATGCAGCCACTTTATAAAGGGCATGCAAAACAGTTTATGCATGCTTTTTGGGGTGCAGGACAGATGAGCTTTGTTAAGCATGCGATTTTTGTAGATGAGAGGGCCCCTTCACTTGATAACTATGAGGCTTTTGCAACTTATGTATTAAACCGTTTTACACCAAAGTCTATGTTTATAACAGAAGGTATTGTAGATGCACTTGATCACGCATCCCCTGAGACACTAGTTGGTGGAAAACTTGGTATCGATGCTACTGCTGCAAAAGTTGTTGAAGCACCAAATCTTTTAGGTGACAGTGAACTACTTGCTAAAGTAAAAGAGTTGATTCCTGATGCGGTAGCACTGCATCAGTATATGATAAGAACAAATAATCCAATCACAGTTATAGCACTCAAAAAAAATAAAAATGCAAAAAATTATTTTGATGCTCTGCTTGAGTTAAGTCCTCATATACGTATAGTCGTTTTTGTAGATGAAGCTGCAAATGATATTTTAAACTCCTATATGCTTGTTTGGAGAGTTACTAACAACATAGATGCTC
>NZ_JAEMVD010000033.1 GCF_029215975.1 Sulfurimonas sp. SAG-AH-194-C20
ACAAACAAAAAATAGAATAAATAATAGTTTCATGGAGCGTATTATATCTTAGATAATTGAATTTTGTGTGGGTTTACGTGGTACCAGAGATGGGATTTGAACCCACAAGCCGTGAGGCGGCGGATTTTGAATCCGCTATGTATACCGTTCCATCACTCTGGCGTTTAGGATGTTAAGAATGAAATAATAGTCATATAATACTTAAAAGTAAATAACATTATGTCGATGTGTAGGTATGGAACTATTATTGCTGGTTTATACAAAGCAATAAACTAAATAATTTTAGGAGACACATTATGCGAGTTACACAAAGTATGTACTATAATAATATTTTTTCTACTAGTAATTCTAGGATTAATCAGCAACTTTTTGATGTAAATAAACAAATTGCATCTGGAATAAAAATCCAGTATGCAAGTGATAATGTTAGAACCTTTACTGAGACTATGCGACTAGATAACGAATTAGCTACAATTGGTCAAGTTAAAAAGAGTGCAGAGAGTGGTTACAAAGTCTCAAATCAAACAGATGTTACTCTAAATGAGTTTACTGATGGCATGAATCGGATGAGAACACTTCTTATTCAAGCAGCAAATGATACAAACAGCGATACTGGTAGAGAAGCTATTGTTGCAGAACTAAAAGGTATTGACAAGAACTTACGATCACTCGCAAATACTTCAATAAATGGACAATTCTTATTTTCTGGTTCTTCTGTTAATATCAAACCAATTGCTGATGATGGGTCGTATCAGGGAAATGGTGTTTCTTTAAATGCATTTTTAGGTTCAAATAATCAACAAAAATACAATATTACAGGTGCTGAATTGTTTTTGGGTGAAGAGACACAAGTTAAAAGAACTATAACAAGTAATGTTGTTAACGGTAATTTACTCAAACAAAACCCAACTCTCCAAGCTACGCCTCAGGATAGTGAATCTCTAAGTAGTAGTAGTACACTACGTAACCTTATGGGGGATACTGATAGCTTAGTTGATCCTGCCAATAAACATTTTTTTTATTTAAGAGGTACTCAAAATGATGGTACTGCATTTAAAGAAAAAATAGTTATGAAAGACGCTGATACTATCGGTGACTTATTGACCCAAATTGGTTCAGCATATGGAAATACTGGAAATATTGAAGTTGTAAACGTAAGCTTAACTAATTCAGGACAAATAGTTGTTGAGGATAAGCTAAGAGGTTCTAGTAAGTTAGACTTTTCTTTAGTTGCTGCTACTGATCTAGCTGGAGGAAATACAGCTGATGTTACAGATATAGATGACTTAGATGGTGGAGAAACAGACTTTGTAGCTGCTCTAGCAGCACCTGGCCTGTTTCTTGTAGAATTTTCTAAATCAGGACTTTCTTCTAGTTCTGGTGGAGGTGTTGCGGGGGATGCTGCAGCCCTTACTGAAGGTCTTGTGTATGATAGAACTGAATTCTCACAGATTGGTTCCCTTTTATCATCTAGTGTACCCCAGATTGTAACACAAGGAAATGCTTTTGCAGTTGGTAGTACTAAGCTTTCAGAGGTTGCGGACTTATCGCAAGGTACACAAGATACACTTGATGGCACACGCCTAAAATTCGCAGGTGTTGACATTAATGGCAATAATTATAATGCAGTAGTAAACCTTGATAGTGCGGGATCTACTTTCTCCCTAGATACAAACTTTGATGGTCTACAAGATACGACCTATAATCTTTATAATATGGACACGCCAAGAGTTAATACTGATGCTGACAATGTAACATATCAACAACTGATGGATATAATGAATATGATTGTTACAGATACACTTCCTGCCACTTCGCCTGGAACAGATGTAGAGTACGATCAAGCGATTGCTAATTCACAATTTTTAGGTAATACTTTTTTAACACAAGATGGAAAAATATCATTTAAAGATATTAACTCTCCAATAACACAAGCTACAATAGCTATTTATGATGCAAATAGTGATGACTTTAATGTTGGTGCTCAAGCATCTTCAATGACATTTAACGCTAATAACTCTTTAACTATACGGGATCCTAAAACAGATTTTTTTAAAACAATTGGTGAAATAATAAATGCTGTGCAAAGTTACAATAATAACCCTGATGCTAATGCTACAGATCAGCGTAATGTAGGTATACAAAATGCGATTGCAATGATGGATGATTTGCAAGATCATACATTTAGAGTGCAATCTGTTGTGGGTGCTCAGTCAAATACACTAAATAATGCAATCGAAAGAGTAGGGATACTTGAAATAAGCACTATAAGTCTACGCTCATCGGTAATAGATACAGATTTAGCAGAATCATCGCTTAGACTTTCTCAGTTAACACTAAACTATCAAGCAATGCTATCAACCGTAGGAAAAGTTTCTCAATTGAGTTTGGTTAATTATCTCTAGTTTATAACAGAATTTATTGCAAAATGCCAAATAAATCCTTTATGGAACATTTTTGGCTATACTTCTTATAAATTAATCAAATGGATTTATTAGCTTGAAAGATACTCTTTTTATTATAGTTTTTGGTGTTTTAGTTTACCTCGGTTTTGCAACTATTCTTGGCAGTACTGAATTGATGGGTAGTTATGGAGCGATTTTTTCCTTATATAACCATCTTTACTTCGGATACATTTCTTATGCCTATCTCTTTGTTCTGATTTTACCTCTGTATTTTTTATATAAAAGATCATTTTTAAACTTTAGATCAGCAGAATTAACAACTGCCTCCTTTTTGATACTTTTCTCATTTCTATTAGGGCAGGCTTTACTAGTTCAAAATGATTTAAGAGGAAAATTTGGAGCTGATTTTGTTGATTTTTTGAGTCCTTATATTGGTGTTTTCGGTTTATGGGTATTTTGGTTTATCATCACACTTGTTTCTCTTGTAATAGTCTTAAACAAAAGTACTTCAGAGCTTTTGAGTCTCATCTGCTCTTTTGTAGATGATAAGACTTCGGCTTTGCGTTTAAAACCTCTTAAAGAGATAGAGTTTAAAGAAGAGATAGTAGAAGTTGAAGTGTTTAACTCTTCACCCCAAGAAGAACAGCCTCAAGATATACAAACACCGAGTTATTTAAGAAAGAAAATTATTGAAGTTGAAGAAGAGACTGAAATACAGGAGTCTTTTACTAAGAAAAAAGAGACAAAAAACCTTCTAGACATAGCACAAGAGGTAAAAGAGCAAAAAGGTGCCATTATTGTAGATGAACTCGAAGAGAATGCTAAACTTTTAGCAGATATGGACAAGGGAGTAGTTGAAAAGCCTAAAAACTTTAAACTGCCCTCAGTAAATTTTTTACAAAAAGCACCAAAAACTGCAAAAAATATTGATGAGAGTGAGCTTGATGATAAGATACGTTACCTAATAGAAAAACTTGCACACTTTAAGATAGATGGTGATGTAGTTCGTACTTATGCAGGTCCTGTTGTCTCTACTTTTGAGTTTAAACCTGCTGCTAATGTAAAAGTAAGTAAGATATTAGGTCTTCAAGATGACCTTGCAATGGCTCTCTCAGCGGAGACTATTCGTATTCAAGCACCAATTCCTGGAAAAGATGTTGTTGGGATTGAGATACCAAACGAAACAGTAGATACTATATATCTTCGTGAGATTTTAGATGATAAACTCTTTAAAGACTCTTCTTCTCCTCTTACAATAGTTTTAGGAAAAGATATAGTGGGTAAACCTTTTGTAACAGATCTTAAAAAGCTTCCTCACCTGCTTATAGCAGGAACAACAGGAAGTGGTAAGAGTGTTGGTATAAACGCCATGATTCTTTCATTACTTTACAAGAATTCACCTGACCAGCTGCGTTTACTTATGATAGACCCTAAAATGCTTGAGTTCTCTATATATAATGATATACCTCATTTACTTACTCCTGTTATCACAAAACCAAAACAAGCAATAGCTGCACTTAACAACATGGTAGCTGAGATGGAACGTCGTTATGAACTAATGGCAGAGTCTAGAACTAAAAATATAGAAAACTATAATGAAAAGATAAAAAAAGAGGGTGGGGAACACTTTCCTTATATAGTAGTGATTATAGATGAGTTAGCTGACCTTATGATGACGAGTGGTAAAGATGTTGAATTTTCTATAGCAAGACTTGCTCAAAAGTCTCGTGCTTGTGGCATTCATCTTATAGTTGCAACGCAGCGACCTTCTGTTGATGTTGTTACTGGACTTATTAAAGCCAATCTTCCTTCTCGTATCTCTTATAGAGTAGGACAAAAGATAGATTCTAAGATCATATTAGACCAGATGGGTGCAGAGTCACTTCTTGGTCGTGGAGATATGCTTTTTACTCCTCCTGGCTCAACTGGACTGGTTCGTCTTCATGCTCCATGGGCTACAGAAGATGAGATAGAGAAGATAGTTGATTTTATTAAAGCACAACGTGCACCAAACTATGATAAAAGTTTCTTAGTTGAAGAGACTGAGTCAAGTAGTTCATCTCTAAAAGATACATACGAAGAACTTGATGAACTCTATGAAGATGCAAAGAATGTTGTGTTAAGTGATAGAAAGACTTCTATATCTTATCTACAAAGAAAACTTCAAATAGGCTATAACCGTTCTGCTCGTGTAATAGAACAACTAGAACGTGAGGGTGTTCTTTCTGCTCCAAATACTAAAGGTATCCGAGAGATACTGTAATGATAAAGCCTCTTTTTGTTTTTACTGCGTTTAGCAACTCTTTTCGGGTTAAGGTTAAAAACCTAGAGTCATTAAGTGTCGCACAGATTCAAGATATACAAGAGTTTGTCTCAAAAAGAAAGGGTGTCTTCGATTTTGCTACATACTCCTTTATTATTCAAAAAAAGATAGAGTTTGGTGAGTTTGTAAAAACAATTGAACTAACATCTTTAAATGCATTATCTATGGATGATCCTATTGTGAGCCAAGTAAAGCCAAGAGTTGATTTTGGACAGTACAAAGGAATGCTTTATGCAGAACTCCCTGATTCATATCTACTTTGGCTAAAAGAGAATTATTCTGGTGCACAAAAGAATATTCTAAAAGAAGAACTCAGAAAAAGAAGACTTTAATGTTACAAAAAGTCACATTTTTCCCATCTAATTAAAAAATAGTGTTTACATTCGTAACACTTTAAAAATGATTGCTTATCTTTAGCTATAATCTCCTAAAATTACTAAAATAGGAATAGATATGGCATTTTTAGAAGATTATAAAGCACATGTTGCAGAACGTAAAGCACTTGGTGTACCACCATTAGCACTGACAGCTGTACAAACAGCAGAACTTATCGAATTGATTAAAGCTAACTGTACAGATGAGCTACTTGACTTACTTACAAATCGTGTTGCACCTGGTGTTGATGACTCTGCACAAGTAAAAGCAGCATTTCTTAATGAAATTGCATCTGAAAATATTTCTATTGATGCAATTTCACCAAAAAGAGCTATTGAGATGCTCGGTATGATGTTAGGAGGATTTAATGTTCTTCCTTTAGTTCATGCTTTATCTTCTTCTAGTTCAGAAGTTATTGATGCTGCTGTAACAGCATTAAGTAAAACTCTTTTAGTTTACGATGCATTCAATGATGTTGAAAAACTTCACAAAGAGGGTAACACAGCTGCTACTAAAGTAATGACTTCATGGGCAAATGCTGAGTGGTTTACTTCTAAGCCAGCAATTGCTGAAGAAATTACTGTAACTGTTTACAAAGTACCAGGCGAGACAAACACTGATGATTTATCTCCTGCATCTGAAGCATTTACTCGCTCAGATATTCCTTTACATGCAAACTCACTTTTAATTAATAGAATGGACAATCCATTAGATACACTTAAAGAGCTTAAGACAAAAGGTCATCCTATTGCTTATGTTGGTGATGTTGTTGGTACTGGTTCTTCTCGTAAATCTGGTGTAAACTCTGTTCAATGGCATATGGGTGTAGATATTCCAGGTGTTCCTAACAAACGTACTGGTGGTGTTGTTATCGGTAATACTATCGCTCCAATTTTCTTTGCAACTTGTGAAGATTCAGGTGCACTTCCATTAGAAATGGATGTTTCAGGGATGGAAACCGGTGATGTTTTAACTCTTCTTCCTTATAAAGGTGAAGCAAAAATCAATGGTAAAACTGTTGCAACTTTTAAACTAAATCCTAATACTATAACTGATGAAGTTCAAGCGGGTGGACGTGTTCCGTTAATCGTTGGCCGTGGTCTTACATCTAAGGCTCGTGCAGTATTAGGTATGGGTGCTTCTGAAGCATTTTTAACTGCAGATCAACCAGCTGATACAGGTAAGGGTTACACTCTTGCACAAAAAATGATTGGTAAGGCTTCTGGTCTTACTGGTGTTCGTCCAGGTATGTATGTTGAGCCTGAGATGAGTACTGTTGGTTCTCAAGATACAACCGGTCCAATGACTCGTGATGAGATTAAGGAACTTGCAGCACTTGGTTTCAATGCTGACCTTGTTTTACAAACATTCTGTCATACAGCTGCTTATCCAAAGCCAAGTGATGCTGAAATGCACAAAAACTTACCTGCGTTTATCTCTAACCGTTCTGGTGTTGCACTTCGTCCAGGTGATGGTGTTATCCACTCATGGTTAAACCGAATGGTACTCCCTGATACTGTTGGTACTGGTGCAGATAGCCATACACGTTTCCCAATTGGTATCTCTTTTCCTGCAGGAAGTGGTGCAGTTGCATTTGCTGGTGTTACTGGTTCTATGCCTCTTAGTGTTCCTGAGTCCGTACTTGTAAAGTTTAGTGGTGAAATGCAACCAGGTATCACTCTTCGTGACCTTGTAAATGCTATTCCTTATGTTGCTATCAAGCAAGGACACTTAACAGTTCCTAAAGAGGGTAAGATAAATGTATTTGCTGGTAGAATTTTAGAGATTGAAGGTCTCCCTGATCTTAAAGCTGAACAAGCTTTTGAGCTTTCAGATGCATCTGCTGAGCGTTCTGCTGCAGCATGTACTGTTCTCCTAAACAATGCTCCAGTAATTGAGTTTATTAAATCAAATGTAACTTTACTTAAAGCGATGGTTAAAGATGGTTATGAAGATGCTACAACTTTAGAGCGTCGTATTGGTAAGATGGAAGATTGGTTAGCTAATCCTACTCTTATGAAACCAGATGCTGATGCAGAGTATGCAGCAGTAATTGAAATTGACTTAAATACTATTACTGAACCAATTCTTGCTTGTCCAAATGACCCAGATAATGTTAAATTATTATCCGAAGTTGCTGGTACACACCTTGATGAAGTATTTTTAGGTTCTTGTATGACAAACATCGGTCACTATCGTGCAGCTGGTGAGGTTATGAGAGGTGAGACTGGTCATAATGTTGAAAAATTCTGGATTGTTCCACCAACTCGTATGGATGAGCAACAACTAATCAACGAAGGTTACTATGAAGTTTACAAAGACATAAAAGCACAAACTGAAATTCCAGGTTGTTCTTTATGTATGGGTAATCAGGCATCTGCTCGTGAAAACTCGACAGTGTTCTCAACTTCAACTCGTAACTTTAACAACCGTTTAGGTAAAGGTACTCAAGTTTATCTTGGTTCTGCTGAGCTTGCTGCTTTATGTGCTAAACTCGGTCGTATTCCGACTACTGAGGAGTATATGGATGTCGTTCCGGCTAAGCTTGCTGGTAAAGAAGACAAAGTATACAAATACTTAAACTTTAACGAAATCGAAGGTTATGCACTAGAAGCACGTACTACTGCTGAAGAAAAGTATGGTATTACTGTTAAGCCAGTATAATTTATAACTTTTCTCTTTAGAGCTAGTATCTTCTAGCTCTAACTCTTCTTCTTTACATGTTTTTAATCTTAAAGTGCTACAATAAATAAAAACCAATTTTATGGATTGTAATATGGCAGACTTAAAAGACCTTTTACCTCTTAGCAAATCTTTATCACTTTTATATATTGATGAAAATCAAGAGTTTTTAACAACTATCACTACTGTGCTAAAAAAAGTATTTTCTAGTGTTGATGATGCTAGTGATGCAGTTGTAGGTATTAGTTATCTTAAAGTACATGACTATGACCTAGTTGTAGTGGATTCAAGTTCTGCTATTATGAGTACTGATAATCTTATTAAAAAGATAAAAGAGAGTAATCCTAATCAAGAAATAATTCTTACAACTACACAAAAAACAGAAGATGAACTTTTAGGCTTTTACGGACTAAATATCTCAGCACTTCAAATTAAACCTTTTAAAACGAGTGTTTTTTTAGATACTGTCTTTCAGATTTTACAAAAATTACACCATCATAGAGCATATCTAAATCCGCAGATTGAGAAAATAAATAATGATTTACTGTATGAGCGAAAACGAATAGGTCGCTTTATGATGAATGAAAAAACACTTAATCAGCAAATAGAATCCTATAAAGATAGCGTGCATATAAATAAATATATTTATGAACTTACAAAACTACCAAGCCGTTTTGCACTTCAAGATGCTCTGGATGGAACAGTACAGTCTCTTCTTTATATAAATATAGATCATTTTGATTTTGTAAATACAACATATGGCATGGGTAAAGCAAATAAACTTTTAAAAGGAACAGCACTTAAATTAAAACAGTTCTTACCTACTAATACTAATCTTTACCATGTTACAGCTGATGAATTTGTATTGTTACTTAACGAACCATCACAAAATCAGGCAATGTTACTAGCTAGCCAAATTCAGTCATTTTTTAAAGAGTCTGTAGTTGAGTTTGATGGACATTCTCATAGTGTTGTTTTTTCAATTGGTATAGATAATGGAGAAGGGAATAAGCTTTTTATTAATGCTAAAGCAGCCTCTAAAGAAGCGAGGCATTATGGCGGTAACACCATTGTTACATATGATGTTCATTCGCAATATATGACAGAAAAAAGAGATGGTTTATACTGGATAGGAGTACTACAAAAAGCATTTGACGATGATAAAATTTTTACCTACTATCAACCTATAGTTTCTAACAATGTTACACAAACAAAACATTATGAAGTTCTGTGTAGATTAATGGATCAAAATAATAAACTCGTTGATGCAAATAAATTTATTCGCAGTGCAAAACAGGTAGGATTTATTACACAAATCACAAGAATCGTTATAGATAAAGCTTTTAAGCTATTTGAAAAAAATGATTATAATTTTTCGATTAATATTAGCATGCATGATTTACACGAAAATTATTTATTAAAATTTCTTAATTATAAATGTGAACATTATCACATCTCTCCAACTCGTGTTCATTTAGAGCTTGTTGAAGATATTATTATCTCTAAAACTGATATGCTAGATACTCAAGTATTAGAGCTGAAAAATAATGGGTACCATGTAATAGTAGATGATTTTGGAACAGACAAGTCAGCTTATAATCGTATGTTTGAGCTTAAAGCTGAGTATATTAAAATTGATGGTACTTTTATAAAAGAGTTGGGTAAAGATAGAGCATTTAGAGTTATAGTGAAAAGTATCGTAGATTTTGCTAAAAAGAGTGGCATAAAAACGATAGCAGAGCATGTAGAAAGTGAGGAAATACATACAATAGTTAAAGAACTTGGTATAGATTATTCTCAAGGCTATTATATTGGTAAGCCTTCTTTAAATATTTAATTATTATCCATTAATAATATCATAGTCAACCGGTATGCTAGGCTTAAAATCTTTTACACTAATAGATTCATCAATTTTATGCTGAGAGAAATCAATTAAAACAGTATTATCAAGTTGATCTTGATACTGAATAGACTTGAGCATAGAATTTATCACATGTATTGTATATTTTATAGATTGAAATTCTGTGAGATATTTATTCTCATCTATCTGTGTAGCATTGTTAAGTATATTGAAAAAGTCTATATTATTATGTAGTTTTTTAAGGATAACCTGTTCTAAATCGGGCTCTATTATCGTTGCTCTATTCTTATTTATATATATAAGCTTAGTACTTGGTTGTAGATATTTCCATAGAGCATACTGGGGCTTCATAGCTTTAACATGTCCGCTATACTTTAATATATTCCCTTTATCATTAGTAACAGTCTGTACGAAATTAGCTTCAAATGAATTCATAGAAAAAATATCACAGAACGAAAGAGTAAAAGCAAGTGTTAGTAAAAAAATGTATCTCAAATATTATCCTTTATGTGAAAGAAATTATAGCAAAAATTGTATTTATACTTTCTATTAGATTATATGTGATAAAATAACATCAATTTCACTATTACTATATAACAAACTATATAGTAGATAGATATAAGGTTGCGAATGCTACTCGGATTAATGGGAAAGGTTTTTGGTACATCCAATGACCGTGAATTAAAAAAATATTTAAAAAGAGTAAAAGCAATAAATGCTCTTGAGTCTCAATATGAGCAAATGAATGACGAAGAACTTAAAGCTGCGTTTGATGCACTAAAGTCTAGTGTGCAAGATAATAGTAAAACTTTAGATGATGTGCTTTGTGATTCATTTGCTATTACAAGAGAGGCTAGTAAGCGAACACTTAGTATGCGTCACTTTGATGTACAGCTAATAGGTGGTATTACACTTCATGAAGGTCGTATTGCTGAGATGAAAACTGGTGAAGGAAAAACACTTGTTGCAACTCTTGCTATCATTCTAAATGCTATAACAGGAAACGGTGTTCATTTAGTTACTGTAAATGATTACCTTGCTTCTCGTGATGCATCTGAAATGTCACCGCTATATAACTTCTTAGGTTTTAGTGTTGGGACGATTTTAGAAACTGCTAACTCTCCCGAAGAAAAAATCGCAGCTTACGAGTCGGATATAACTTATGGTACAAACAATGAGTTTGGATTTGACTACTTAAGAGATAACATGAGTTACTCTAAAGATCAAATGGCACAACGCGGTCACAATTTTGTAATTGTTGATGAAGTTGACTCTATTTTGATTGATGAAGCTAGAACACCACTTATAATTTCTGGTCCTACAAACAGAAATATGCAAGATTATCAAAATGCAAACAGTGTTGCAAAAACTTTAGTAAAAGATACAGATTTTACTGTTGATGAAAAAGACAAAGTTGTGCTCATAACAGAAGAGGGAATTACTAAAGCTGAAGAACTTTTCAAAGTAGATAACCTGTATAGTGCAGAAAATGCATCTCTTTCACACATTTTAGATCAAGCACTTAAATCTAACTATCTTTTTGAGATAGATGTTGACTATGTAGTTCGTGATGGTGAAGTTATGATCGTAGATGAGTTTACAGGGCGTATTAGTGAGGGTAGACGTTTCTCAGAAGGACTACATCAAGCACTTGAAGCAAAAGAGGGTGTTGAGATAAAAGAAGAGACTCAAACACTTGCTGACATTACATTTCAAAACTACTTTAGAATGTATGACAAACTTGCGGGTATGACAGGAACAGCTGAAACAGAAGCGACAGAGTTTGCTCAGATATATAACCTTGATGTTGTCTCAATTCCCACAAATATTCCAGTTGCAAGAAAAGACTTAAATGACTTAATCTATAAAACAGAAGAAGAAAAATTTAATGCTGTTATTGAAACTATTACAAAACTTAGTAAAACAGGACAACCTGTTCTTATAGGTACTGCATCAATTGAGAAGTCTGAAGCACTTCATGAAGTGTTAAAGCGTGAAAAGATTGTACATACCGTACTTAATGCAAAAAACCATGAGCAAGAAGGTGAGATTATTAAATCTGCCGGATCAAAAGGTGCTGTTACAATTGCTACAAATATGGCAGGTCGTGGTGTTGACATTAAAGTAAATGATGAAGTTAGAGAGCTTGGTGGTCTTTATATCGTTGGTACGGAGCGTCATGAGAATCGTCGTATAGACAATCAGCTTCGTGGACGCTCTGGTAGACAGGGTGATGCCGGAACGACACAGTTTTACCTCTCGCTTGAAGATAATCTTCTTCGTATTTTTGGAAGTGATAAAATTAAGTCCATCATGGAGAGACTCGGTGTTGAAGATGGTGAGTATATAGAGTCTAAAATGGTTACTCGTGCAGTTGAAAAAGCTCAGAAAAAAGTTGAAAACATGCACTACGAAGGGCGAAAGCAGATTGTTGAGTATGATGATGTTGCAAATGAGCAGAGAAAAATAATTTATAAATTTAGAAATGAGTTGCTAAGTGAAGAGTATGATATTTCAGCAAAGATAGATGCAATTAGGGAAGAGTATATTGCTCATATATTGCAGTTATGTGATATATTTGAGGGTGGTGCAAAAGAAGACTTTAATCTTCTTGCTATTTCTGAGCATATACAAGAAAAAATAAACTTCTCATTAGATATAGAGCTTTTAAAGGAGTTAGAGTATGAGGAGTTATTTGCTAGTGTAAACACAACTATTAAAGTATCGTATGATGAAAAAATGAGTGTTTTAGAAGAGAATGTAAAGCATGATATTGGAAAAGAGTTTTACTTAAAAGAGCTTGACAGTGCATGGAGAGATCATCTTTATGAGATGGATAACATGAAAACGGGTATCCGTCTTCGTGCTTACAATCAAAAAGACCCTTTAGTTGAGTATAAAAAAGAGAGTTTTAATCTTTTTACTGAGCTAATAAGTGAGATAAAGTTTAATACAATTCGTACACTTCAAGTTATTCAGTTTAGAGTAGAATCTGCAGAAGAAGAAGCAGCAGCAATAGCACAGCAAAGAGCAGTTGAGCAGAAGCAACAAGAGGCTCAGATGCACTTAAATCATACAAGTTCTGAGGATGATGTCCCATCTGAAAAAAAAATAGCTAGAAATGATCCATGTCCTTGTGGCAGTGGTAAAAAGTACAAACAGTGCTGTGGAAAAAGTGGTCCTAAAAAAGGTGCTTTCGCCTCTTGAATAAGTCTATAGTTGGCTATTTAGTAAAAAGGTTCCTACGCTTTGACAAGGAGCAACCTTTTATCTTCTTATCAGCACTTCTTGCTTTTTTAGGTATCACACTTGGTGTGATGGTACTTCTTATCGCCATGGCACTTATGAATGGTTTTGATAAAGAGTTTAAGAAAAAACTGACAATTATGAACTACCCTTTAACAATTGTTCCTAAGTTTTATGGTGGAGTAAACGAAAATCTTCTTCTAGACTTAGAAAGTAAATTTCCTCATCTCTCCTTTAGTCCTTATGTTCAGTCCTCTGTTGTGATTCGTAATGGTTCTAAACTTGAAGGTGGTTACCTTTTTGGTGTGAATTTTGAAGATGAAGCCAAGGTTAATAGCGTGTTAAATAAAGCAATTTCAGGAAATAGATTTAAGAAATTTGATGTTCTTATTGGAAAAACTCTAAAACAAGAATTTAGCTTATTTAAAAATGATAAACTCATGTATATTTTTACAAGTGTTGAGCCTGGTGGACTTTCAATGACACCGAAAATCAAACGTTTTAAAATAAGATCTGTATTTGACTCAGGTCTTTCAGCGTATGATAAAGCATATAGTTACACGACTTTAGCCGCTTTACAAACAATGATGCATATGCCTAGTAATATTTATGACGGAATTCATATATATTCTAAAAGCCCTCATGATGATATTCAAAAGATTAAAACAATCCTACCAATAAGTGTATCTGTAAAAGGGTGGTGGGAAGATAACCTAAACTTTTTTGCAGCACTAGAGATGGAGAAAGCATCACTTTTTATTGTTTTAATGCTTATTATCCTCATAGCTGCAATTAATATCATCTCATCGCTTCTAATGACAGTTATGAATAGAAGGGGAGAGATAGCATTACTTTTATCTCTTGGCGCTACCACAATAGAGATAAAAAAAGTTTTTTTATACCTAGGTGTTATTATAGGCATAGCAGGTATTGGAGCAGGTGTATTTTTAGGGTTAACGGGAATATGGGTCTTGGGTACTTTTGATATTATATCGCTACCTAAAGATGTTTATCCTACTTCTACTCTTCCCTTAGACTTGAGCCTGTTTGACTTTACTCTTATTGTCTTAGGTGCATTTTTTATTGTGATAGGATCTTCTTATTATCCTGCTAAAAAAGCAAGTGAGGTTGATATTTTAACAGTCTTGAGAAATGAGTAGTGTTGAATGCTACTTGTTGTCTAGTGCATCTCTAATTAATACATAAGGAAGAGAAAGTGTTCTTTTAATGATATTTAAGGGTGCTACAATAATATCTTCAGCAATAAGTGATTTTACTATTGGGTCAGATGCTTTTCCCTTTATACTAAGGGTTGTTGAAATTGAATCTCCATCTAGAATTATGTACCCAACCAGTGGAACTTTTGCAAGATCACTTCCTAAATCTGTTTTAAGGTTTAAGATAATATCAATACTGTCATTTTTAAAATCAGCAACTCCATTTCCAAAAATATCTAGTTCTTTTGAATCTAAATACATATCTGTTAAGTTGAAAATATTTTCGTTATATTTGAATTTAATATATGCTTTGTTGACATACAGTCCTTCATTATTATAGCCGGGTAGTTTAAACGTAATAAGAGAGGGGACAGTATTTATAAAGGCTAAAATATTATTTAGTGTTTTATAATCATTTATTGTCGTTTCCTTAACATAAATAGCACCGCCATAAGCATCTGTATTACCAGTTAATGAAAAGTCCAAAGTTCCTTTTGCAAATTTGGATAAAGAAAACAACTTGTTCATAAACTTATCGTTGAAGTTTTTTCCATAGAGGTGAAATTTCTTATTTTCAAAGCGCAAGCCTGCTTTACCTTGAGCATATGTAAGTTGAGAGGTTATTATGTCTTTATAAAACTGTAAATCTATAGTGTCATACAAAATACGTCTCTGTGCATTTACATATAGTATAGAATTGTTTGCTTGAAGTAATACACTTAAGTTTTTTGATTTTTTTGGAGTCTTAGGAATGTCTTTTATTAGTCTAAGAACTTCAGTGATATTTATAGGTGCATTATTCATTTTAACATCGATAGAATCTTTAATAGCAATATGTATTTTATTGTTTATATTAATATGTACTTTCTCTGCATATATTTTCCCTTTTATCTTATACTTGTCTAGTGGTATGTTATTTCTAACAAGTAATTTATAGGGGTAATCTATGTTTGACTTAAACCTCGTGAACTTATCATTTTTGTTTTTATATAATGTAAAATCACCTTTTTCTAAGTGCAATTTTTTTAATAAACTAGAATTTTTTGCTATACGACCTAAATCATTTAGTTTTAGCTCCCAACCCTTCTCTTGAGAAGAGAATTTACCTGATAACTCTGAAGAGTTTACTTTAAGGATACTGTTTTTGTTTGAAAGCGATAACATAATCTTTTTATTTTTGTATAAAATATTTTGTGTGTTAGGATCAGTCAATACAAAATTACTGAGACTAATGT
>NZ_JAEMVD010000034.1 GCF_029215975.1 Sulfurimonas sp. SAG-AH-194-C20
TTGTAAAGATTCTAGATATATTCCAGTTTGATTAATATCATTTAGAAATTTATTTTCTAAAGACGGCATAATATTTGCAAAGTATGTTAAAAGAGAAGATATTTCAGAAAACTCTGAGTATAAATTAAGAACAGAAGCATATTTTTTATACAAAGTACCGAGCATCTCAATATACTCTGCATTAAGGATAGAATTTTGAAACATCATCATAACATATGTCTCTAACTCTTCAGATAGGTCATGTAGTTCATCAATATCTTCTCTGAGAAGTGTTTCATAGTAATTACCAATGTACTTTTTTTCTACATTAACAAATTCATGCGGACAATCATTAATTATATTTGTTTTAGAAGCAAGCTGATTTAGCTTCTGTTCTAAAATTCTATTTTTTCTTAAAATTGCTTCGTTCTCTTCTTCGAGTTGGTGTTCATAAATCTCTATAAGTCTCTTATCATTGATAATAGAGCAACTTTTATACAAAATTTTTATGAGTATATCTTTTTCAACAGGTTTATTTATAAAACTAGTTATACCTAAATTTATAAGGTCCATTAAAAGTTCTGATTCATTGTGTGCGGAGAGAACTATGATATTTGGATTATCAGTAATTTCATTAATATTTTTTACTAATTCAACTCCATTGAGGACTGGCATATTTATATCAGTTAGGACCAGGTCTATTTCTTCTTTTTTATAAATATCTAATGCTTCTTGACCATTTTTAGCACTATAAACTTTTTTGAAAAGTTTCCCTAAAGTATTAGTCATACTATCTCGTAACATTTCCTCATCTTCGACATATAAAAGTGTAAGTGGGTCTGCTAATTCTTTAAGTAGTTTAGAGCTATTCATATATATTCCTTAGAAATAAAATAGTAAGTAAAAGTATTGTAGCAAACTTAATATAAATTTAGATAAAATTACATTAATATTAAACAGAGGAAATGTCTTGGCAAAAAGAGCATTAGTAAGTGTAAGTGATAAAGCAGGAATTGTTGAGTTTTGTAACTCTTTAGTAAAAAATGGTTATGAGATTATCTCAACTGGTGGAACTTATAAGAAGTTAGTTGAAGCTGGCATAGCAGCTATCGAGATTGATGAAGTTACAAAGTTTCCTGAGTGTTTTGAAGGACGTGTTAAGACCTTAAACCCTTATGTTCATGGTGGGATTCTTCACCGTCGTGACAAGCAGTCTCATCTTGACCAAGCAAAAGAGCTTGGTGTTGAGTCTATTGATTTGGTTTGTGTAAATCTTTATCCATTTAAAGAGACCATTGAAAAAACTGATGATTTTGATGAGATTATTGAGAACATCGACATCGGTGGACCGGCTATGGTTCGCTCTGCTGCAAAAAACTTTGACGCTGTTATCATCGTTACAAATGTTGAAGATTATGCTGAAGTTATTGACGCGATAGAAAATGAGAAAAATACTAAAGACTTTAGACGTGGTTACATGATAAAAGCTTACGAGCATACAGCGGCTTATGACTCTATGATAGCTAACTATATGAATGAGCGCTTTAACGATGGTTTCGGTGAAAAGCAATTCGTAGTTGGAAATAAAGTAATGGATACTCGTTATGGCGAAAACCCACATCAAAAAGGGGCTCTTTATGAGTTTGACAATCACTTTACAAACAACTTCACTACACTTAAAGGTGAAGCAAGTTTTAACAACTTAAATGATCTTAATGGTGCTGTTAAGATTGCCGCTGGTTTTGGTGAGGAAAATGTAGTGTGTATCTCTAAACATGGTAACCCTTGTGGTGTAGCAATTAAAGACACACTTTTAGAAGCGTATACTGAAGCACTTAAATGTGACCCTGTCTCTGCGTTTGGTGGTGTTGTAGCTGTTAATGGTACAGTTGATGTTGCTCTTGCTGAAAAAATGAATGAGATTTTCTTAGAAGTAGTTATCGCTGGTCGCATAACTCCTGAGGCTCAAGAGGTATTCGCAAAGAAAAAGCGTATCAAACTTTTTGAAATGGGTGCTGACAAGTTAGTTCTTGCAAACGATAAAAAAGACTTTAAACATGTTGATGGTGGATTTGTATTCCAAGATGCAGATATGGTAGGCAAAGACGAAGTGAAAAATGCTAAGTTAGTATCTAAAATAGCAGCTAAAGAGCAAGATATGAAAGATATGGAGATAGCTTATAAAATAGCGTCACTTACTAAATCTAACTGTGTTGTATATGTTAAAAACTCTGCAATGGTAGCTGTTGGTATGGGTATGACATCTCGCGTTGACGCAGCACAATGTGCTCTTAAAAAGGCAAAAGATATGGGTCTTGATGTAACAGGTGCAGCTCTTGCATCTGAAGCATTCTTTCCTTTCCGTGATAGTATCGATGCAGCAGCGACAGCTGGTGTGAAAAATATAATCGAGCCTGGTGGAAGTATTCGTGATCAAGAGATTATTGATGCGGCGAATGAGTTTGGTATGAGTCTATACTTCTCAGAAGTTAGACACTTCTTACATTAAAAATTAAAATAGCAATGCACTAGCTGCGTTGCTTCTTTCGTCATGCACAAAAGTGCACTTCCTCTTTCAGCCCTTGCTATTACATCACTCTTTTGATTTTTACAACAACTTTCTTTTAAGATAATGATTAAACCTTGATTGACATAGACTCAACTCTTGTGATATACTTCCACTTATAAATAAACAGTTATTATACGAATAAGGGAACTATTAAATAAATGGCAAAATCATTATACACAACATTAGAAATTAACGAGAGTGCAAACGAATCAGAGATAAAAAAAGCATATAGAAAACTAGCTCGACAGTATCATCCTGATGTAAACAAAGATGAATCTGCAGAAGAAAAATTTAAAGAGATTAACAGTGCTTACGAAATTTTAAGTGATAAAGAAAAAAAACAGCAGTATGACATGCAAGGTGATGCAATGTTTGGTGGTCAAAACTATCATGACTTCTCTCGTAGTCACGGTGGAGCAGGTTCTGGAAGTATGGAAGATATCCTTCGAGAAATGTTTAACGGTGGTGGCGGTGGCGGTAATCCATTTGGCGGTGGTGGTTTTGGTGGAGGAGGATTCCAACAAGAGGTAAATCTTGATATGGAAACTAAGGTTACTATTCCTTTTGTTGTCTCTATCCTTGGTGGAAGTCACTCCGTTGCAGTAAATGGCGATAGGTTTGACATAAAAATCCCTGCTGGGGTTAATACTGGTGAGAAGATGAGAGTGAAGGGAAAAGGTCATTCTCAAGGTGGTAGAGTAGGTGACTTGTTTTTAAAAATAACAGTTGCGTTTAGTCCAGAGTACGAAAGAGAAGGTGACGATCTCGTAAAAACATTTGATGTTCCTTTGTCTGCAGCACTCTTTGGCGAAAAAATAGCAATAGAAACACTAGAAAAAGAGATAAAACTTAAAGTACCACAAAACACAAAAAATGGACAACGTTTTCGTGTAAAAGAGATGGGAGCAATGAACCGTAAAACAAAAACTCGTGGAAACCTTTACCTAAAAGCAAATATAGTTTTACCAAATATTGACGATTTAGATGAAGAGTTAGTTGCAATGATGAAAGAGAAACTTCCAAAGGAGTAAGAGATGATTCATAATTATGATGAGCCCGTTTATCTTATAAGTATAGTGTCTAAAATACTAGACATTCACCCACAGACTTTAAGACAGTATGAGCGTGAAAATCTTATTTGTCCTTCTCGTTCTAATGGTCGTATCAGACTCTACTCTCAACGCGACATTGACAAGATAAAGCTTATACTGCGTTTAACACGTGAACTTGGGGTTAATCTTGCAGGTGTGGACATAATCCTGCGTTTAAAATGCAATGTAGACACAATGGAAAAAGAGATAGCCGAACTTAGACATGAAGTAAATCGTGCGACTAATGCACACTCAGTTTCACCTGATAAAGCACTTGTAACAACTCGTAGTGTTTACGAGATGATAATATTTCAAGACAAGTAAGAGGAGTTCTACTCCGAAAGTCTTTTAATATCTGCTCCAACACCCTCAAGCTTTTTCTCTAAGGCATCATATCCACGGTCTAAATGATAGATACGGTGTATGTTTGTCTCACCATTTGCAACAAGTGCTGCTAAAACAAGTGCTGATGAAGCTCTTAGGTCAGTAGCCATTACATCAGTTCCACTTAGTTTTGTTTTGCCATTAACGGTTGCTGTATGACCATTTAGTGTTATATCTGCACCCATACGTTGAAGTTCACTCACATGCATAAAACGGTTTTCAAAGAGTCTCTCTTCAATGATAGAAACACCATCTGCTTGAGTTGCTAACGCCATAAACTGTGCTTGCATATCTGTTGGGAATGCAGGATACTCTTGAGTGATGATTTTTACTGCTTTTATTTTTTTGGCTGGATGAATTGTAATAGTATTATCTGTTAGAGTAAAAGTACTTCCCATCTCTTCAAGTTTTGAGAGAACTGCACCTAAGTGTTTAGGTTCTACATTTGTTAGAGTGATTTGTGACTTTGTGATAGCTCCAGCACAGAGGTATGTCCCAGCTTCAATGCGATCAGGAATAATGCTAAAATCAACAATGTCGATAAGCTCTCCCGCTGTTCCATGAATGGTAAGTATAGCTGTTCCAATTCCTTCTATCTTTACACCACTTTCATTAAGGACTTCACAGAGTTGTACTACTTCAGGTTCACGGGCTGCGTTTGTGATAATTGTCTTACCATTTGCAAGTGCTGCTGCCATTACAATATTTGCTGTTCCTGTTACAGTAATCTTATCAAAGATGATGTTACAACCTTGAAGACCTTTTGGTGCTCTAGCTTCAATGTAACCTGCTTTTATCTCTATCTTAGCACCCATTTGCTCTAATGCTTTAAGGTGTAAATCAATAGGACGCTGACCGATGGCACAACCACCTGGAAGTGAAACTTCACAGTGACCAAAACGTGCGAGTATTGGACCTAAAACTAAGATAGAAGCACGCATGGTTTTTACTATATCATATGTTGCTTTTGTCTCATGGAGTGGTTTTGTATCAACAAGAGTTTTCTCATCTAAGAAAGTGACATCTGCACCTAAATTAGTAAGAAGTTTAAGCAGTGTTTTTATGTCGGCCACATGCGGTAAATTTTTGATGTGCACACTATTTTTTGCGAGGATAGTCATCGCTATAAGAGGAAGGGATGCATTTTTTGCACCTGAGATGTTGATAGTACCCTTGAGTGAAGCTACACTCTGTGCTTTTAAGTAGTCCATGATTCTCTTTAGTTGTTATTTTAATTAATGACATTATATCTAATTAATTTTGATATAATTTGAATAATAAAGTATAGAGGAAATAGTGATGAGTTCAGCCCTAGATAGATTAAAAAACCTTACAAATAAAATATCGAGTTATGAACTCACACGTAAAAAGAATATGACTCATTTACAAGAGTTGTTTGTTAAAATAGGTATAAATAAAAAGATAGACATTTTTGAAGAAATTTTTTTATTTAAGGCTATTAACCTATCTGGTGCTTCACTTTTAGAAGAGAGTTTAGGCGAGATTAAAGAGGGAAAATACCTACAAATTTTGGCGATTAGTTATGACAAAGAGGCAAAGATTAAAAGTAAAAATACCTCTTTAGCCTATTTTGGTAGAGTGGAAAATGTTGATACAGACTTTAAAAATAGTGTTGTAGAGTTCATAATTAGATATAGATTTGAGAAAAGTTTTATGACACTAGAACATTACAATAGTATGTTAGGTGACTTTGGAAAAACAAGTGAGTAAGTTTTATTTTTATCTTTGGGCTGGATGGGCACTGCATTTAACACTTTCTAGTACTATTTGGGCTTTTATTTTAGCTACTTGTGTTAGTCTGTACTTATATGTTTCACAAGGAATGGTACCTGTAACACAAGAGTTAAAAATGGCTCTTTTGGATATTACAAAGTTTTGGTTTCTTATATTTTGGAGTCTTACACTTTTACTTTTTTTGTTTAGAACTCTCAAAGGAATTTTTAATAACTGTAAAAATAGCTATAAACTCCAACTACTGACTTGCCCAGACGAGGGAGTAAGTGAAGCGGTAGAAGATGTAGGTTATGGAGACTTGGTAAAAGTATGGCGAAAATGGTTTATGCTTATCATTTGGCTAGTAGGTGCACAGATGATAATGGCACTTATCCTTAGCTATCTTTTTAGTGCAAACAGTGCTGTCTTTGATTGGTTTAATATCTATGTTTTGTATGCTTTTATTTTAGTGGCAGGGTACTTCTCTTTTATGATACTTAGTGTTCGGTGTAAACGAGTGAAGTTAGTTAAATGTTGATATTTTTAGATACTGAGACTACAGGTTTAGATGCAAAAGATGTTATGTGTTCTGTTGCCTTTGTAGATGATAATACTTATGGGTACTCTCTTGTAAATGAGGGAAAAAAGATTTCTGCTGAGGCTTCAAGTATCCACCATATAACAAACGAGATGATAAAAGAGAAACAAGCCTTTAAAAAAAGTAGTGTTTATACCTACTTACAAAAGCATAACACAGAAGATAATATTTTAGTAGCACATAACATTAATTTTGATTTAGGAATTTTAGCTTCTACTGGTTTTATCTGGAAGGGTGCTATTATAGATACTCTTAGGGTAAGTAAACATCTTATACAAGAGTGTGATGGATTTTCTCTACAATTTCTGCGCTATGAGTTAAAACTCTACAGAGATGAAGAAAAACTCCAAGAGCAGTATGGAATTAAAGATGCTTTACTTGCACATAATGCCCTAAGTGATGCTCTTGTGACAAAACTTCTTCTTCTTTATCTCAAAGAAATGGCGAGTGAAGAAGAGATGCAGGAGTTGAGTTTTAAAGAAGTTCTTTTGGAAAAATTCTCTTTTGGTAAACATAAGGGCAAGTATATAGAAGAGGTATGTATAAATGACTCTTCGTATGCTCAGTGGTTACTGGGTAGTGACACAGATGAAGATGTAAAGTATAGTATAAATTATTATTTACAAGGAAATGAATGAAAATAGCAGCACAGTGTAACTCTCCACTTTTACAGAAGTCGTTAGAACTTTTTTTAGATAAGCACCTATGTTCACTCAGTAAATGTGACATAGTTGTGAGAGATGAGCCTTGTCTTAATGATGAACGTTGCTTTTATATAGGAAGTGATGAAAAGGCTGACCTGAAAAAACCTTTTTCAAGGTCACAACTCATTTTAGCACTAGAAAAGCGATTTGGAGAATTAAATCCAATGCAAGAGAGTGTGAGTGATATGGATAGTGTTCAAACAGTAGATGAAGACCCTGCAATGGACTTTAGCATCTTAGAAAAACGTATAGAATTTTTAACACAAGAGTACCAGTCAAATATTATACGAGCAGTAAAAGCATTTTATGAAAAATAATTCTAAGAAATTTACAAAAAAAATAATAAGTGGAAAGTTTAAAGGAAAAGTTTTAAAGCTTCCTAGTAAAACTACAACAAGAAGTTCAAAAACAATAGTACTAGAGTCGTTTTTTAATACTCTTCAGTTTGACATCATAGGTGCAAATTTTGTTGAGGTTTTCTCCGGAAGTGGCTCTATCGGCTTGGAGGCTTTAAGTCGTGGAGCTAAAAGCGTACAGTTTATGGAAAAAGACAGGGATGCTCTTAAAACACTAAAAGAAAATATTTCACAAACTGACCCAAGCTCTTGTAATGTGTATGGTGGAGATAGTTTTACTAACATAAACGCAGTGGTCGCAAAACTAAAGAAAATGGGTGAAGATGCTTATTTTTATGTAGATCCACCTTTTAGTATTCGTGAGGGTATGGAAGAGATTTATGATAAAACTATGAATCTAATCAAGTCTTTACCTGAAGAATCTGTTAAAATTATCATAATCGAGCACATGACAGGTTTGGAGATAGATGAGACTTTAGGTGCTTTTCACATCATTAAAACTAAAAAATTTGGAAATACAAGCCTTACATACCTCACTTCATGAGTAAAGTGGAATAAATATTGCTAATTCTTGAGTACTTCAAGGATTATAATGAAATACTTTTTACTACTACTTCTTTTTATCTCAGCACTAAACGCAACTAAAATTAATGATGTTTCAAACATTGTTGGTGTGCGAGAAAATCAGATTATCGGTTACTCACTTGTTGTTGGACTTAAAAAGACAGGTGATGGAACGACTTCAAGGTTTACACTACAATCTATCTCAAACATGCTTCGAGCGATGAATATAGATATGGCACCTAGAGATATTTTAACAAAAAATGTTGCAGCAGTTGTAGTAACTGCAACACTAAAACCATTTGCTAGACAAGGTGATCAGTTTGATGTGACAGTTTCTTCTATAGGTGATGCGAAATCGCTTGAGGGTGGAACACTCTTGATGACTCCTTTAAAAGGGGTTGATGGTAAGATATATGCACTTGCTCAAGGTGCTTTAAGTATTGGTGGAAGAAATACTAGAGGTGGTGCACTTACCCATCCAACTGCGGGGGTTGTATTTGGTGGTGGGTTGGTTGAACGCGAGATAAGCGTCAACATTTTTAACCAAGAGTATGCAACACTCTCACTAAAAGAGGCTGACTTTAAAAATGCTGTAGCCGTTCAAAAAGCGATAAATAGTTTTTATAATACTCAAGTTGCAGTTGCAACTGATTCAAGAAGTGTAAAACTTAAACGTCCTCAAAATCGTTCGATGATAGAATTTTTAGCTGAAGTTCAAGATATAGACATGAACTATAGACCTAAAAATAAAATTATCATCAATGAAAGAACAGGAACTATCGTTGCCGGTGTAAACATAGAGCTTAAACCTATTATACTTACACATGGTGATATAACTATTAAAATTGTTGAACAAAATAAAATACTATCGCCAGATGGTTCTATAGAAGTTGATAAAGACTTGGTTATAGGTCTTAACGAAAATGAAGTTTACACAAAAGAGGGCACAACAACAGTAGCAAATCTTGTACGGTCTCTACAAAAGATGGGAGCATCTCCAAAAGATATAATCTCAATACTTGAAGCTATGAAGAGTGCGGGAAGCATAGTAGCTGACTTGGTGATAATGTAATGTACGGGATGAATAGCATAACAAATACAGCACAATTTACAATACAAAACACTAATATCCCTAAGATAAATGAGAAAGCTGATGATAAAGAGTTAAGAGAACAAACAGATGCGTTTGAGTCTGTAATAATTAAGATGTTGATGGATAATGCAGCAAAAAATGATAATGATGTTTTCTCATCTCAAAAAGATCCAGGAGATAAAATATACAAGTCAATGTACAGAGATGAATTAAGTAAAGCGAGTGCAGGGAGCTTTGGTTTTTCACAAATGTTATATGAGTATTTAAGTCGAACAAAGTAAGGAATTTAGCTCAAGTAAATGAATAGTTTGCCGATATAGAAGTATAAAGGATAAATTATGATTTCACAAACAAATAGTTCGGCTATTCGTACTGCTTATTCAAGCAAAACTAACGAAACACAAGAACAAAAAAAGACTGCAACTAACTCGTCTCAGACAGAGACAAGTAAGGTTGATGAACTTAAAGAGTCAATAGGCTCAGGTGAGTACAAAGTAGATATAGATGCCTTATCTCAAAAGATGGCGGATTCTTTACTTTAAAACAAAAAAGTAAAACAGGAGTTAGATATGTTATCACATTATTTACAAAATGCATTAAGTGACCTAAGAGATATAATTAACATTACACAATCTGATATAGAAGATATAAAAAAAGCTGAGCATACAACTCAGTTTGATAGATTATCACTCAAAGAAGAAAAATTAAAAAGTTTTGAAGCAAAAAAAGCAATAATAGACCATGAAATATCATCTTTGATGACTTCTAACCCTGATATAGAACTTCCAGACCTCCTTGATAAAGAACAACATATACTACTAGATGAACTAAAAATAGAACTCGAAAATTTACGAGAAATTAATAAGAAATATGCAAAATTTGTTTTACTTGTTAGTAATCTATATAATACATTTTTAGAAAGACTGGTGCCAACAGAGATGCAGGGTTACGATAAAGTTACTGCACAAAATGCATCTATTTTAGAAGTGAGAGTGTAAGATGCCTTCAATTCTTAACAGTCTTAATATTGGGTATAGTGGTTTAAGTGCTGCACAAGTTGGAATAAATACAACTGGTAACAACATCACAAATGCAGAAGTAGAAGGTTATACAAGAAAGAGAGTTATCCAGGCTGCTCAAACACCACTGTTTTCTGGTGCTGGTAATGTTGGTAATGGAACACAAGTTGCAGACATTCAAAGAATTTTTGACAACTTTGTTTTTGATAGATATACAAGTATATCGGCTGATAAAGAGTATACAGAATTTTCCCAAAAATCTTTAGAAGAACTATCAACTTATTTCCCAGAAATTGATGGGGTGGGTGTTAAATCTGATTTAACTGAATACTATAATATGTGGCAAACATTTACAGATAATCCAGATAATCCAGCTATTAAAGTTGCCTTAGCACAACAAACAGAGACTCTGACACAACGTATTACTCAAACGCAAGATCAAGTTACTGGTTTGCAAGAGAGTATGAACAATCAATTAGAATTAAATATCAATCAAGTTAATACAATTATAAAAGAATTAGCATCTCTTAATACTTCCATAGACTCATCTGAATCCGGTGATGTATATACTGCTAACGATTTAAGAGACAGAAGAAATGTACTTGAACGTGATTTGTCAAGACTAATTGGAGCAACTACAAATAGCGGACAATTAGAGGCGAATATACAAATTAATAGTAACTCAAATACAAAAACTGGTAGTTATACTGTAAGTGTAAATGGTTTTAATATTGTTGATGGCAGTACATACCACCCAATTGTCGTATCTAACGAGAATACTAAAAATGGTTTTTTTGAAGTTTCATATGAACGCCAAGATGGTGTGCTAATACCCATGGAAGAATCCTTAACCGGTGGTAAAATAGGTGCTATTTTAGATCTTCGCGGTGGTTCGATAGACTCTACTACGGGTGTTCCACTTGATGGCACTATTCAAAAGGTTGTGGCACAACTAGATGCTTTTGCAAAAGGACTAATAGAAGCAACGAATAATCTTTATGCAGCATCGTCTACTACTTTTATGAACTCAAACCCACAAACAGTAGATGGAAACAGCTCATTAGTAAATTCTGAGCTAAATATTAATGAAGGTTCATTTAATCTAGTTATTTATGATATCGATGGAAATGAAGTTGCGAGGAGAAGTATAAATGTGGATGTGGCAACTTCAATGAGTGGACTTGTCAACACTAACTCTATCGAAGGTCAAATTTTAGGAAATAATGATGATAATAATGATGGAAGTGCTAATAATGATATTGATGATTTTTTAACTTTTAACTTTTCACAATCTGCAGATGGAATTACAAGAATGGAACTTTCGATGGACCCTCTTTCCAAGTCTCAAGGGTATACTTTCTCTTTAGAAGATACACTCACTACACCTAGTTATAGTTCGGGAACAAACTTTGCAGGAGCATTAGGACTTGGTAGGTACTTTGATGGAGATGATGCAACTAATATTGCACTAAATTCTACACTTAGAGATAATCCAACAAATATAAGTGCTGGTTTTTCAGGTACTGCGGGAGATAATCGTGTGGCATTAAGTATGGTTCAACAGCAGTTTGAGTCATATGATTTTAAAATTGGTACTGAATCCTATGATACTACAGTATACGGTATGTTTGATATAACAGCTACTTTTGTGGGAATTTCTACAAATGCAGCTATTAGTAAAAATGAAACTACATCTGTACAGTTTAGTGCTGTTGAATTGGAGTACTTTTCTGTTTCAAAAGTTAGTATTGATGAAGAGTTAACCAATCTGATTAAGTATCAAACAGCATATGGAGCAGCAGCTAAAATTATTACTACAATAGATCAAATGATGCAAACACTTTTAGGAATAAAACAGTAGTATATATGCCTATATATAGCTTGTTAATCTTTTTATTTATTTTTATATTTTCCTTCTTTGGAAGTTTTTTGTATGTAAATGATGCATATACTCTTCATTCTCAATCAATTTTATTAGCACCCTCATTTGATTATTTATTAGGTACAGATAGGCTTGGTCGAGATGTCTTAGCTCGACTGATGGAAGGTGGAAAGGTTTCTCTTATCATAGGTGTTGGGAGCGCTTTCATAGCCTCTTTTTTTGGTCTTATACTAGGCTCTATTGCAGGATACTTTAGAGGTAATGTAGATAAGGCTTTTATCGTAACCGTAGACCTTTTTTTAACCTTTCCAACATTTTTTTTACTCTTAGCACTAGTAAGTTATGTAAATGCTTCAGAGTGGGTTCTCATAGTCATAATCTCCATTACAGGTTGGATGACTACAGCAAGACTTATTCGCGCAGAGAGTTTTAAAATCACCTCACAGCCTTACATAAAAATATTAAACATTGCTAAAGTAAAAAAAACAAAGATACTTTTTAAATACTATGCTCCGATACTAGCACCGATTTACTTCGTAAGTTTTACCTTCGGTGTTGGAGGGGCTATACTTGCAGAATCAGGTCTGAGTTTTTTAGGGCTTGGCATAGTGGCTCCTCAAATGAGTTGGGGGACAATTCTCAGTGGTGGAAAAGATGTTGTAGAGATAGCTTGGTGGGTAAGTTTCTTTCCTGGACTTATGATATTTCTAATCACTTTTAGTCTTATAAATATCTCAAACTATCTCCAACAACTCACAAACAAAAAACAGATACTTTAGCTAAAGGAAACAGATGCAAGAAAGTAAAATAGGTTATTTATTTATCGTGATGGCAAGTGTTGTAATTATCTTAGCAGGTGTGAAAAGTGCCTCGGCAATTTTAGTTCCTTTTTTACTTTCACTTTTTATAGCTATCATTTTGTCTCCATTATATCACTACTTTAAGTCAAAAAAAGTACCAGAAGGTTTAGCCCTCGTTCTTGTTATGAGTATGTTTTTAGTCATTTTAGGACTTGTAGGCAAACTCATAGGAACATCAGTATCAGACTTTAGTGCGAACATAGATGTGTATTCAAGCAAACTCGCTTCTTATCATAATAATGTATCTGACTATGCTTTAAGTTTAGGTGTAACTCTACCTGTGGATGATTTTACAAACTTGTTTAACTCTAAACGCATTATGACCTTTGGAACGACAATCCTACAAGGGATGAGTTCCATGCTGACGAATGGTTTTGTTATAATACTTACAGTAGTATTTATGCTCTTAGAATCAGGACATTTTATAGATAAAATAGACTTTGCAGACAAGCAAAATGATACCACTCGTCACATAAAAATGATTTCTTCAAAGATAAAACACTACATGGTTCTAAAAGCATTAATCTCTATGTTGACAGGTTTTATAGTTTGGATATTTTTACTTATCATAGGTACGGACTATGCATTTCTTTGGGCAGTTCTAGCATTTATGTTTAACTTCATCCCTAATATCGGCTCAATCATAGCAGCTGTTCCAGCAGTACTCATCACACTAGTGCAATTAGGCAGTTTAAATGCTCTAATCGTAAGTATATTTTATGTTAGTATAAATGTAATCATCGGTTCTATAATTGAGCCAAGAGTAATGGGAAAAGGTTTAGGGCTCTCAACTTTAGTAGTCTTCTTATCACTACTATTTTGGGGATGGTTACTAGGTATAGTAGGAATGCTACTCTCAATACCACTGACTATAATGGCAAAAATCGTTTTTGATGCGAACGAGAACACAAGATGGGTGGCAGTTTTACTTGGGACTGGGGAGAACTTAAAAAGTAGCTAGTCATATATTTTATATAAGTGAAAGTTTAATACGATAGATATACTATATTTTGTTATAATACCGAAGATAAATACCATACTTTTTATATTAATAGTAAAAAATTAGAGGCAAAAATAAAATGATTTTAATGATAGATAATTATGATAGCTTTACTTATAATATAGTTCAGTACTGTAGAGAACTAGGTGCTGATTTAAAAATAATAAGAAATGATGAGATGAGTGTAAAAGAGATAGAAGCTCTCTCCCCTGAAAAAATAATTATCTCTCCTGGACCAGCCTCTCCTGATGAAGCTGGTGTAACTCTTGATACTATCAAGTATTTTGCGGATAAACTCCCTATTTTAGGTATATGTTTAGGTCACCAAAGTATAGCACAGGTCTTTGGTGCAAAGGTTGTCCGTGCTAAGAATATGATGCATGGAAAAACATCAACTATGAAACAGACAGCTAACTGCGAACTTTTCAAGTCACTTCCTCAAGAGTTTATAGCGACTCGTTATCACTCACTAATAGTAGAGAAGAAGTCGCTTCCATCAACACTCCAATCAACTGCAATAAGTACAGATGATGGAGAGATTATGGCTTTAAAAGTAAAAGGTAGAGATATATATGGAGTGCAGTTCCATCCTGAATCAATTATGAGCGAGTATGGACATGAAATAATTGGTAACTTCTTAAAACTATGAATCTAAAATATGTCTTTTTCCTTATTTTAGGAATAGACACCTTTATACTTGTGTTACAAACTTCAAATATTTCAATATCCTATGAAGAAGTTTCCCTATTATATGGTGATTTTTCATTTTTATCTTTTTTAACTTTATTCTCTCTTCAAATCTTTGGTCACAATGATTTTGCACTGCGTTTGGTGATGATACTATTTCATCTTACTAGT
>NZ_JAEMVD010000035.1 GCF_029215975.1 Sulfurimonas sp. SAG-AH-194-C20
GGGGAAAGTGTAAAGAAAATATTGAAAACAATTGCAAGAATTGCAAATGCGACAAGTAGCTTAAGGATAAACAACTTGCGTTTTTCTAAAGTACTAACTAACTCTTGCATTTTGCATTAAAGTAAGAAACTCGCCAAATATATAGGCACTCTCTTTAGGACCAGGACTAGCTTCTGGGTGATGCTGTACTGAAAATATTGGCTCATCTTTATATTTTAAACCCTCTATAGTATTGTCAAAAAGGTTTGTGTGTGTAACTTCTGCTATTTCTATGATATTGTCAGGAACATTATAGTTATGATTTTGTGCTGTAATCTCTACAAGTCCAGTTTTTTCATTTTTAACAGGGTGATTTCCACCGTGATGACCAAACTTTAGTTTAAAAGTATCATAACCGTGAGAAATTGAAAGGAGTTGATGCCCTAAACAGATAGCAAAAATTGGAATTTTCGCAGCTATCAATATTTTTATCTGTTCTTGCTCTTTTTTAAGTACAAGAGGATCACCTGGACCATTTGAGAGAAAAACACCATCAATAGTTTTATTTTTATACTGCGTTATTAAATCATCTGCCTTAAAATCATTTGGAATAACTTCAACACCAATTCCAGCAGATACAATTTCATTTAAGATATTACGTTTCACACCAAAATCTATAACAGCTATATTAGCTTCTACTTTAGGTGCATCTTCATACTCAAATCCACTCATCTTATTATAAGTACTTTGAGTGTGTTTATAAGTTTTTTTTGTGCTTACCTCTTCTATATAGTTCACATCTTCTATGCGAGGTGCATCTGCTAGAAGCTGTTTAAGTTCTTCTTTGTCAGATATTTTTGTAGAGGCTATCATCATCATAGCACCCTCATCTCTAAGCATCTTAGTAAGGAATCTTGTATCTATGTCACAGATTCCCATAACATTATGTTTAGTTAAAAATGTAGCTAAAGATTCCTCAGCTCTAAAATTAGAGTAACGTTCTTGATATTTGCGTACTATCATACCTTTAGCATGAGCCGATGAGCTTTCCATATCTTGTTCATTTACACCAACATTTCCAATCTCTGGCATAGTAAATGTAACAAACTGCCCTGCGTATGAAGGGTCACTCATTATCTCTTGGTACCCAGTCAGTGAAGTATTAAAAACCATCTCTCCTACTACAGTTGTATCTGCCCCAAAACTTTTTGCTTCTAAATATGTTCCATTTTCTAGGTAAATATATACTTTTTTTAAAGGGTTACTCATCTTTATTACTCCATACCTCGTTTCATCATCTCTTCACGGTAAATCTTCTCGTGTAATATATCAAACTCATCAGTTCCAGGGATATACCTCTTTTTGTAAGAACGTATTTTATCCATAACCGCATCTTCAATCTCAGAGGCATCAGCAATAAAGCCAGTTATTGCATTGTAAATAATATTTTTTATACGATTCTCTGTTACATCAAAATGAATTAAATCTTCTTCATAAAGTTCATCAAGAATTTTATGGCTTATGTCTGAAAAGCGTTCTTCATAGTTTAAAATTACACCAAATTCAGGTGCAAGTTTTTTCTTAATCATAAAGAAAAGTTGGCGTTCATCTACTAACTGAAACTCTATCTCTTCTTCATTTTCATCACAAATGAGGTCCACTTTGTCTTCTAAAGCCATCTCTTGTTTTACATTTTCTTCAAGAATTTTCACAGCTTCACTTGCAATAGGCTCAAGACCTTTAGTCATTGTCACAACACCACTTTTATTTAAATCAATTGCAATTTTATTAGAGATATGAGGAATAGTTTTGAGTGATAGTTTCATGAGTTAAGAGCCCTACTTATTTATTAAATTTGGACATTTTACTATAAGTAAGGTAAAAATCTTATTAGAGCGGTATTATTTACTTAAAAGTTGTGTTAATTCTGAAGCTTTTTTTGCATCCATCTTTGTTAAAATCTTACCTACTACTTTTGGTTTTAGAGATTGTAAAATCATCATTGCATCATGTGCTTGCATATCCGAGAGTATACTAGAAGCTGCTGCTGGTTTCATTTTTGAAAAAGTTTGAGCAATTTTACTCATTTTTGTCTTTTTTAGCTCTTTTAGTGCTGCTTCATTTCTCTGCATCATCTTTTTGATATTTTTTTCTTTTTTTTCGATTTGTGCTAATTTAGTATCAACTACTTCTTCTTGTATAGAGAGTTTTTCTCCCTTTTGTTTAAGTAGTTCTTCTGTTGCCACTTTAAGTGCACTAAGTGCTTGTTTTTGCTCATCAATTCGTTCTAGTTCAACAAGTAGTTCATTTTTTCTCTCTTTAAAAATCTCTGTACATTCAAAAAGTCTATCACTTGTTTGTAGTGAAAAAAGTGCTGATGTAAGAAGTGCTATAAGTATTAGTATTTTCAAGAAAATTCCTTTGTAGTATTTCTTTTTTTATAAGTCATAAGTGCTATTTCATCTAACTCTTTCGCTTCTTCGTATTTTTGTTTTTGAAGCATAATTTTTATCTCTTCTAAATCAAGATAGTTAAATTTTTCATATTCTACCATATCCAATTTGAGTTGTGCCGATGCATTTCGTATCTCTACTCTAGCAAACTCTGCCCACTCTTGGTTGTGCTGTATTATAGCTCTTTGTGAGTCAAGTAGTGTACGTGCAGATAAAAATTCAGAGATTTGTCCTGTGGTTGGTGAAGGAATATTTTGTAGTTCTTTAAAGGAAAGCTCTAGGGCGACAAGTGCATTATTGAGATTAGCATTGGCAGTTTGAAGTACTTGCTCACTACGCTGCATAATGTTTTTTTTAACACTTACAAGGGAGGTATAGCGAGTCTTCATATAAAGCCTTATTAGAGAATTATTGTATCATCTCTCTCTGGTGATGTAGAGATTATACCAACTTTAGTTTTACTTATCTCTTCTATAGTTTTTACAAAATCTTGAGCATCTTTAGGAAGTGCATCAAAAGTTCTTGCACCAACAGAGTTATCCCAACCTTTAAAAGTTTTATAAATAGGTGTTACATCATCAAGGTTTGATGGCATATAGTCTATCTCTTTACCTTCATATTCATAAGCAACACAAAGTTTTACCTCATCAAAACCATCAAGAACATCAAGTTTCATAAGTGCTAGTTCATCACAACCATTAAGTCTAGCTGCATGGCGAGTCGCAACGGCATCAAACCAACCACAACGACGTGCTCGTCCAGTTGTTGTACCAAATTCATGTCCTTGCTCACCTAAACGCTTACCATCTTCTCCAAAGTCTTCAGAAGGGAAAGGTCCATTACCAACACGAGTACAGTAGGCTTTAACTATCCCGATAACTTTACCAATGTCTTTAGGGTTTATACCAAGACCTGTACAAGCACCTGCTGAAACTGTTGCAGATGAAGTTACATAAGGATATGTTCCATGGTCGATGTCAAGAAGAGTACCTTGAGCACCCTCTAAAAGTATCTTTTTGTTATCATCTATTGCTTTCCATACAAGTTGTGTAGTATCTGTGATAAAAGGAGCAAGTTTCTCTTTATAGCCCTCAAGTTCTGCTAAAAGTTCAGCTTCTTTTGGAGTGTCTATCTCATAAATATCAAAAATTTGTCTATTTTGCTCAAAATACTCGATGATAGAAGCAGTAAGCTTTGTAGGATTTAAAAGCTCCCCAACACGGAAACCAGTACGGTTAATCTTGTCAGCATAAGCAGGCCCTATTCCCTTACCAGTTGTTCCAATTGCTTTGTCACCTTTAAGACGCTCTTTTGCTTGGTCTATTAGTGCATGATAGTAAAGGTTCAAGTGTGCTTTATCAGAAATAAAAAGACGACCTTCTAAACCTTCAAACTGAACCATCTCTTTGATGATAGACTCAGGAGATAAAACTACACCATTTCCAACTACATTTATAGCTTTAGGATTAAGTACTCCAGAAGGTACTAGGTGCAGTGCAAACTTTACACCATCAACCCAGATAGTGTGACCTGCGTTATGACCACCTTGAGAACGACATACCATATCGTATTCACATGCTAGTCTATCAACTATCTTACCCTTACCTTCGTCACCCCATTGGATTCCTACAATTAAATCTGCTTTCATTATATACTTCCTCTTTTATCTAAATAATTATTTTGTTAATTCTTCACAAACAGAGTCTGTGTATATTGCAAAACCTACTGATGTCAGGTTTTCATTCTTGTATCTTCCACCACGAGCAAAAACTTCATTGCCTTGTATGCATCTAAAAAACAGCTCATCATAATAAAGCATTTTTGCATAGTACATTGGTGCAAGTACTGTGTTGTCACACTTCATCTCTGTACATAAATCTTTCATCTTCTTTAACTCTAAGACTATTGACTCAGGAGCAATTGCTATCACTTCATCAATCTGCTCAGCATACTGCAAGTAAACTAGTTTAGTCAACCACTCAACTTCAAGAGAGATAAACTTGTCTATGTTTATATGTTTAAAATCTTCTATACTTAACACATCAAACATCTCCACAAGTAACTCAGGTATTTTAATATTTGAGATTTGTGTCAATGGCTTCACATCTAACTTTTCAAAAATAGTAGTCGCTAAATCTAAAACACTAGAGAGTTTCTTCTCACCCATAAACTCAACACCAACTTGGTACTGCTCAGTAGTTGGATAAGTCACAACAGGCTGGATATAAAACCATTTTTTGTGCTCTGTATTTGACCCTAAACGTTTCTCGATAATGCGTACAACATCTATAGTAGAGTCCGCACGAAGAGAAAGTGAGTTGTTCGCTGCATCATTTACACGGATGAGTTGGCGTTTATCTGCTATGCTAAGATGCTGGTGGTACGAGAACATAGGGGTAACTATTTCTTGGTAACCATTTGCATCAAGTATTTCACTTGCTACATTTTCTATACGGCGTTTTACTTTTGCTGATGCACCAAAGTATAACTTACTCCCGTTAGGGATTTCATGTTCAAGTATCATTATTTATCCATTCCAAAAGTAATCTCGTTAAAGATTTTGTTAGCAGTTCCATCATAATCGCGACGACCTAGTTTTGCTAAACATAGTTCAACTGCATTTACAACCCATGCCATTTCATAGTTAGAGATAAGACCCATCTGGTTTATACGAAAAATCTTACCTTTTAAATGGTCTTGACCACCTGCAACATTTACTTCAAAATCAGTTTTGAGTAAGTTTCTTATCTCTGCTGCGTTTACATCATCAATAGTAGTCATAGACTTTGCTGGAGTTGATGGATAGATATGTAAACCCAAAGCTACGAGTGCTTCTGTTACTGCATTTGCACGAGTTGCTGTGTCAGAGTAGAGTTTTTCAATTCCACCATTTGCTTCAACAGTCTCTAAAACTTCTAAGAGTCCTATGATGAGTGTTGTTGCTGCAGTATAAGCCGTTGTGTTTTGTTTTTGCTTTTTAATCTCACTAGCAAGATTTAAGTAATACCCAACACCAGAACCAATACTTGTAATAGCTGCGTTTGATAGACCTAAAATGGCTAAACCAGGAGGTAGCATAAGAGCTTTTTGACTCCCAGCGATTAAACAATCAATGTTAGTCACATCTATTGGCTCAACACCAACAGCAGTAATTCCATCAGCAATTATCATAATTTTTGGGTTTATAGCTTTTACAGCCTTTGCAATCTCTTCAACAGGATGACGAAGTCCGCCAGCTGATTCACTAATCTGAACGGCAATAGCATCAATGTCTGCGTTTGCTTTAACTGTGTTTAGTATATCTTCAACACTTACTGGTGTATTCCACTCATTTTTAATCTCAATGCTTTTTAGCCCATGAGCGATAGCAATTTTACCAAAACGTTCACCAAACTTTCCAGAGTTCACAGAGAGAAGTGTATTTTTACAAAGGTTGATAACAGAAGCTTCCATAGCACCCGTACCACTAGAAGCTATCATTACTACTTCATCAGTTTTAAAAAGATTAAAAAGATGTTTACGAGTTTTCTCAAAAATTGCTTCAAATTCGGGTGTACGATGGTGCATAGTCTCATCTGCCATAGCATTACGAACATTTTGTGGAACTGGAGTTGGACCGGGTGTAAAAAGTAACATATAAAATTTCCTACGAGATTTATTAAATTGTTTATATCGGTGACATACCTAAAATATGGAATTTACCATATTTTCATAAAAACCTCGTATTATATCGAAATAACTTTAAAAATAATTATTTTGGCATTCTCGCTGTAATATTATCTAGTGTATTAAAAATTGCTTCTTCTTGAAAAGGTTTCACCATGTATCCGTTAGCACCTTTTTTTATCATCTTTAGAACTGACTCTTTTGAGCCCTCTGTCGTTGCCATAATAATACGAGTTTTATTCCATTCTTTATTTGCACGGACAGCTTCAACTACTTCTTCGCCATTCATATTTGGCATATTCCAATCAAGTAACATAATGTTAACTTTTTTATTTTGCATCATTTCCATGGCGAAGTTACCATCTTCAGCTTCATAGATATTCAGTTCATTCCAGTCTGATTTTTTAAAATAACGAGTTATCGTATTTGTCAAAACTCTTCTTACAATTTTACTATCATCAACTATCAATATATTCATATTTTCTCCTAACACTTTATGCTAAAATGTCATTTTTAGTAGTTTATCATATATAAAATAAAGTTCATCTTTAAAAGGAAACACATGGATATTTTTCACACCATACTCTTAGGAATCATAGAAGGATTTACAGAGTTTCTACCTATCTCTTCCACTGGTCATCTCATCGTAGCAAGTGAATTTCTGGGTTTAGAACAGACAAGTCGTACAAAAGCTTTTGAAGTCATCATTCAGTTTGCTGCAATTTTAGCTGTCTTTTTTAACTATAGAGATAAGTTTACACCAAAACATTTAGATCTATGGGTTAAAGTATTCATCGCTTTTATTCCTATTGGGGCAGTTGGTTTTGTTTTTTCACATCAGATAAAAGAGCTTTTTAGTATAAATATCGTTGCAGTTATGTTTATACTTGGAGGTCTTGTCTTTTTAGTTGTTGAGAAATGGTTTATTCCAGATGAGTCCAAACAGATAAAAGATGTAGAATCTGTTACATTAAAACAAGCCATTGTTATTGGGATAGCTCAAGTGTTTGCTCTTATTCCTGGAACTTCGAGAGCCGGTTCTACCATCATTGGTGCACTACTCGTAAACTTGAGTCGTAAGGCAAGTGCTGAGTTTAGTTTTTTACTTGCATTTCCAGTTATGAGTGCAGTCACAGCTTATGACCTTCTCAAACACTATAAAGAGTTCGATACACAACACCTATTTTCTTTAGGTGTAGGTTTTCTAGTTTCATTTATCGTTGCATTTATCACAATAAAGCTTTTCTTAAAATTTTTAGAGAAATTTACCTTTGTTGCATTTGGAGTATATAGAATAGTTTTTGGAATTATCTTACTTATCATCTTTAACTAGTGGAATATTTTTTGCTTATATCTATAAGCATCTAATGTTAAAGGAGATATCATGCAAACATTTAGCAGATATAACGCCCACTTACATATGTTCTTAACTAGTTTAGAAAACAAGTTTTGTAAATTGAGCGTTAAATTTTTATAATGATTTAAGTACTTTTCTCGCAAGAGAGAGTGCTTTAGAACGATGAGATAGTTTTTTCTTTGTTTCATCATCCAACTCACCTAAAGTTTTATCATAACCTAATGGTACAAACATAGGGTCATAACCAAAACCACCCTCACCTTGTGCCTGTGTCAGTGCCGTTCCATACATCCATCCATGCACAGTTCTTTCACTATCTTTAGTCACTATAGCCATCGCTGCCGTATAAAATGCAGGAGAGCTAGTAGCTCCAGTCGCTTTAATGTTTTTCATCAAAGTATGAAGATTATCTTTATCACTAGCATTCTCCCCACCATAACGAGCACTATAAATCCCAGGTGCACCACCAAGAGCCTCTACACTTATACCACTATCATCTGCTAGGACTATTACACTGTCGTCATTTAGTGCATTAAAAACAGCATGTGCTTTTAGTAGGGCATTATCTTTAAAAGTATGAGCATCTTCTATTATTTCAAACTCATCAATAAGTTGGGTATAAGGAATGACTTCAAAATCCTCACACATCGCTTTTATTTCTCGTACTTTACCTTTATTAGATGTAGCTAAAACTAATTTCAATTTTTTGTCCTTATAGTCTATATAATATTGTTTTGTTATAATCCCCTCATTATACTATAAAGGGCTACATATGTTTAAAAAAGTGTTTCCACTCTCATCCATTATCTTCTTAAGATTTTTAGGACTGTTTTTAGTTTTGCCAGTTCTTTCCGTTTATGCACTCGACCTTGAAGGTGCTACACCTTTTCTTGTTGGTATCATCGTTGGTGGTTATGCACTAACTCAGGCAATTTTTCAACTTCCATTTGGAATGTTAAGTGATAAGATAGGTCGTAAGCCTACTATCCTTTTTGGTCTTATCATCTTCATCGTAGGTTCTCTTATCTGTGCTTACTCTGATGACATTTTTATGCTTATGTTTGGTCGATTCTTACAAGGTGCAGGAGCTATTGGTTCTGTTGCTACAGCTATGGTCTCGGACCTTGTTGAAGAAGAAAAACGCGGTAAAGCGATGGCTATCATGGGTGGATTTATCGCCATGAGTTTTGCTCTTGCTATGGGTCTTGGTCCAGTTATCGCTTCAAACTATGGTATCAGTACTATATTTTTCATCACGACTGTACTTGCTACTTTTTCTATAGTTATACTTTTTACTAAGGTTCCAACTCCTCCAAAAATCAGACATGTCTACCATGATGATTCTAAGACTTTAGACATTTTAAAAGATAACAACCTCTTAAATATGATAGTTATAAACACGCTTCAAAAAGGTCTTATGACTATGGCGTTTGTACTTATTCCTATCATCCTAACAAAAGAGCAATATGGTTTTTCTTGGGAGAAGTCAGAGTTATGGATGGTTTACCTACCGGCTATGATAGCCGGTCTTATCGCTATGGGTCCTGCTGCTGTATTTGGTGAGAAGAAAAACATACCCAAACAGATATTTTTAATCTCAATAGTACTTTTCCTAGCGTCTTTTATAATCATGGGATTCACTAACGACAGTACAGTTTTTGTTATCGGTGTAGTTCTTTTCTTTATCGGTTTTAACATGATGGAGCCACTAGTTCAGTCTATGATCTCTAAGTTTGCAAAAGTACACCAAAAAGGTGCAGCTCTTGGTATCTCTAACTCATCAGCATACTTTGCAACTTTCTTAGGTGGAACATTTGCAGGTATCTTCCTTGACTTCAGTGATAGAGAAACTCTTACTAGCATAGTTGCTGGTATAGTTGTTTTATGGTTTATATGGACTGCGTTTAAGCTAAAAAACCCTATAAGACACTCTTTTCTTTACATCAACAACGATGATGTAGATTTTGATAAACTAGGTGCTCTTGAAAACGAACACATAGCAGAATGGTACATCAACGAAACAGAAAACTTAGCTGTTATCAAGTATGTTAAAGATGCTATCGAAGAAGATGATTTAAAAGCGAAAGTAATAAAGTCATAAAAGTAAAGGGACGAAAGTCCCCAAACTTTCTCTCTCAACAAAACTCACATAAATTTATACAAATTATACAAAATATTCTTTTTAATATACAAAAATATATCAGCTAATAAAAGCAAAAGATAGTCTGGAAATAATCACAAGAGTGTTGTAGTTACAAGGAGCATAGCGAGGAAGTGTACGATAGTACACGCCCTGAGCGGAGTGAAGAAGTACTCTTGGGGTGTGACGAACGTAGCGACGCGGTAAATGCATCGCTATTGTGACTTATTTTATTTCTGGGGTGTGACGTACATGTTAAAGTATCGCCCTTCAAACTTCGGCGGCTTTTCCATAACACCGATATCTTCTACCATTGGCCAAACGCGAAGAAGAACTTCTTTTCCTGCCATTGGATTAGCCATCTCACGACCACGTAAAAATACTCTAAACTTAACATGAAAACCTTTTTCTAAAAATTCTCTTGCATGTTTTACTTTAAAGTTCATGTCATTTTCAGCAATTTTCACTGAAAGTTTTATCTCTTTAACAACAATCTTTACTTGATTTTTACGTTGCTCTTTGAGTTTCTTTTCTTCTTGATATCTGTACTTACCGTAGTCCATAATCTTTGCAACAGGAGGCTTAGCATCTGGAGCGATTAGAACTAAGTCTAAGTCTAACTCATTTGCTTTTTCCATAGCCTCATCAAAAGAGACTACACCTAAAGGCTCAGCTCCATCTACATTACATCTTAACTCTGTTGCACGAATATCGTCATTCATTATGACACGGTTTTTCTTTTGGTTCAAAAATTTACCTCATTTATTTTAGTTTGTATAAGTTTTAGAAATTCTTCTTCACTTATTGTGTATTGTTCACGTGTTCTTCTATCGCGAATCGATACTGTTTTGTTCTCTATCTCTTCATCGCCAATCACGACAATCATAGGAACACGAGTTTTCTCAGCCACACGAATACGTTTATTTAACGAATCATTTTTAGCATATATTTCACTATCGGCATTAATATCAATAAGTTTATCGGATAATTGCTTAGCATAATCTTTATGCGTCTCAGCAACTGGAACTATTGCTACTTGTGTTGGAGCGATAAACATAGGAAATTCACCAGCATAATGCTCAGTTAGAATCCCGATAAAACGCTCAAATGAACCAAGAATAGCACGGTGAATCATAACAGGTTGAATTTTTTCATTGTTCTCACCATTATACTCAAGTCCGAAACGCTCAGGAAGATTATTATCTAACTGAATCGTTCCACACTGCCACTCTCTACCAATAGCGTCAAGAATCTTAATGTCGATTTTAGGACCGTAAAAAGCTCCACCACCTTCATCAATAGTATACGGAAGGTTATTTTTCTCCATCGCTCGAACAAGTGCCGCTTCTGATTTTTCCCAAACTTCAGCATCACCAACCGCTTTTTCAGGTTTAGTACTTATTGTCATATTGTACTTAAAGTCAAAAGTAGTCATGATTTTATCTACAAAGTCTACAACTTCGATGATTTGTTCTTCTATCTGGTCTACGGTACAAAAAATATGTGCATCATCTTGTGTAAACTCTCTTACACGAAAAAGTCCATGAAGAGCACCCGTCATCTCATGACGGTGAACTACACCATACTCAAAGTATTTTATAGGTAAATCTCTATAAGAGTGAAGTTCATCTTCATATACTTTTATATGTCCAACACAGTTCATCGGCTTAACACCAAACTCTATGTCATCAATCTGAGTGAAGTACATGTTCTCACCATAGTTTTGGTAATGTCCAGAAGTTTTCCAAAGGTCAGCACGAAGCATCTCTGGACCACGAACTGGCTGATACCCGCGTTTACGGTGAGCTTTAAATAGAAGTGACTCTAAACGAGCACGAAGACGACCACCTGCTGGAAGCCAGATAGGAAAACCTGCTCCAACTTCTTCACGGAAAGTAAAGAGTTTCATCTCGTTACCTATCTTTCTGTGGTCGCGTTTAGCAGCTTGAACTAACATCTCCATATGAGCTTTAAGAGACTCTTTATCTGCAAACGCGATACCGTAAATACGAGTAAGCATTTCGTTCTTAGAGTCTCCACCAAGATAAGCTCCAGCTATTTTAGTAAGTTTAAAGTAACGGATAAGCCCGATAGATGGTAAGTGAGGTCCACGACATAAATCTTCAAACTCACCTTGTTTATAGATACTTATCTTATCGTCTTTGATTCTCTCCATAACTGCAAGTTTTAAATGGTCATCTTTGAACTTCTCTTTTGCTTCGTCCATAGAGATAGTGTACTTTTCTATCTTATACTTTTTCTTAGCAAATGAAAGCATCTGTTTTTCTATCTTTTTTAAATCGCCCTCACCTATTTCAGAGTCTGTTTTAAAGTCATAGTAAAAACCCTCTTTAACAGTTGGTCCAACATAAAACTCTGCATCTGGATAGAGTGACTTTATAGCTTGTGCCATTAAGTGTGCAGTTGAGTGACGAAGTACATCTAAAGACTCGGCAGAGTTATCTAACTCTATCTCTTCACCTGTAATGCCTAACTCTTGTGCTGTAACGAGGTCTAGTACTTCGTCATTGTGTTTTATTGCAATTGCGCTCAATATTTCTTCCTAATTTCTTTTTTTATAATTCAGTTTTTAAAATCGCACCACTTGATGCATTTGTTACTAAAAGTTGGTAACGTTTTAACCACTTTGAAGTCACTTCATTTTTGTATGGTTTTAAGTTCTTAGTACGCTCAGCTAAAGTGGCGTCATCTACATTTAGCTGTAGTAAGTGAGCATCAGTGTCAAGTTCTATCTCATCACCATCTTCTATAAGAGCTATAAGTCCACCCTCAGCAGCTTCAGGAGAAACATGCCCGATAGATGCACCTTTTGTAGCACCAGAGAAACGTCCATCTGTTATAAGTGCAACAGATTCGCCAAGACCCATACCTTGGATAAGAGCAGTTGGAGCAAGCATCTCTTGCATACCTGGACCACCTTTTGGACCCTCATAACGGATAACTACAACGTCACCAGCCTTAACTTTATGACTCATGATTCCTTCAATAGCTTTATCTTGAGAGTTAAAACAAATAGCAGAACCTTTAAATTGTCTCATACCAGCAGCAATACCTGCAGTTTTAACAACAGCGCCCTCTAGAGCAAGGTTTCCAAAAAGGATAGATAATCCACCCACTTGAGAGTAAGCATTTTCATTTGTGCGAATTACATCATCATCTTTAATCTCACAACCCTCGATTCTCTCAGCTAAAGTCTCACCTGTAATCATAAGAGCATCAAGATTTAAAAGCCCGCTGCGTTTAGACACTTCACACATTACTGCGTTAACCCCACCTGCACTATTTACATCATCCATATGAACATCATATCTAGATGGAGAAATCTTAGAAATATGTGCTACTTTATCTGCGATCTTATTAATATTTTCTATCTTATACTCTATGTCTGACTCTCTAGCAATCGCTAAAAGGTGAAGTACAGTGTTCGAGCTTCCACCCATCGCCATATCTACAACAAAGGCATTATGAATTGCTTTTTCATTTAAAACATTTTTCATGTTGTACTTAGGGTCTTCCATCTTTGCAAGTTCTACAACACGACGAGCTGCTTTTTTAACAAGCTCAATTCGCTCTGGAGTCATTGCTAAAATAGTTCCATTTCCGGGAAGTGCTATACCCATTGCTTCACATAAAGTGTTCATAGAGTTTGCTGTAAACATACCAGAACAAGAACCACCAGATGGACAAGCTTCACACTCTATCTCATAAAGCTCTTCATCAGTCATCTTACCCTCAGCATGTTTTCCAACAGCCTCAAACGCAGTAGCAAGGTCAATAGGTGTACCATCTTTTTTATGCCCAGCAGCCATAGGACCACCTGAAACAAAGATAGTTGGAACATTTACACGCAATGCTCCCATAATCATACCTGGAACAATTTTGTCACAGTTTGGTATACATATCATCGCATCGAGCTTATGAGCATTCATAACAGTTTCTATAGAATCTGCAATAATTTCACGAGATGGAAGTGAGTAAAGCATACCATCATGACCCATAGCTATACCATCATCAACACCTATTGTGTTAAAAACAAAGGGTACACCACCAGCCTCACGAATAGCCTCTTTTACAATCTCTCCATACTCATGAAGAAAAAAATGTCCGGGGATAATGTCTATGTAAGAGTTCGCAACACCAATAAATGGCTTATCAAAATCTTCATCTTTTAAACCTGTCGCACGCAATAATGAACGGTGAGGAGCCTTATCAAAGCCCTTCTTAATTGTATCACTTCTCATAAAAAACCTTTTTCATAAAGTATATATATTAACTATTAATGTGATTATAGCATTTTTTTTATAATTTACACTAAAAACTCTTTACAAATCAAATACAATCGGCTATAATTCCGGCTCACTTACAGACTTAGTCGTGTAAGAGTATGGATGCGGGAGTAGCTCAGCGGTAGAGCATAACCTTGCCAAGGTTGGGGTCGCGAGTTCGAACCTCGTCTCCCGCTCCATTTAATTTTTAAATATTTAACTGTGATTTCATAGCAGATGCCCGGATGGCGAAATTGGTAGACGCAGGGGACTTAAAATCCCCCGGTAGCAATACTGTGCCGGTTCAAGTCCGGCTCCGGGCACCATTGATATGAAAGATATAACTGGTGCCATCGCCAAGTGGTAAGGCCGTAGCCTGCAAAGCTACTATCCCCAGTTCAAATCTGGGTGGCACCTCCAGTTTAATTATTTATACT